>CALGMJ010000127.1 GCA_937958875.1 uncultured Verrucomicrobiales bacterium | reverse complement strand
AATTGGTCGGATTCGCCATTTGCTTCAAGTTCGGCTGGAGAGGAGCCTTTTTATGAGGGGACTTCGGTAGAGTTTGATGCTGTCGCAGGCGAGACTTATTACATCGCAGTGGATGGGATAGGTGGTGATTCTGGAGATGTGGAGCTTCGCTATGGAAATGCTTTTACTGGGAGAGGTCCCCGTAGTTCTGAGCCAGAGAGTGCCGCAGTTTTTGAAGGGATTAATCCAATCGATGAGCTTTTGAGTCCTGGATCTCAGTGGGATTATTTACTCTTCACGGACGGGAGTGATGCTCCCGCAGATCCAAGTTCTGGAGATCCTGACTTCTTTGGGGCAAATGGGAATCCAGGTTGGCAAATTGAGGCTGGATATAATGGACCTGACTTTACAACAGCAACAGCGCCGCTGGGGTACGGAGGGATTGATGCACTCGAAACAGGATCGGTATCTACGGATTCTAATATCTGGGCGATGCGAGGTGATGTGAATCTTCCTCCATCTGGGACCCGTTATACGGCCTATTTTAGAACTACCTTCACGCCTACCAAAACCATTTCAGATCTGGCAGTCTATGGGCTTATTGATGATGGTGCGATTATCTATATTAATGGCGAAGAACGGTCACGTATCAATGTCGCTTCTGGGGCAGATGCTGATGATTGGCAGTTACTGGCTGAAAATCCACGACCGAAAAATCTTCAGACAGAGAAGCATCCTCAAGGGGCCATTATCGGTGGTCTGAATTTGCCTGCAAATCAACCTGTGGAAGTGGCCGTGAGTGTGCACAATGCTGCTGCAGATAGTTCTGATCTTGTTTTTGATCTTCAGATTTTCGAGCAGGCGGCTCCAGCAGTGGTAAATCCACCGATGACGGGTGATCGGCCATCGGTCGCGATTTCTCCGACTTCGACACCTGGACAGTTTACCCTTACTTGGGCTTGGGAAGAGGGGCTCTCCTTTGTTGTGGATTTTAGTCCAGTTCTAGAAAACCCGACTTGGCAAGTAGTTGCGGCTTCACCAGTGACTGAAAATGCAGGGATTTATACTGCCACGGTGACTCTGCCAACTACTGAAGAAAAAGGCTTCTATCGGGTGCGGGAGCAGTGATGCTTCAGGCATGACGATTCAGATTGAGGGCTTCGGCTTAGCCGGAGCCTGTCTTGCTCTCGCCCTTGCTCATCGCGGGGCGAAAGTTTTTGTCCATGATGATGGTCTGGGCGGAAGTACGAGGGTCGCTGCCGGTTTGGTAAATCCGGTGGCGGGGAAGAATTTTCAACCTAGCTGGAGGATTAACGATTTCTGGCCAGAAGCATTGCGTTTTTACGAGTCTCTCGATGTGAGTCTTTTTAAGCCGATGCCTATTTTTAGAAAATGGCTTTCAGATCAGGCTAAGTTTGAAAAGAAAGAGGCTCTGGTAAGACCATGGGTCGAATCGATTAGTGCCGAGGGGGTGTTCTGGCGCGGAGGGGGGTGGCTTGATACGAGTCGATTTTTAGAGCAGGCTCGGCAGGCTTTGCTGGCATTAGGCGTTCGTTTCGAGCAGGGAAGCTGTGAGGTGAAAATTTCCTGCACTGGAGCACGGGGATTGATGAAAGATGATGCCAAGGGCTTGAGCCATCGGTGTGCAAAAGGAGAGATGCTGAAAGTCCGAATCACCGACTGGCAGCAGGAAAATATTCTCACTGGTGGTGGGTGGTTGATTCCAATTGGGCAGCATGAATACCGAGTTGGTGCGACTTATGATTGGGATGGTTTTGAGCGAGGCCCGACGTCTGAGGGGCGTGAGAAGGTGGTTGCAATATTAGAGGGGTTTACGAGAAAGCCATTCGAGATCGTCGATCATGTCTCAGGTGTGAGACCTATCGTGCGCCGGAGTCAACCTGTGCTTTTCCAGCGGAAGCCAAAGGAGTGGATTTTTAATGGCTTAGGTTCCAAGGGGGTGATTTATGCTCCGGGCACAGCCCGCCGTCTCGCTGATCATCTTCTTGAGGGAAAGCTGCTGGATTCAGAGTTAGAGTGGACTGGCTGAGGGGGCAGCCAGCTGGTTTCAGATATCATTTACGATCTTTTTCCTCTTCGGGAATGTCGTCGTCTGGATCAAGAGGGTCGTAATCAGGATCTTCTTCGGGATTCTGGTGTTCGCCAGGGTAGTCCATGTAGTCATCATCGTCGGTGATGGGCTCACCATCGTCGATTTCTTCATCTCCATGAAGTTCATCTTCAGGGTCGGGATCTGCTAGGAGACGGCGAAGGTGTTCATCCTCTTCTTCTTGTTCACGACGGTCTCGCTTTTTCTCATGGAAGTAGGAAAGCCAGATACATACCTCGTAGAGGAAGATCATGGGGCCAGCGAGTAGCATGAGGGTGAAAGCATCTGGAGTCGGGGTGATGATCGCGGCGATGATCACGATGGCTAGAATGGCGTAGGAACGTGTTTCCCTCATCATGGTATGGCTCAGAATTTCGAGATGAACGAGTGTCATGACGATGACTGGGAGCTCGAAGGAGAGGCCAAAGATGAGCACGAACTGAGTGGCGAAGGAAATGTAGTAACCAATGCGCCAATCGTTGGAGACGCCGATTTCGCTTCCCCAGTCGTAGAAGAAATTCAGGACCTCAGGGAGAACGAGGTAATAGGCAAAAAGAACTCCTCCGAGAAAAAGGCCAAAGCCAATTGCCATGGCGGGCCAGAGGGCACGCCGTTCCTCTGCTTTTAAGCCGGGGATGACAAATTGGAGGATGAAGTAGAGAAGGAAGGGAAAGGAGACGACAATACCAGCGAAGAAGGCGAGTTTCATGGTGAGCATGAAAGTCTCAGTAGGCTTCAGTGAGCTCATAAGCCGGAGGTTTCCGGAGGCGTTGAGATCGGTGGCAGGTTTTTTTTCCAGAAGTTGGAGCGTGAGATCTTTGATTTCTTGCTCGGTTTCGGGAAGTTTTTTAAGGAAATCTTCCCGCTTTTCTTCCGGTAGGAGCTCTGCCGCGCGGTAGACGATAGCAGCTCTGGTAAGGGGGCGGAGACGTCCTTTATCAAGTTCCTGCCACCAGTTTTCTGCTAAATGCGGATGATTGTTTTCAAGCTGTGGAGCGACGTCGGCAAAGGCGAGAGCTTTTTCCCAATCTTCTAGGGCGATATCACTGGGGAGAGCTGCTTGATGTCGATTTTCCCAGACTTCGGTGATGGGTTTTTTTAGAATATCCATCAAGTCATTGCGAAAGGCGAAGCAAGCAACGGTGGCAATCAGCAGGGTCAAGACTACCCGGGTTACCATGACTCGGAGATCTTCCAAGTGATCCAGAAAGGGCTTCTCGGCGTCCGGGTTCGCCTTATCCCGGAGTTGGAACATTTTATTCAGAAAGAACATTTGCTGCGCATGTGAATAAGCCGGAAATCTCAGAGGACAATGGCAAAGATGAATGATCTACGATCCGAAGCTCACAAGATTTGCATCTAATCGCATGATGGTTAGAGTTTCTGCGTGTCAGCGCTAACGATCAATGATCTCCGTGAGGCTATGCCTGCCGATGGGCTTTTCGCAGACCGCGAGTGGCTTTGGTCTCCTGAGCCCTTTCCTTTGGCAAAGGGGCAACGTAAGGTTTTAGAAGGCTTAGGACATCCTCTGCGTCGCTTTCAGGAGGCTAGCGATGAAATTTATCGGCAGAGTGGAGAGGGAAAATTACCTAGATGGATTTCAGAGGTCCTGGATGCGGGAAAACCAAGCTGGATGGTGGATCTACAGCGTGAAAATCGTAATGAAATGCCAAATGTCATCCGTCCTGACCTGTTGCTGACTGAAGATGGGTTTGCTGTTTCAGAGTTAGATTCAGTTCCTGGTGGGATTGGGGTGCTCGCTTGGCTATCACAATGCTACGCTCAGGCGGGGTTTGAAATTTTCGGCGGGGAGAAGGGGATGTTAGATGGTTTTCAATCGCTTCTTCCGAAAGGAGGAGAAATTCTTGTTTCAGAAGAATCAGCTGACTATCGGCCTGAGATGGAGTGGCTTGCCACTCAATTAGGGGAGCGTTATCGAGTCATTTCCGCGGAGGAATGGGCTGGCGGAGAAGAGGAGGTTTATCGTTTTTTTGAGTGTTTTGATTGGGAGGCGATTCCGAGAGCGAAGGAGCTTGCTCAGCGTGGCAGCGTGACGCCACCTTTTAAGCCTCATTTAGAAGAGAAAATGTGGCTGGCTCTGTTTTGGTCTCCCGCAATGAAGAAGATCTGGGAAAAGGAGCTGCGGGGGAGTCACCTCAAGCGTCTTCGAGATCTCATTCCTTATGGTTGGGTGGTTGATCCGAGTGAAATTCCACCACATGCTGCCTTACCGCGTTTAGAGGTCGGATCTTGGGATGAAGTCGGTGAATTTAGTCAAAAAATGCGCCGCTTGGTGTTGAAGGTGAGTGGCTTTCACGAACTGGCTTGGGGATCACGTGGAGTGGTCATTGGACACGACGTCTCTGGATCTGAATGGCAGTCGGCTATGACTTCTGCGCAGGGAAATTTCGACTATCAACCGTGGGTTCTCCAGGAGTTTGCGGAGGCAAAAGTCATTGAGCATCCATACTTTGATCCTGAGACGGGAGAACGACTTATCATGAAAGGGCGGGTTCGGCTTTGTCCATACTACTTTGTTGACGGTGAGGGGCGGACGAATTTGAAGGGCTGCCTCGCGACGATTGTTCCTGCAGATAAGAAAAAGATCCATGGAATGCGTGATGGGATCTTGGTGCCTTGCACCGCTTCTTGATGCGAGGTAAGATCCAGCCCACAGGGTGAATTTGATCGAATTACTAGAGCAGGCAAAGGTCCACTGGCGCGCAGGGGCTGAGATTCTGGTGCTCTGGATCCTGATCTATCAAATTTACCGCGTCTTTCGTGCAACTCGAGGAGCGCGCATTTTGATCGGCTTATCCGCAGTGATGATTGCGTTGACTCTGACTTCTAAGCTGCTTGAGCTAGAGGTCATTGGCTGGATTCTAAAAGGGGTAGCTACCGTTTTGGCTTTTGCTCTTCTCATTATCTTCCAGCCTGAACTCCGTAATGCGCTCGCTCGGTTAGGTAGTACGAGACTCTTTCGATTTTCAACGAGCGAGCAGAAAGCATTTCTTGATCTTTTAGCAGACTCGGCGATTCAGCTTTCAAAAAAACGTTTCGGCGCTCTCTTTGCGGTTCAACGAACCATCGAGTTAAAGAATTTTGCGGAAACGGGGGTCGCAATTGATGCGGTTCTCAGTAAAGAGCTAACCGCGACGATCTTTCATCACAAAACGGCACTCCATGATGGAGGCATGATTATCGCTCATGAGCGTGTCCAGACTGCAGGGTGCGTCTTCCCGGTGAGCCAAAAGCAGTTGAGTGATCGATCACTTGGGCTGAGACATCGGGCTGGACTAGGCGTCTCGGAGGAAAGCGATGCCGTTGCAATTATCGTTAGTGAAGAGACGGGAGCGCTTTCGATTTGTATCGATGGAAAGATGGAGCGTGATTTATCTGAGAAAGCTTTCCGAAAACGATTAAACGAAATTTTCCTATCATCTCATGCACAACCTCCTCAAGAAGTGGCTCGCGAGAAATTGGCTGGCGAAGATTCTGGCTCTCGCGATCGCGATCGCGATCTGGTATCTGATTAAACTCCATCTCGCGGGTAATTTATGATCCTGAATCATCAGAATTCTGTTTTTGTCACTGGTACTGATACCGGGGTGGGGAAGACTTATGTCTCGGCGCTCATCGTGGAGCAGATGCGAAAAGCTGGAGCTGATGCTGTCGGGCTGAAGCCTGTTTGTAGTGGCGAGCGGGATGATGCTGAGCGTCTTTGGCAGGCGGCTGGAGGCACGGTCGATATCGATACGATTAATCCATACTGGTATAAGACTCCAATCGCTCCTTTACCTGCGGGTAGGATTGAGCGACGCGCGCTGAACCTTGATGAAATGGTAGCGAATATTGCGCGGGTGCGAGCTGAAGTAGATTTCACCCTCGTGGAAGGTGCTGGAGGCTGGGAGGTTCCGCTTGGAGAGGGGTTTGGCATTCCTGAATTTGCCAAAGCTTTAGAAATGCCAATTCTTATCGTTGCTGACAATCGGCTTGGTGCGATTAATCATACCTTGCTCACCGTAAAGGCGATTCATGCTGCGGGCTTGCCTTGTCTCGGAATTATTCTCAATCATCTCGAGGCGGAGCGAAATGTTGCGGCAGTTACCAATAAAGCAATGCTTGATGAGCTTTCTCCCGTGCCCGTGGTCGCGGAGGTGCTCACTGATGGAGGACAGATCGATTGGCTTTGATTTAAAAGTCCACTCTTGCGAGATTCTAACAAGTGAGTCAGAATAATTTTCATGAAAGCTGTTGCCTCACTTAGTTTCTGTTCTCTTCTGCTCGTATTTTTGACCTCTTGCGGCGAATCTGTTGATAGCCATAAGGCAGGTGGGGCTGCTTTTAGTGATTCCGAACTTGGGCGTAAGCTGGATGCTAACACTCCTCTGGAGAGCAATAGTGTGCCGACTTCCTTCGAGCAGTGGCGTGAGGAGTAGGTGAAATTCAGGATTGAGCAATGGAGAGCCTGTGACATTTTCGGGGCATGGATCCCCGTTACGCAGAATTAGCCAAGCAGCTCATCCGTTACTCAACCTCGCTTAAAAAAGGCGAAAAAATTCTCCTCGATCTCGTCGATACTCCCGAGGAGATGGCCTTGGCTCTCATCCGTGAAGTGAGGGCTAAAAAAGCGGAACCCTTTGTGCGACTGGGGACGAATCGTGTCACCCGTGAGCTGATGCTCGGTGCCACGGATGCTCAGTTTGAGACCAGCGCGCATCATCTCCTCACTGAGATGATGGATATGGATGCTTATATCGCTATCCGAGGTTCTCATAATATCACCGAGAATAGTGACATTCCCTCAAAGAAGATGGGGCTTGCGATGAAGCATATGCGTAAAGTGATTGATCACCGGGTGAAGAAAACGAAATGGTGCGTTTTGCGCTGGCCGCACCCGGCAATGGCTCAGCAGGCAGGGATGAGCACGGAGGCGTTTGAGGACTTTTACTTCGACGTGTGCTTGCTCGATTATAAGGCGCTTTTACCTGCAATGCGGAATCTTAAGAAGTTAATGGAAGCCACAGATCAAGTTCATCTAGTAGGCCCTGGGACGGACTTGAAATTCTCCATTAAAGACATTCCAGCCATTATCTGTGGTGGGAATTATAATATTCCTGATGGTGAGGTCTTCACTGCTCCGGTGAAAAATTCGGTAGAAGGGAAGATCTCGTACAATGCTCCTACGATTTACCGTGGTATTTCGTTTGATGGCATTGAGTTAACTTTTGAAAAAGGCCGGATCGAAAAAGCGACGGCGGCAGGAGGGAAGACCAAGGAACTCAACAAAATTTTCAATAGTGATGAGGGCGCGCGTTTCGTTGGAGAATTTGCGCTCGGGTTTAACCCTATTATCCGTGAGCCGATGCGCGATATTCTCTTCGATGAAAAAATCGCAGGTAGTTTTCACTTCACTCCCGGTCAGGCTTACGAGGAAGCTGATAATGGAAACCGTTCAACCGTTCATTGGGATTTAGTCAATATTCAACGTCCAGACTGGGGTGGTGGAGAGATCTACTTTGACGGCAAGCTGATTCGAAAAGACGGAGTCTTTCTTCCGAAGAATCTTGAAAAGCTGAACGGGTGATCGTTGTGAAAATCGGCTTTTGGAAATGATTCTTGTTTTGTTTCTCCGGGCTTATACGGAAGACGCATGAGCGAGATAATCATTGGCATCGATCTGGGGACGACCCAGTCCGCTGTGGGAGTGGTCGATTCAGGGTTTCCGATTCTATTAGCTGATGGTGATGGCAAGACCCTCACTCCGAGTGCTTTCTGGCAGGGGGGGGCTGGGGAAAAGGAAGTCGGTCATAAAGCGCTTCGCCGTGCTGGCAGTCAGCGAGTTATTACTAGTGTGAAAGGTCTCATGGGCCGTCGTTTCTCAGAGCTTAAAGATGATGAGAAAATAGGCGCCCAAGAAACTGATGGGGCTGTGTCTGTTAAGACTGAAGCGGGCCTGATAAGTCCTGAAGAAGTATCGGCAGAGATTCTCAAGGCTCTTAAAACTGTAGCCGAGACTCGTCTCGAGAAACCGGTTTCGAAAGCGGTCATCACCGTGCCAGCTTACTTCCATGATGCGCAGCGAGCGGCAACGAAGAAGGCGGGAGAGCTTGCCGGACTTGAAGTGGTTCGGATTCTGAGTGAACCCACCGCAGCTGCACTTTCTTACGGCTTAGATCGTCTAGGAGAAGCCTCAAAGGTAGCGGTCTTTGATCTTGGGGGCGGCACTTTTGATGTTTCTATTTTAGAAATGAAGGAGGGTGTCTTCGAGGTCCTTGCGACCGCTGGCGACACTCGTCTGGGTGGAGATGACTTTGATGAGGCGCTGGCCCAGGTCGCGGCGAAGAAGATGGGAGTCGATTTAGAAAATCGTGACTCACAAGAAAAAGTCCGCTGGCTCACGGAGGCTCGCCGGGTGAAACACGCTCTCACAGAGGAAGATGAAGTTGAATTTCGTCTGCCTTTTATTGGCGAGGCGTCGATTTCTCAAGATGATTTTGATACCCTGATGGAGCCTTTTTTGAGCCGGATGGAAGGCTGCTGTCGACGTGCACTTTTGGATGCAAATTTAAAAGTTTCTGAACTCAATGCGGTGGTCATGGTCGGCGGGAGTAGTCGTATTCCTGCGGTGAAAAAGCGTGTAGCGCAAGTGTTCGAGCAGGAGCCAGATTTGAGCCAGCATCCTGATGAAGCCATTGCTCGAGGGGCGGCCATTCAAGCTGGTATTCTCGCGGGGGTCGTGCGGGAGGTTCTTCTGCTTGATGTGACGCCCTTGAGTTTGGGGTTAGAAACGATGGGGGGGCTGATGAATGTCCTTATTTCTCGAAATACCACTATTCCCTGTAAGGCGGGGGAGATGTTTACCAATGCTGTCGATGGTCAGGAGGTCATGAAAATCAGAGTGCTTCAGGGTGAGCGTGAATTAGCAGGAGATAATTGGGAACTGGGGGAGTTTTCCGTGAATTTTACTCCTGAGCGACGTGGCCAAGCTCGTGTTGGAGTCGAATTTCGAATCGATGCCGATGGTATTTTAACCGTGTTGGCACGTGATGTTGCTACGGGAAAAGATACGGTATTGGAGGTTGGCAGTGCTGCAGTCGATGTCACGGAGACTAAGGTCGAACAAATGGTGTCTGAGAGCGTAGAGCATGCTTTTGAGGATATGAATGCGCGTGTTTTTGAGGAAGCTCGTTTGAAGGCTGAGGAGCTTTTACCAGCAGTAGAGATGGCTCTGAGCCAGGTTGGTGAGGAAATCGCACCATCAGAGAGGGAAAAAATCGCGCAGGCGAAATCTACAGTCGAAGAGGCTATCGAACAGCGAAATGCGGCTGGGCTTAAGGGCGCGGTAGAGATTCTCGATGAGGCAACTGAGGAACTTGCCGCGCTTTTGGTGGAAAAGGCCTCTAGCGCTCTTTTTTCCACTCCCCAAGATTGACGGAAGGGGCAGGACTTTCGCAGAGTCTCCTCAGCTTAACTTATGTCCCAATCGTCTGTCTACCTATGCCCTTCCTGTCAGGAAGTGATTCGTTCCGAAGGGCGCAAACGAGAAGACCTCGTGTGTGGTGCCTGTGGCTTTGAACTTGGGGCGAAAAAATCGGTAAACTTACCGGGGAATGCTCGTCTCCCTGATTTGCCAAATGCTGGCAAAACACTGGTGTCGCGAGATATTGGTAAGACAGCTATACTTTCAAAAACCGAACTTCCAGGAAAGCCCTTGCCTGCACCGATAAAGGCTAAGCTTCCCGAACCTAAGGAGGCCGAGGAATCTCAGCCGGAAATTAAGCGGGATAGCGAATTCCACGAAAAAGAGGTGATTTTACCTGATGGCACTCGTCAGGTGCGTCGTCGAAAAAAGAGACGGAAGGAGAAAAATAAAACGCTTTACCTTTTTCTTGGGTCCTGGCTCCTCGTGGTTATCACGATTGTGGCATTTTTCATGATGCCTAAATTTAAGGATGATCAGGCGGATGAGCCGATCGTAGATGATTCTGAGGAAGCAGCTCGAAGGGCCCGGCATATTCAATTCCTCAAGGAGCATCGGGTTGCGGCGGTAGATTCCTTCTCCCGCTATTTGAATACTCCAAAAGATGATGGAAGAATCCAGAGGATCGACTATTCGTCACAACTTGCGACAAAATTTGGACGTTTCTATAATTACGAGGCCCCTCTGTTTCCGACCGCTGGATTGCATCCCGTCGATATCCAAGTTGTTGAGTTTGCTGAAGGGAAAGCCACTCCTGGAATTGAAATGATTTGGAGAACTCGTGAAGGTCACGATATCGAAGTTTTAAGTGTTTGGAATGGCAGTGCCTGGATGATCGATTGGGAGCATCTTGTTCGCTATGGATCTGAGCCATGGGCCTTGTTCCGTTTAGGGGTTGGAAGTTCGAAAAAAGGGACCTTTAGACTCCTCGCTCGTAAAACGACGATTTCGAATGAGACAGAGACAGAGGTCGTCTTTTATATGCCAAGTCGTCCTGGGCGTCCTGAGGCTGAAAACCTTCTTGATCGCTCCACTCCTGAAGTTGTTTTTTCTACGACGGATGATCTAGGTGTGCAGTTCAATCGTCTCTGGGCTGACTATGAGGCTGGTCTCACACAATATGATTCAAAATTCCCAGAACGTGACCCGAAGGGATATATGCGAATCACGGCTACCCTAGGTTGGTCAATTGATGAACGTGGTGATAATATTTTAAGCCTTCTCGAAATTATTGAACCTTCTTGGTATGGTAAACGAGTGCAGGAGATTCATCAAAAATTCCCGCCTGAGATTTCTATTAAAAGCTCAGTTGGTCCCTTGCCAGAAGCTCTTCAATAGCACAATCTCCTAAGCATAACATCATGAGCGATTCTGACCAATCTTCAGAGCCCGATAATACACCCACTCCAGATGGGATGGAGAAACGTGTGCGCCGCGTCCGTCGGAAACGCAAGATCGATAAGCCGAAGGCCGAGGTGAAATCTCTGCTAGATCAAGGGAAAGAGCTTCTCGAAAAAATGCAGAAGCCCGAAGAGGGTGAGAGCTACGGACACGTGGGGGTGGCTGAGCAGATGCGCCGCCTGCAGTCTGATGATGAAGATGACCGTCCACTCGATGAGGTTTGGGGGACGAAAAAGCGCTCTACTTCATGGCTTTGGGTGAGCTTACTTGGGATTATTTTACCTTTAGTCGTTGTTGGTTTGGGGTTGAAACACTTCAACGATGCTAAAGAGATTGATCAAGGTGATCAGGAAAACGACTTTATCCAGGTTGAGAAGGTCAAAGACACGATTACTGAGGAAGGATCTCTGGCATGGTTTACGGTTGATTCCGTGAACTATCTCACCAAGGCTCGTGAAATTATCAGCTTATTGGACACTGCAAGATCTCCTGATGAGTTTGCTGAATTTGTTCGCCCATCGCCTTACCGGAAGAAAAACCCTCTCGTAGCTGGTCACTGGGATTCTCCAGCCCTAGTAGGAAATATTAATCAAATTACATGGCAGGCTCTTGAAATTGCTAGTCCAGAAGGTGAAAAGGATACTTCCCGAGGGGTGATTGCCGTTTCCGGTCGCCGTCAGGATCAATCGAATTTCACTGCATACTTTGTTAAAGAGGGGCTTGATTTCCAACTCGACTGGGATGCGACTACAGGTTGGAGCGAGATGTCGCTCTCTGATTTACGCTCTTACCGCCCACGCGAGAAGAAGGAAATTCGCTGCCTTATTGATAAAAAAGCGAGGTTTGATCAAAAATTTGGTGACGTCGATCATTCTGGTTTCCTCCTCACTGAGCCGGAGACGGGAAACTTTATTTTCGCTTTTGTTCCGCTGAATTCTGATAAGAAAAGAGAGCTAAATCACCAGCTTAAGGAAGTGCTTCAGTATGGTCGCTTTGTGATGCACCTAAAGCATGATGAACCTGTTGTGCTTGAGGTGAAAGCCGTCGGGAAAGATCGCTTTGAGATTGTCGGCTTTAAGCACGAAGGATGGGTTAACCCTGAATCGTCTCTCGAAGCCCCTTCCGCATCGCTTCGATAGGCGCTTCGCGGCCGAGCCAATATTCTAGTGAGAGTGCTCCTTGGTGGAGTAAGAGTGAGAGTCCGTTTGAAATTCTCGCTCCCTGTGACTCTGCATTTCTTAGTAGGCGGGTCCGGGCAGGATTATAAATGGTGTCGTAAACTAGATGATGTGGCTCGATCCATCCTGATGGGATGGGAGCGGGATCATGCTGTTTTAGGCCGACGGAGGTGGTATTGATAATCAGCTCACTCTGGGCCAAAGCTTCTTGGAGGGCAGGGTCATCGAGGGCATAGATTTGAAGCCGATCACCTGGGCCTTCTAGTTTATCACTTTGTAAGCTGAGTTCTGATTTCATTGTTTCCAGCTTCCCAAGAGAACGATTTGCGAGAATGAGCTGTGGCGTTTCTTCCAGCGTGCACTGAGTCGCGATTGCTCGGCCCGCACCACCACCAGCACCAATGATGGCAACGCGTAGATCCCCAAGATCCATCTGGAAGTCTTCTCTGATCGCGCGAACAAAGCCGGGACCGTCTGTATTGAATCCGAGAAGACGATCGCCATCAAAGACGATGGTATTGACTGCACCCATTTTCTTCGCTCCGGGATGGACTTCATCACAGGCTTCCAGTGCTTCGAGTTTATGGGGAACGGTGACATTGATCCCCTCAATTCCCGCTGCCCGCATTTTTTCAAATGCTTCTCGCACGCGTCCCACAGGCACTTCGACTCTGACATAGCGCACACCGAGATCTAGCGCATCCAATGCAGGCTGATGAAGCTGAGGAGAAAGTGAATGAGCTACCGGATTTCCAATCACGGCATACCGAGCAGGTTGATCATAGCCATCATTCAGCTGGGAAAGAGTATCGAGAGTGAAGTGAGTCATAGGAAAGGAAGGATGATCGTTTTTAAGGGAGATTACCTAAGCGCTGAGGGCCTGAGTGAGGCGCTCGATTCTACGGACAGATTCCTCTTTGCCGAGGATCTGTAAAATAGCATCCAGATCAGGGCCTCCCGCTTTACCGGAAAGCGCGACTCTGAGAGGGAACATGAGTTGACCGGGTTTCGCTCCGTTTTCCTTAGCGGTCGACATCACGGTAGCCTTGGCTGTAGTCCAGTCTTCTAAATTTCCTAGAGTAGTGATTAAAGCGGTGAGAAGGGGAGTAGCCACTTCGTTCCCTTTCACTTTACTGAGTGCTTGTTCGTCGATTGGAAATTCTGGGTCTAGGTAGAAGGAGATCGCTTCTGGAACTTCTGATAAGAGGGTGACCTTTTCTTGAACGGAGGCGAGAATTTCGACTGAAGCTTCACAATCGCAAGCGGCAGCGAATTCTTCTGGGCTCAATTTGAGAAGGTGCTGTTGGTTCACCCAACGACATTTTTCCGAGTCGAAGCGCGCAGGCGCACGATTGACAGATTCGAGTGAGAATTTCTCGATAAGCTCGGCAGGGGAGTAGATTTCCTGATCATCTTTCGGGGACCATCCAAGAAGAGCGATGAAATTCACGACAGCCTCGGCGGTGAACCCTTGGGTGAGATAATCTCCTACTGCTGCCCCCTTATCGCGTTTCGACATTTTAGAGCCGTTCTCGTTGAGGATCAGAGGAAGGTGGGCGTAGACGGGTGGTTTTTCACCGAAGGCTTCGATCAGTTGAAGATGCTTCGGGGTATTCATGAGGTGGTCTTCTCCCCGGATGACATGCGTCATTCCCATGGTAAGATCATCGACCACGTTCACAAAGTGAAAGACGAAGGAGCCATCTGATCGACGTATCACCATGTCGGGAGTATTTTCCTCATTTCGGTAGTCGATGGTGACTTCTCCGCAGACGAGATCATTCATCGTAATGGGCTTACGCTCGAAGCGGAAACGCCACGCGCCTTCATCTTCGTAGACGCGGTCAGCAGCGACGAGTTTTTGAAACCATTCATCGTAAATTTCGGTTCGTTGAGATTGAAAGTAGGGGCCGCAGTCACCTTCATTTCCCGGGCCTTCCCAGTCGAGGCCGAGCCATTCCATTCCTTCAAAGATGGCAGCTCGAGCTTCTTCAGTATTTCGAGCTTCATCAGTATCTTCAACACGAAGGATAAATTGACCACCATGCTTTTTAGCAAAGAGCCAGCTGAAGAGTGCGGTGCGGGCACCACCAACGTGAAGATAACCAGTAGGTGAGGGAGCGAAACGAGTGCGAACCGTCTGTGACATGTCCGGGGTCATAGCGCCCTATGCGCGTGAGAACAAGGCGCGTATCGCGACTGAGATCAGGAAAATCCCTGCCAGAGTCGCAGCAATGCTTGCTCCTGCTGGCTGGTCATAGCGATAGCTGAGAAAGAGACCTACTGCTGAACCTGCTGCACCGACGATGCCACTGAGTGGGAAAAGTAAGTTCGGGGAGGTGATGTGAGGGCGGACAATGGCCGCTGGAGTTACGATCAGGCCAATGGCTAGAATACAGCCTACGGCCTGAAGGGTAGTGACTAGGACCAGAATCAAAATCGCAAAAGAGCAGTAGTCTAGTAGGCGAGTGCGAATTCCTAAGCTCGCCGCGACTTCGGAGTCAAAGAGGTTTAAGATGAGCGAGCGTCGGAAGAGTGATAACATCGTGACTGCAATGATGCCGACAAAGAAGCTCATGCTGAGATCCAGATCAGAAAGTCCTAGGATATTTCCTAGTAGCCAGTCATCGAGGTCTTGATTTGAGCCGATCCGGCTAAGGACCATAATGCCAACGGCGAAGGCTCCGGTGTAGAGAACGGCGAGGATGGTTTCGTCTCCGATCTTTGTCGTACGCGCGAGTAGGACGGTAAGCACGCCGATACTCACGGCTGCCGTAACGGCTCCGAAAAACGCACTTAGAACACCTAGGCCTACGAGTAGGGTGGCGATGGCAACTCCGGGCAGAAGGCTGTGGCTTAGAGCGGTGAGCTTAAGCGGGCTCCGGTGTAGGAGGACGAAGCCACTGGTGTAGCCATTGACAAATCCAATGATGAGCGAAGCAACGAGCGCTCGCTGGTAGATATGAAGATCAAAAGGCTCGATCATGATTCTCAGGGTGGCAGGAGTGAAGGGTGTGCTTGACCGCCTGGCTATTCATGACTTCCGCAGCCTCGCCGTAGGCGATTTGCTTCCGTTCTAAGATGAGGGCATGGGTGAAAATTTCGGTGACGCTCTCGAGTTGGTGATGGGAGGCAATGATCAAGTGGCCCGTTTTAGAGAGGTCATGCAGGCTCTCGGAGAGGTGACAGCGGCTTTCAATATCTAGCCCATTAAACGGTTCATCGAGAAGAATGACATGCGCTTCCTGAGCTAAGGCGCGGGCAATGTAAGTTCGTTGTTGTTGTCCACCAGAGAGTTGGTCGATCTGGCGGTCCGCGATCTCCTCTAGATGCATTGTTGCGATAGCTCGCTCGACTTGTTCTCGATCAGCTTTGCGAAAAATTTTAAAATGTCCTAAGTGAGGAAAGCGTCCCATTGCGACGACGTCTCGGACCCGGATCGGAAAGTGGCGCTGGTGGTTATCGACTTGTGGGAGATAAGCGATTTCTCGTCGAGCTTCAGAGATTCCTCGTTCCCGCCAACTAACCTCGCCACCCTGATGAGTTAGGAGTCCCGCTAAAATACGGATGAGAGTGCTTTTACCAGCACCATTTGGCCCCAGTAAGGCTAATCTCTCTCCGCAATGAGTCGAAAAAGTGATCCCATCTAAGACCATTTTATTCCCATAACTGAAGGTGACCCCTGAGAGGTCAAGCTGATGATGTTCGTGGCTTAAGGCCATTTGAAATTGAGTTCTTCGGTTGCAGATTTCTGCCCCCAAAGAGTATGGCTTCGCATGGTTAAGTTGTCTGGGATTATTTCAAAAAGAAGGGCTGTTTCGGGAGTTTCAGCTGCCCACACGACTTCGACTAGCACGGTGAGTTCCTTAGATTCTGGCAGAGGGAAATGAATTTCCCCATACGGTTCTTCAGTGGTGAGATCCCATGAAGCATCACCGATCGTGATTTTACAGGATTCAAAAGAGTGGGCAGAACGCACTTCAATGTCTGCACGTCGAATTGGACTCGCCTCTATAATATCTGGGGTGACTTCTTTTTTTAGCTGAGGCTGTATAACCTGCGCTAGAGGCCACGCCAGCGCTGCAAGGGGGGCGATAGCAAAGACAGTGCTTAAAAGTGGGAAGCGGGTCATTGCTTCAGACCCTGAACGATGCGGGTGACATTTTGTTGAATCATGGCCTGGTAGCTTTTGGCAGAACCATCTGCGTTGAGAGGCTTACCAATCTTGGCACCTGACTGGCTCGCGATTTGCTTGAGGATCTTAGGGTTTGCACTTTCTTCTGGGAAGACAACAGGAATTTTTTCTGCCTGAAGTTGGCGAATTGATTCTGCCAGCTGCCTAGCTGGGATTTCAGCCTTAGCGCTGAGTCCTTGCACATAGGTTGCCTTGAATCCGTATGCTTTACAAAAATACCCGAATGCGGCGTGTGCGGTCACGAGATGTCGTTTTCCTTTCGGAATGGTTGCTACTTGGGCTTTGACCCAGCGGTCGAGCTCTCGCATCTCACTAGAAGCTTTTTTAGCATTCGCCTTATAGTGTGCCTTTCCGGCTGGATCAGCAGCAGAGAGACTCTTCTCGATGATACCGACAGCGCGCTGCATGAAACGCACGTTATGCCACCAGTGAGGGTCGATGCCACCGACCGCATGGTGAGGACAGCAAGCGTAGATTTGCTCTTCTGAGGAAATTCTTTGAGATGGAATGGTCCGGCCGACTTGGACGATCACTTGATGAGAGAGCAGATTATCCTCGAGATCGGAGAGGTAGGGCTCGAGATTTTTTCCTGAAGCAAAAATTAGGCTCGCCTTGCTGATTTTGCGGATGTCCTTTGAGCGTGGTTCAAACTTGTGGATATTCGTCCCCGGTCTCGCTACTTCTACAATCTTAACATGAGAAGTGCCGACCTGGCGAATGACATCCGTCAGCAGGGGATGCAAGGAGGCGACTTCCAGGCTGAGTGCTGGAAGGGCGAGAAGAAAGTAGAGTAGCGTTTTCATAGTGGATTAGATTTAACGAATTTCGCGATCGCCGTAGTTGAAGCCGAATTGAAGCCAGACTGTATTTTCAGATGATCCTTCGAGATCATCATGGTCATACTGGAGGCGGGCGTATGAGTCCAAATTTCCGAGTTCGAATTCCCGTGTGAGGGCGAGGGAAAGGCGATCTCTTTCTTCGATGTCGAAGGCGTATTCAGTCACCCCGTCATCAAGTTCTGCTCCGGCCTGCCGGCCCTGGAGGTGTTCGAAACGAGCCGCGATGGACCAGTCTTCATGGAAGCGGTATTGTGAAAATACCATAATACTGCTCTGGCCAGTGCTTCCCTGGTTGAGAGCATTTTCAGGATGGGTCCATTCGACATCCCGGTAGGTCAGCTCCAGTCCAAGAGAGAGTTCGCGACCACCGGCTTCGAGACCATTTTCACGCCATGTATAGGTGTAGTCAAAGGAGTAGAGAGAGGTGTCATTTCCGACTCCAAAGCCATTTTCACCCCAAGCTCCATTGAGTCCAAACTGATGTTGATGGAAGTCGGTATTGCGATACCGGTAGAGCATCCTTGCGGTGATGACTTCGTCAGCAAAGAAAGCATTTTCGAGGCTTTCGGAATGTTCTTCCTCTTCTTCTTCACCTTCTTCTTCAGAGTGAAGAGCTGCGTTTCCAAAACTTCCAGTAAGGGCGAAGAGGGATTGATCAAATTCCCGACTCCAAGTGAGTTCACCGCCTTCAGTGGTAAGGCCTTCTTCTCCTAAAAAGGTAGATGTAGTCAGGTTGGCATTTACGAAACGCCAGCCGTGGAGATGGATGTGGTTTTGAAGCCCGACGCGATTCAAAAAACGTCCGCCTCTGACCTCAAGACCAATTGGGGTAATGAATTTTAAGAAGCCTTCTTCCCATTCGCTCTCCAGTTCATGGTCCTCAGTGGTGAAGGTGTTAATATTGGCAAAGCCAGCCAGCCAATCATCAAGTTTTAGATTGAGGCCAACTTCGGCTCCCTGAAGGGCGAAGTTGTTATTCGGGTCATGCTCGTGAGTCGCGACATCTGCCACAGAAGAGGCAGAGGTTTCCCCAATCACGCCATTAATATGAAGAGTGGGGTCGAGGGTAAATTCGCCAGCAGCTTTCAGAGTTAATAGCGCTAGGCTAAGGGGGACGATTTTATATTCGGGCATAACGCGAATTAATCGCGTTAAAACCCTTAGGAGTCAATTTATTTAATGCAATTTTCATGCGTTAGCGCAAGCTCGCCCGCACTCGCACAAAGTCACGCTGCTGAGTCGTCGTGGGTTCAACTGATCGATAAATCTCGCGGATGATTCCTCCATCGAGCGCTTCGCTAGATTCCAGAATGAGAGCGCTTGTACTCCAGTTCTCTGCATTCTGGCTTTCCTGAATTTCCACTTTGATATTATCCAACGGGAGATAACGCTCTAAGGTAATCGTGAAGTAGGTCTGCCCACCATCTTTCATCGTTCCCGGAATTGGAGTGACATAGTTTCCACTAGCGTCACGAAGGACAGCTTCGAGAATGTTTTCAATGCCGTTTCCATTATCATCTCCATTTGCCGCAGCGACAAAGTTTTCGCTATCGGACTCAGCAGGGTTTCCGTTATCAGTGATACTGATCCGCCAGCCGTCAGGAGAATTTGGTAATGTGGCATCGACTAAGACGAGACTACGCCCATCGCCATCGGCAGTTTCTGGCCAGCCATCATCATCACGATAGGTGGTGCTGAAGAGGACGGTTCCATCTTGAAGGGTGAGCCTGACTTGGTCGGTATTATTTGAGAGTTCGCCCGCGTAATCACTCAAGAAATTGCTGTTTGGATAGCGAATTTCGAAAGCAGTTGTTTTTCTTGGGATGACGATGCGATTGCCAGGTTCGAGGACGAGGTTGGTAAGATCATTTTCTTCGTCGATGAAGGCATGATTGATATTGGTGGAGCCTAAGATGACTTCACTAAGATCGAGAGATTTTGCCGAAACATTTTGGATTTCGATAAATTCAAAATCCTCATCATCGAAGTTCTCCGGAGGAGTCAAGGCTGCCCCAGCTGCGGTTTCTGCATTGGTAGGATCAGCGGGGTGATAGTTAATCTCGCTGATGACCAACTCTCCAGGAGCCGGGGTATCGCCAGTGACAAAAATCGCCTCACTGAGTGGGGACCAATTCGAGGCACTGATTCTGGTGCGTGCTTTGACAGTCACTGGCCCATTGATAGTGATAGGGGATTCCCCATTAATCCCAACATTTTCTCCGCCTGGAGCACGTGGGTCGGTACCATCAAGGGTATAGAAAATGGTGCCATCTGGATCCCCATTATTGTTCGCATCCTGATTCGGATTTGTCAGTGTGAGGGTAAACCCGGGTAGGATCCCTCCACCGTGCTGTGAAAGGATGGGCGCATTATTTTCTGATGAACTTGGGAAGAGTCCGTCCCCATGGAGTTGTTCTAATACTTTATCGATTCGCCCATCGAAATAGCTTTCCATACTCTCTACCGCAATCTCCCACTCGTTACGAGCGAGGCTGTCTCTGGTTTGTGTATCTCCCCAGCGAGCGGCCTCGGCATCAATGACCTGAGCGACAAGATTTTTCCGTTTTGCGATTCGTTCGAGGTAATTTTCTTCCACGAAGACGCCATCATTGAAGAAGGAAGCTTGCACGATATCTGAGAAGCGAAGGCGATACTCATTGTTCGTGAGGAGATGCTGGTGCATATATTGAGGGTTAGTCCGTGAGAAGTCACCTTTTCGTCCCGGCCAGCCAGTGAGCCAAAATGGACCAGTCCGATCATCGCGCTCATTGTCATTAAAGCTGCTCGTCCATGATCCTAAGCTGTGCTCCATGTCATGGGCAAAAAATTGCCACCCTAAATCATCTCGTTCCCGGTTTCTGATGGCGAACCAGTTGTTTGATACATCGATGAAAGTCGAGAGGGGGGAATCAAAGGAGCCGTTATGGAAGACTAACAGCATGTATTTAATCAAATTATCGACATCCAGATAAACTGGTAAATTAGGGTCGCGCAGCCCGTTACTGTCTAAGCCCTGAAGTTGGTAGTAAAATGAGTTGTCGTCAGGATCTGCAGTGAAGACATCTGCAGTGAGGTCATATGTGATCATCCAGTCGACATTATTTCCATCGCTGGCTTCCGTGACATAGCCCTCAGATCCTCCAGCAGATTTTAGGACATCGAAATCATCTTCGTCCCCACCGGGAAGGTATGACGCGCCATAGTTTTCCTCCACTCGCTCTTGAGTCATGAAAAGTCCCCAATAAAGGCCGTTGAGGTAGAGGTGATAGTAACGTGAGCGCGTGTAGGGAACGCCCATGTCTCTCTGAGTGTCACGGGCTGAGACTTCGCGAAGGAAGGTATTCTTTCTTCCGAAATCTCCGGTGGTGTTGATGCTAGATCCTGGTGTTTTGAATGACCATGAGTAGTTTTGAGGCGTTCTGAGATCCAGAATATTAAATTCATCTACTCCTTCGTTCCCAAAAAGAGGATATTCGAACTTCGAGTCTCCATACTCACGTCGGAAGATGAAGCGGAAGGCGTGTTTCGGGTTAGTCGGGTTCCGTGAAGCGCCTCCGCGGATCCTCAGTCCCATATTGATCTGGATGTCTTCTTGAATGCCATCAGGGCTGACATATCCAGGAGGGTAAATGAATTCGAGAGAGCTTTCACGTTCCCAGTCTCGGCCTTTCCCTCGTGGATTTACGTAAATACCAGTATTTTCGTTAATGAGATTTTGCCGATCCGTGACAATCGAAATGGATGGGATTGTTTGAAGGGCATTTTTTAAATTCTCGTCTGTGGTATCAATTCGTGAGGCTGACCTCATTTCGTAATCAAAGACCTGAGTGTTGATATCTGCCACTGGCCACCCAAATGGACGGCGTGGTTGATCGAGGACCTCGTCGAGGAAAATATAAGTTTGAGTATTTACCGAAGTCGGGAGGCAGTTTCTCTTGATGCCGATCGCTCGTAGGGTGGTAGTGGTGGAGGCTGTGAAAGGAGTTCCAGCAGCGAGGAAGGTGCCATTATCCGCACTCGGTTCAGATCCATCAGTGGTGTAAATGATATCGAATCCAGAAGTTTTTGAGGTGATATCGATACTCTGAGGAGTTTCATAAATCCCGCGGTCGATAGAGAATTTGATATCGCGAACGTAATCGATAAAACCTTCTCCCGTATTCGGTGCTGCGGGGGTCGGGGTGGGGTGATATTCAAAAGCGCTGTAGTCTGAAGTCGCGGCGAAGCTAGTATTCAAAAACTGGCGCGGGTATTCATTAAACTCTGTAAGGATGGTGGTGGTTCCGCCTTCGGATTTCACCAGAGCTAGGTATTCACCATTATTGCTCAGAGCGAAGTTGGTATGTCTATTCGAGGGAGCGGGGTCTTCGTTTGAGGCAAAGAAAACGAGGTAATCGTTGACTCCAATCGTTTGATTCGGGATTTGCCATTTCGTTAGGTCTTCAGCGTCGTCAGTGAGATAATACTGACCGTTAATTTCGATAGGAGTGTTCCCGGGGTTTGAGATTTCAATCCAATCGTAATCGCCGGAATCTTCAGGGTCATTTAGATCTCGAAAACCATTATTATTGTTGGTGAGGAATTCGTTCAGAAAAGGATCCCCAGGATTTCCAAGGTTAATCGTTCTCGTAAAAGTTTCGCGACCTTCGCCATTTGATGCCTCCAGAGTAAAGGTCATCGACTGGTTAATTGTAAAACTTTGTGAGCCTGATGCGGCTACCGTATTTCCGTTTAAGGTAATGTCAGTCGCATTCAATGTTGTCCACTGAAGTGTGATGCTTTCCCCGCTTTGCACAATGCCCGCAGTGGTGGTGAAGCTTTCGATGATGGGATCATCAGTCACCTCTACTGAAATGCTATTTTCATTTGTTCCGATCGCGGAGACTGCAGAGAGGATATAGTTTGTGGTGACACTCGGTCCGGGGTTTAAAGTGATGCTGCCATTACCGGCAGCATCGGTGAGAGAACCTACATCTCCAATGTCAGGCTCGATGCTGAGATTCGTCGCGGAAGGATCGACAGCCCATGTTAATGTGATTGGTAAACCTGCAGGAATGACTGGGTGGTCGGCAGAAAAGCTGGTGATGGCTGGTCCAATACTGGCTACCACCCCTGATCCATCAGGGCTAAGACGCACGAAAGTTCTATTATCGTTTGGGGCCTGAGCTAGAAATTTCCATTGGTAGTCGCCGATCGTGACTGCGGTTTCCTGTTCACAGGTATGAATTTGAAAAAGCTCGTTGAGTTGTGTGAGGGAGTAGTTGAAACGATCATCCGTGCCAAGTGAGTGAATGGCGGAGATTTGATCAGGAGTAAGAGCTTCGTTGAAAATACCTACGTCATCAATAGCTCCAACCCAGAAGCGGGTCACAACTCCTGGATTATTACCGATCCATAAATCGCCATTACCAGGATTGATGGTAGGATTATCGCCCACTGCGATTAAGGCTCCATCGAGATAGAGGCGTGTTTCCTCATCGCCGATCGTCACCCCTACCACATGATGCCATTCGCCATCGCTAATGTCACCAGAGCGGATCTCGCTATTTGTTCCACCCGCCCATGCAACTCCATTAGATGAGCTGTTTCGGGAAAGACGCCACTGGGTGCCCTGACCCTTAGCTGCGATAGTTTGCCAGGAGGTATTGAATTCACCGGGAACGTTTAGTCTAGCCCAGGTCGAAACTGTGATGGATCCGCTGCTTCCATCAACGTCACTCGAGTTTGGAATTGAAATATAATTTGTCCCATCCAGAGCGGCTGCTTGGCCAAAAATTCCGGGAGTATAAGACGGTGCGCCGACGAAGGTGCCATTATCACTACTGTTACCAGCAGTGGCTGAATCATTTGCGCTTTCATCAAGAGTCCAGAGCGAAACGAGGGAGTCGTTAGGGGCTGCAATGAGGGTGATTCCACTCATCAATAGTATGAAAAATAATCGGATCATTGTGTTTGTCTTATGACGTTACGGTGTTTCTTAGAGCGCCACAAGCTATCGAACTGGCTAAAGAGCTAGTATTTCAATTTATCACACAAATTTCGTGGAATCTCTGCAACTCTATCTCTGAGA
Source organism: uncultured Verrucomicrobiales bacterium (assembly GCA_937958875.1). GTDB lineage: Bacteria > Verrucomicrobiota > Verrucomicrobiia > Verrucomicrobiales > Akkermansiaceae > SW10. Next base: position 10,713 of record CALGMJ010000127.1, on the reverse strand, counting down.
GGGGCAAAGAAGCGATCTTCTTCCTGAAAATGGATCTCCTGCATCCCCGTAAATGCCGAAAATGAGGGCAGGATAAGGTGTTTTCCCGCTTTCAGGAAGAAGCCCGCCTGACGCAGGCTCCGTCGATAGCTTTCCTTAATCCGCACCCCTGGGTGAAGATGGCCTGCAATTCCAAAGTTGTCTGGGCTCAAATCATTCGGGTCATGGGTGATGATGAGATTTTCTAGCTCAAGTTCCGGTTGAGTTTTTAAACTCAGGGGGAAATGGCCGAGCCAAGAGCGCTGATCATGATTACCCTCGGTCAGAATGACGGGAAAGGGAAATGCAGAAAGCCACTCTTCTAAGTGTGCTAAGATATCTTGAGTGAGCCCATCTCGGGAATGGACAAGATCACCTGCGATGACGAGTTGAGAAATATCTAGCCGCTGGGCGAGTTCTGAAATTTGGTTGAGGTCAGCTGAGGTATCACCTTCTGGGATTGGGATACCTCTTGTACGGAAGGTGGCAGACTTGCCTATATGAGTGTCTGCTACCACCAACGTCCGGCTTTTTGGAAGGTAGGCTGCCTTTTCAGGAAGGAGAGTGATCTCGGTGAGGCCTAGCTCGATGGTCATTTCTCTGGTGACTGCGGGCGAACGAGAGATGGCTTTAATTTCTTTAACTCATCCCACAGCTCTAGCTGTCTTGGGTGGCCGTTAAAGAGGACGAGTCCATCACGTGAGAGAAGAACGACTGTTGGGAAAGTTTTTACCCGAAATAGACTCGCGAGATCTCCTTTTTCTGAGTCGATGAGCCAGCTGCCTTTGGCTTCTTTGCCCCATTCGGAGCGCAGTTCATCGGCTGTTTTTTTTGCCTCTGCATTTCCGGCTAGAAGAATGTTTGCGACTGGGATTTTATGTTTTTCCAAAGCTACTGCGGTCGCAAAGAAATCAGGCATACTGTCAAGTGACTCCCGGGCCCATGCTGACCAAAAGTGAAAAAGAATCGCTGGAGCGTCTCCGATTTCTTGTTTGAGAGTGATCCGTTTATCATCACTTTGCTTTTCAATCGTACGAGAGAAGTCGAACTTCAGTTGAGTCATCGCTTTTTTTAATCGCACCTCATCGATATGACGGGCGTAGATTTGAGCCTGCGAAGGGCTCAGCCAGAAGGCTTCTTTAATGTGTTTTTCAAAATCCACTGATTGATTGTTTTCTAAAGCCGCTAAGGCAAGGGTGTATTCGACGATGGATTGAAAATCTTCCGGGACCGCAAAGATGACTGAATCTTTGATTTTGAGCGCAGGGAGGTGTGCTTTGAGCTCTTTCGAAAAGGCGGCCAACTTTGAGTCATTGCCTTGATCGACCAAATAGAGAAAGCGTGTTTCGAGGAGAGCTTGTCGGGGGACTCCTCCTTTTTCTGCCGCGCGATAAGCTGCTTCGAAAGCTTCAGGTTCACGAACTTCCATGAGTGGACGGATGAGTGCTTCTAGGTCTGCTTTCACCGAGAGCGGAAGCAGAAAGAAAAGTGCGAAAAAAAAGCGGGCGAAGGTCATAAGCGAAAAAAAGCGGACTGAAATTGTTTCAGCCCGCTTTTAGCGAAATGGAAAAAGATGGGAAGCTTTAGCGTGGAATCCGCAATGTTTGTCCAGTGCGGATAATGCTATCACCGCTAGCCATTCCATTGGCCTGGCGGATGGCATCCGCGGAGACGCCATACTTACGTGAAAGTCCCCAGAGGGAGTCGCCTTTGACCACCGTGTGGCTAGCGCCGGCTCCAGCTGGAATCCCTGGCACCGTGCGGGGAGGGGCTATCGATGGTGGAGAAGGGTAATTTGGTGAGGATAGCACAGGTGGCGGCACCGAAGCTCCTGGAGGTAAGGCAGGAGGATTAATGGGTTGGACTGGCTGATATGGAGCTGCTTCGGGCGTGTATTGGCCGACATCGGCTTGGCCTGGAATTCCGTATGGATTCGCTGTCTGCGCCTGCGGAGCTGGTCCCACAGGTTGTTGAGCAGTTGTGCTATTATGAGTACAAGAAACCAGCGCAGCGACTGGAAGAAGGGCAAGGGTAATTGCTTTCATCGCGGTAAGATAGTGGATTAGTTAAGGTTTGTGAATTAGTTTCTGAATCTAACAATTCAGTCGCTTTCACCTATAGTAACGAGGCTGTGAGTCAGTTTGTTCAACTAAATGCGAAAAAAACTGCACACAGTGGCTTCTGTCTCTGTTCGTAATTGCTCTAGACTGATGTCACGGAGTTCCGCGATTTTTTCAGCTGTTTCACGAGTGTATGCTGGTTCACAGCGTTTTCCTCGATGAGGCACGGGGGCCAGATAAGGGGAGTCTGTTTCCAGCATAAAACTGCCAGGAGGGCTCTGGGTGGCTGTTTCCACGACCAGGGGAGCATTTTTAAAAGTGGTGATGCCAGTAAAAGAAATGAGTCCTCCTAGTTCAAAAACGCGCTTCGCAAGTGAGTAGGGACCAGGGAAGCAGTGAAAGACAGCTTGGACTTCATCTTTGAATTCATCGTAAATTTTGAGGCAGTCATCGAAGCTCCCAGTGCCCGATCGATCTCTCGTATGAAGGACGATGTTGAGCCCATATTCACGAGCGAGCAGGAAATGTCGGCGGAGGAAATCGCGCTGCCGAGCGTGGTAATCTTCATCAGTCCAGCCTTCGGGAGCAGGATGGAAGTAGTCGAGGCCGGTTTCGCCAATTGCTGCTACTTTTGGATCTGAGAGGTGAGGGGTGAGCAGGGATTCGAAGTCATCTCGGCACTCGTGCACATCGCAGGGGTGAATCCCGAGACAGGCATGGACGGAAGGGGAATGCTGAGCGATCTCCAGATTTTCTATGAGATCGTCTTCCCCAGTGGCGAGCGTGATGAGGCGTGTCACTCCACGCTCATGGGCGCGTGCGATGAGATCCGGAATTTCTTCTTTCGTGAAACGGTGAGAGCCGAGATGGCAGTGTGAGTCAGTCATTGAGAATAAAAAATACCTGTTAGTCGACGAGCTCCCGCACATCGTCTTGCAGAGCTTGCATTTTTTCAGGGTCTTCTAGCTTTTTGCCATCCTGAGTGAGCACATAGATGGAGTCTAAAGCCGCGCCTTTTTCGGTGCAGATACGAGCATGGACGATACGTAAGTCGTGGTCGTTGACACAGCGGTAGACATCATGAAGAAGTCCGATGCGGTCCAGAGCTTGGATTTCGATGACTGTCAGATGTGGATCGAGGTCATTACTCACCCACGCTCGGACGGGGAACTGGATGATTTGCTCTGTTTCCGGTTTTAGGAAGTTTACCTTCTTTTTGAGCCATTCTTCAGGATCGTAGTTTTCTTGCTCGTTGATCTTGTAGAGGCCGGCGACTACATCAAGCTGAAGGCTACGGCTCTCTACCGCCGCCATTTCATCAGTGCAGACACGGAAGAGGTCGAGCACGATGCCATCTGGTCTCGTATAAACATCTGAGGATAAAATGCTGATCTGTCGGGAGGCGAGCACACAGCAAATTTTTTCTAGAAGGCGTGGGTTGTCATGGGCTGCCACGATGAATTCAGTGTAGCCGAATTTCGGGTGTTCAACCCACTGGACGGCGCACTCGAAGGGGGTGTCTGGGCGGCGTTGGCGGCGATCGATGTACTGCCAGAGGGCTAGAATATGTTTACGTAAGCTCCGCTGAGTCCGGTAACGGAAGTAACGCCGAGGCATGAGGTCGAAGTGTTCATCGATGATAGCGTGGTATTTCTCTTCTAGTTCGCCTTTAAGCTCGCTCAGGACTTCATCGAGTTCAGGAGGAGCTTTCGGGACGAGGCTCGTATTTTCATCGATGAGAAACTCGCGTGCATTCCGGTAGAGTTGAAGAATGAGGGTTTCCTTCCATGGAGACCACGCTTCTTCATTGGTGCCATTCGAATCCGCAAAAGTGAAGAGGAGGAGGGCATCAAGGCGGTGTCGATCTCCCATGAGGCTGGCGAACTCTTCAATCACTTCCGGGTCATCAATGTTCTTTTTAGTAGCAAAGCGCCACAGCGTCAGATGGTGATCGACGAGGAACATAATCAGGGCCCGTCGTCCACCAGTGACTTTCATTCGTTTACAGAGTTCTGCCGCAAGAATGGCTGAGCCATCAATGTGTTCGCGCACATTTTTTGCCCGACCTGCATCGTGAAGAATAAGCGAGAGATAAAGCGCATATGGATCCGGATGCTTTAGGAAGATATCACGATAAACGCTGCGGCCGAGATTGTCGTCATCCACGAGAGCATCAAGCTGATCGATACAGCGCAGAGTGTGTTCATCGGCGGTATAGCGATGAAAAAATTCATGTTGGACGAGGCAGTCCAGAGCGCCAAATTCAGGGAGGTAGCGCCCCAGCACTCCTGAGCGGTGCATGAGCCGGAGAATGCGCGCCGTCTGTCCTTTATGCTCGAGAATTTCCCGGAAGGAATCGCGATTTTCTTCGCTATAGCGAAACTCTTTATCAATGAGGTGCCAATGCGTTTTGATGAGTTTCCGTAGCTCTGGTGCGGGGCGGGCTCCGTGGCGTTGGCAATATAGGAATAGCCGAATCAGACGCGTGGGATTTTCAGTGAAAAGGTCTTCGCGTTTCGCCGAGAGACGATCGTTTAGGATGGTGTAATCGGTAAGCTCAATGAGTTCATCATCTGTCTTCCGTAGGAAACCAAACATACCGCGCTTGTTTGAATTTTCTTCATCATGTTGGATTTCGAAGATCTCGAAGACAGATTTAGTGTGATTCCGGATGTTTCTCGTATGAGTATAGTAGTCCCGCATGAAGGACTCGATCCGGCGTAAAATAGTTTTCTGAGGGTAGCCGAATTCGTCTGCTACCACTCCCTGGAGCCGGAGGGTAAGGATGTCATTTCCCTTGTCATGGTAGTGTAGTGAATTTCGTACTCGGTGAAGGAAATCAAAGGCATCCTTTAACTCTCGTCGAGCCATGGGGGTAAGAATTTTCTGCTCGATCAGCTCTGTCATGGAGCGGGTGCCTGCTTCTGCATCGATGATCCACTCTAAGTTATGGTGGTCTCTCAGTCCTCCTGGACTTTCTTTCACATTCGGTTCCTGAAGAAAAACGGTGTAAGACCACTTTGAGTGACGTGAGGAGATTTCCCGCCGTCTTTCTTCAAAGAAGGCCGCTTGGTCTTTAATGATGCAGTCTTTTCGGAAACGGTAGCGAAAGGTTTCAAAGAGCAGGGGGTCACCCACGATCAAGCGGGCATCCAGAAGTGCGGTGCGAGACTGTGGTTCACTGCGAGCTTCCTTGATGCATTCAGGCAGCGACCGAGTAGAAGGGAGGAATTTAAACCCGAGATCCCAGATCACCATTTGAATCGCCTGGATCATCTCAGAGGCTTCTTCAGGAATGCGGTGAGAGGAGTCTTTTACGAGAAATAGGAGATCGATGTCAGATCCCGGATTCATGTGCTCTCGCCCGTATCCTCCATTTGCGACCAAGGCGAGTTCCTCAGGTGCTCCGGCTTCGGGAGAGGTGACTTTGAATAGTAAGCTTAGCAATTCATCCAGCATTGCAGAGCGTTCCCGGGCGTGATGAATCCCACGCTGACCTCGGAGATGTTTCTCATGAAGGTCTGCCTGAATCTTACTCAGAGCATCTTTCAGTAGGGGGAGGCGCTCTGTGGGATCGAGCTGGCGTAGGTCCTCAGACTTAAGATCGAAATGCACTCAAGGACAGTGCCGCTAGGGATGCTCTCAGGTCAAGAGTAGCATCGTATTCTTCGCTGAACTTTCACCGAGAAGATACAGGAAATAAAAAAGCCTCAATCTAAAGAAGATCGAAGCTTTTTGAAAAAAGAATTGAGAAGTTCAGCTCTACCAACGGGTGGCTGTCGCTCTATCTCTTGGAGGTCCTCCATTACGAGCATAGTAACGTCGTCCCGCGGGGACGTTGTTGAGAGATCCACGGATAATTTTAACCTCTGACCCGACACCAACTCGCTTGTAGAGATCAATGACATGGCGAGACTTCATGCGGATACATCCGTAGGATGCGGGGCGTCCAATGTGACGCTCGGCAGGGGTTCCATGGATGTAAATGCAGCGTCCCATGGTATTGCGGTTATGATGTTCTTTTCCGCGGAGCCAGAGAATGCGAGTCACTATTGGATCACGGCCAGGGGTATCAGGGCGTAAGACTTCGCCAGTGCGACGACGGCTTTTGAAGACCGCGCCAGCTGGTGCTCCTTTCCCAATCTTCTTGGCAACTTCAAGTTTTCCAAGAGGAGTGCGATTGGTGCCACGGCGAGTCCCTAGGCCAAATTTAGAAGTTGATACCGGATATGCTTTCACCGGTTTTCCATCCTTAATGAGAAGCATTTTTTGATCTCTCACGCTCACCACCATGCGGTTTGCGTTATCAACACTGCTTCCGCAGCTGCTGAAAAAGAAAGAAGAAGTCAGCGATAAACCGAGGGCAATAAGATGGCGGGGCTTGATCATCAGACGATTTGGATAGTTTTAATGCGGGGAAAATCAGTTTTTCCTAAGAAACGCAGGAAGAAGTTGCGTTAAATGTGTCATTTGGCCAAGCGAATTCAGCGAAGTGTAGAAAAAACCAACTGGGAAAGGCATGAGCAGGATTGCTGATGGCCAGTTTCCACTTATCGCAGCATCGAGCACGACGAAGAGGAAAAAGCAGCCAAAGAGAAATTCAAACACTGGAGTGAGGCTCTTAAGTGCTTTGTAGCGGCTTTTCTTGATTTCCTGTTTCTGCTGACCTTCGATGCCATACTTCGGGGTGCGGACGAATCCAGTTTCATGTCCCACTAATGCTTCAATGACTGCTTTAGCATTATTAACTGCCATCCCGATTCCTAAAGCGAGGAGAAGAGGGAGGTAGAGGATTTCCTTGAGCCAAGTCTTCGGGTTGATCGCCTTTTGAGCAACGGTGTAGAAAATCACCACCGAAAGAGAGGCGAAGAAGAAGATTGGGACATCGACGATCAGGCGAGACCATCCACTCAGCTCAGGGCCCCACTGATTTTTTGGGAAAATGAGGAAGCAGAGGGCGAGTAAAAGAAGATAGGCAAAGTTCGCTGTCAAATGAGCGAAGGCCTCCATTTTTGTGCCCAGAGGAATATCGGCCCGCATGATTGGCATGAGGCACTTTTTGCAGACTTGGATGGAGCCTTTCGTCCAGCGATGCTGCTGATTCTTGAAGCCAGCCATATCGACTGGGAGTTCTGCTGGAGTCTCGACCTCTTTTAGGAAGATAAATTTCCACCCTTTCAGCTGGGCGCGGTAGCTTAGATCCATGTCCTCAGTGAGGGTGTCATGTTCCCAGCCACCGGCATCGACGATGGCTTGCTTCCGCCAGATTCCACCAGTGCCGTTGAAGGTGAAAAAGCGTCCAGAGCGATTTCGAGCTGTTTGTTCGAGCTCTAAGTGACCGTCGAGGAACATCGCTTGCACGCGTGTTAGCATGTTGTAGTTCCGGTTCAAGTGACCCCAACGAGTCTGAACGAGGGCGATCTTGTCATTGGTGAAATGATGGATCGTTTCTTGTAGAAGATCAGGGTTCGGCACGAAGTCTGCATCCAGAATGAGGATGTAGTCGCCCTTAGCGCTGCTCATGCCATTTTCGAGTGCACCCGCTTTAAAGCCGGTCCGATCAGTGCGGTGGATACATTCAGCATCAAAACCTTGGTCGCGAAGCCGCTCGGCACCTTTCATCGAGATCTCCACCGTTTCATCCGTAGAATCGTCAAGAATCTGAATGTGTAATTTTTCCTGCGGGTAATCGAGCTTTGCAACGGAGTCGAGTAGGCGATCAACAACGTGCATCTCGTTAAAAACAGGTAACTGCACGGTGACCACAGGCATTTCTTCAAACTCACGATCTGGCATCGGGCGTTTATTACCGTGCTTGAAGTAAAGAAAGAGTATTGTCAGGCGGTGAAAGCCGTAGCCGGCTAACCCAAGAAGAACGGTGACGTAGCTGATATACCACATCCATGAGGTGACGTTTTCTGACATAATTTATTTAAAGGATTTTGGCTTTGATGTTGTTACGGAGATAGTGGAATCAGGCCGCGACAAAACCTCAGCGCAATGCGCCTTGCCACCGCGAGTATGCAAAGTCAAGGATCGGGGTCAAGGGAGATCACGAATCCAATAGATAGTTAGTAAGGGTTAATAATTAAGGAATGTTCACTGTTTGAGGATGAAATTCTCGACAAGCTAAGCGTGGCAGGATTTCTTCTGAGTTGTAATGACAGTCGAAGCAGTTGGAACGTATCAAGCGACCTGGGGCGAAGGACCAATCTGGTGGGATGGCCGCCTCGTCTATGTCGATATCGAGACTCATAAAGTCATCTCTTTCGATCCCGAGACAGGGCTTGAAGAGAAGTGGGGCGTAGGGCAGCGAGTAGGAACCGTCGTTCCTCGGGAAAGCGGCGGCTTCGTCATCGCTGGCGATCATGGGTTTACTTTTCTCACTCCAGAGCGTCAGGAAATTATCCCCATCGGAGATCCTGAGCCTGAAAAAGAGAATAATCGTTTTAATGATGGGAAATGCTCCCCGGATGGTCACTTTTTTGCTGGAACGATCAGTCTTGTGAAGAATGAAGGGGATGCGGCCTTATATCGCCTTTCTCCAGATTTAAGCATTCAGGAAGTCTATGGTCCGGTGACAAATTCTAATGGCATCGTTTGGACAGCTGAGGGTGATGTTGTTTACTACATCGACACTCCTACTAAGGCGGTCCTTCGTTTTGATTATACCGATGGATTACTTACTAACCCAATGGAGGTCATTTCTACTGCAGCATTTGATGCTTCTCCAGATGGTATGGCTATCGACGAAGAGGGGAATCTCTGGATTGCCTTTTGTCATGGTGGATGCGTGAGGTGTTATTCTCCTGAGACTGGTGAGAAACTTCGGCAAATCGATCTTCCTTGCCTAGAAACGACAGCCTGTGCTTTCGGAGGTGAGGATCTTACAGATCTGTATGTGACCACTGGTATTCATAAAACCCTTGAGGAGGAGGAGGCAGGGCGCCTCTTCGTTGTCAAAGGGCTCGGAGTGAAGGGGCTTCCGGCTCATGCATTCAGTGGCTAATGCTGCCAGATGAGTTCAGCAGCCTTTCTTTGTTAATTTAGAAGGAAGGATTCAGAGAGTAGGGGATTCCTTGCTCTCTTTTTTTGTCTGGGTGCATCGTCCTTTCATAGCTCCTGATCGAGAGGAGCTTAAGTATGCAGATCTTAAAATTTTAGAAAAATTAAGAGTCAAAGTTTTGAAATTTTGTCTCGCGAGCTCTGACTTTTTGAAAATTCATCAAAGTGACCTTAGCAGAAAAAAAAATGGAATTTTTTAGACCGCAACCTTGTGCCTCGATCATAGGTCTAATGAATCAAATTAGGTCGCGAATTGCTCTAAATTTCTAGCCCTCCCGAAGTTTCAAGAGGAAAAATCACTAATCGTCGGTAGATGGTCAACCACAACATGTAGTATTGTGAATAATTTGAGAATACTATATGGGCAAGTTGGAGCTTGCGAAATAAAGGCCGCCTGACTTAGTCTGGTGATCGCTGCACGCGCATACATACCTTATTTCATTTCTCTTTAACACATCGCTCCCAATCCAGATTCTGCCATGTCTGAAACTACCACTATCACCCTTGGAGATCGCACTTTTGTCCTAGATAAGGACAAGGCTGAAGCCGCTCTTGCCTCTAAAAAAGTCATCAATGGTCGAGAGACCATGTTCTTCAATATTCTGCCTCTTAAATATCAGTGGGCCTACGACCTCTACAAGACGATGAAGTCGAACCATTGGGAGCCGGAAGACATCCAGATGCAGAAGGATATCGAGCAGTGGCGGTCCAGTGAAATTCCCGAAGTGGAGCGCTGGATTATTAAAATGGGCATCGGTTACTTCTCCGCTGCTGAAGGCATTGTCGGAGATAATATCATTCACGTTGTCCGTGAAGCCATGACTGCGCCTGAGCTTAAGCTCGTCCTCGGCCGTCACGCTCACGAGGAAAACATTCACGCAGATTCTCTCGTCTACATGATTTCCAGTCTCGGCCTCAATCCGCACGAATGTGAAGCCATGTTCGAGGACATCGCCACCATTAAAGCGAAGAATAACTTTGTCGTTAGTAACTCCCGAGGTCTTCGCCGTGATTTGGACCTCACGAAGCTCGAAGACAAGCAGGCCCTCGCAAAGAATATCTTCCTTTTCGGTCAGGTCATGGAGGGGACTCAGTTCTACGGCCTCTTTGGCATGATCCTGAGCCTCTACCGTCAGAACAAATTCCCCGGAATTGGCCAAATGTTCCGTTACACCCTGCGAGATGAATCTAATCACATCGAGGTCTTCCGTAATCTGCTCAATGCTCTCGTAACCGAGAATCCAGAAATCTGGACGGAAGAATTTCAAGAAGATCTCCGCCAGACCATGGCCGAAGGCGTTCGTCTCGAGAAAGAATTCATCTCCGATTGTCTCCCCGTGTCCTCCGTCGGCCTTTCAGTCCAGGAATTCCACCAATACATCGATCACATCGCAGATCGTCGTCTCGTCAACTGCCGCCTCGAGCCCCTCACTGGCGAAACCATCAACCCATTCCCATGGCTCTCCGAAGCCATCGACCTCAAAAAAGAGCAAAACTTCTTCGAAGGAAAAGTCACCGAATACCAAAAAGCCTCCTCCCTCGAAGAAGCCGGCTACGACGATGATGATCT
>CALGMJ010000126.1 GCA_937958875.1 uncultured Verrucomicrobiales bacterium | reverse complement strand
ATCGCGGTTCTGTATCACCTTGGGGTGATGCAATTGATCGTTCACGTTTTAGGTGGGGGATTCCAAAAATTATTGGGCACCACCAGAGCGGAGTCACTTTCTGCAGCAGCTAATATCTTCGTGGGTCAGACTGAAGCTCCTTTAGTAGTGAAGCCCTACTTGGCTGGCATGACTCGTTCGGAGCTCTTTGCGGTCATGGTTGGTGGCTTGGCCAGTGTCGCAGGTTCTATCCTCGCCGGTTACGCTGGTTTGGGAGTGAGGATGGATTACCTCTTAGCGGCTTGTTTCATGGCTGCTCCAGCAGGGCTCCTGTATGCCAAGCTCCTCATCCCAGAAACGGAAGGGAGTCACTCTCAATCAATTGACTCGGCAGACGACGAACGCCCAGCGAATGTCTTAGATGCAGCAGCAGTAGGGGCAGCCGATGGATTGCGACTCGCGCTCAATGTCGGAGCGATGCTTCTAGCCTTTATTGGTCTCATTGCCGTGCTGAATCTATTTCTTGGAGGAGTAGGTGCTTGGTTTGGGTATGCTTCGCTCAGTCTTCAGGAAATCCTAGGATGGCTCTTTGCTCCCGTCGCTTGGTTACTTGGTATTCCATTGGCTGAAATCCAACAGGCTGGGAGTTTCATTGGTCAGAAGGTGGTAGTGAACGAATTTGTTGCTTACAGTGAATTCGTTAAAATCCAGAGTGATCTTACCCTGCGAACTCGGGGAATCATTACCTTTGCTCTCTGTGGCTTTGCGAATCTCTCATCGATTGCGATCTTGCTGGGTGGTTTAGGAGTCATGGTGCCGGATCGAAGGCAGGAAATTGCCCGATTAGGGCTAAAAGCAGTGCTCGCAGCTACTTTAGCCAACTTAACGAGTGCGGCTCTTGCTGGGCTTTTCCTTGTAAATTAAAGGGGTTTGAATTTTTTCATCAAAACAGTCAGAAAGTTCTTGGCTTTTATCGGGGGTCGCTGTAGGAATCCGCCGTCCCACCGACATTAACAAATGACCCGTTCGTCTAATGGTTAGGACTCCGCCCTTTCACGGCGGCAATAGGGGTTCGAATCCCCTACGGGTTGCCAATTTTCTAGATGTCTGCAGTTCCTCGAGCTGCGGGCGTTTTTTTTGTTTTGGGTCTTCATTTTAAATCGGATTCGTAACCGTTTTTGTAACAAGCTGTCTTCTTACGAACATTGGGATAGTCGCGCGCCATGCAAATTTGTACGAGCCGAGTCAAAGACCGTTCTTTTAGTTGAAGGGGACATTGCGGATCCATGGGCGAATCAAGAGCTGAAAGCGGCAAAAATTGGTTATTTATGGATGAGAAGATCCGCTTAGCCCGGGTTTTATCTATTTAAGAAGAGGGTGAAGGAAGCTTCTCGTGGAGTTCCGCTTGCTGCTCGCCGCTCGTAGCGATCGAAGTTTGGAATTTCTTCTTTTTTTGAGGTTCACAATATTATGCCTCTCAGAAGAGGGGTGAGGATATCGGACAGAATGTTGCCGGATTGTGTCCTAGTCGTCACCGAGAGTTCCATCATGGAATAAATGCTGAGAAAATTGGGAAAGTTTTTCAGAATAGAGTCAGGGCGTTTGATTTGAAGTTATAACTCCCTGATTATCAAGGGGAATCACCATTATTTTTCTTGTTAGAAGGCTGTGGGCGCTCTTTTTGTAATTTTCTCAGGATACGTGTTTTTCTTTCGATGGACGAAACTGACAAAGGGGAAAGGTCTAGTATTAGGGTATGAAAGTTAGAGGTGTTTTCGTGAATATGATGATGGTTTCTGTGGTGATGTCTGAGGGAACTTTATCTGCACAGATGTCAGGTGAGCCGTGGGTTCTGCCAAAAGACTTAAGTGCTGGGAATCAGGCGGCGGCTGACGAATTTTCCTGGCAATCTCTGGTGGCGCTGAATTGGCCTGCACTACCAGGGCAGCGAGGGGAGCCTGATCCTTCTCGGAAGATCGGTGAACCGGGAATGACGGTCTGGGAGAGTTATAAAACGGTGGAGGAAACTTTTCTGCCAGGGGCTGCAGATCCGGGGGCATGGTCGGTGGAGAATTTGAAGTTGGCTTCCATCAAGAGGCTGAGTTCAACCTCGAAAGTGAAGTCCGCTATCTTTAAGCATGTCGCCAGTCTCGATAGCTTTTCTCCCGAGGGCATAGATCAGGCGGTGGGTGGAAGTCTTACAGATCAAAATGGGAATTTGACTTACTATGAACGTGCTCTGAATGAGATGAGTTACGACTACGTTCGTACGAATAAATTATATGATGCGAGTGTGTTAGCAGGGGCCTCTACCATTCAGTATCCTGACTGGTCTATGACTCTCAAGGCGGCGTGGAAAATTTTGAAAGAGGGGAAGGATGATCCGGCTAAATTTCTTTCCCGTCAGGCAGATATTGATGGGAAGACCGAGTTGGTAGGTTTAGTCGGTTTCCACATTGTGACTAAGACGCCGAGTTCTCCGCAGTGGATTTGGTCTACCTTCGAGCATCGCGATAATGCACCTTCATTTTCCAGTGATCGGAGTGGATCTTATTCTTACTATGATCCGAATTGTCCAGTCTCTCAGTGTCCGCCAAATACCTCCACAGAGAAAGATGGAAAGCCCACTGGAAAGCCAACCCAGGTGATTCGGCAGACTGAGATTTACGAAAGCGCTCGAAATGCGAATGCCACTTGGCAGAAAGAGCTTAAGGGGACGGTGTGGGAAAACTATGAATTAGTAGGAACGCAATGGCCCACCTCACCAAAAAATCCAGGTATTCCGACTGGGCGTCCGCAGCCTACGATATTGGCAAACACTACGATGGAGACCTATATCCAGCACACTAGTAGCTGTATTCAATGTCATAGCACTTCGGCTTCTCCTTCGAAGCCCTCAGAGCGGTATGATTTTACCTTCTTCCTCTTTAATGCGCAGCAGCCAGCTTCGAAATAATTTCAGCCAATTTCTAAACTCATGAGTATTCTCAATAGTAGTCGGATCAATTTTTATGGTGGGTATTCCACGAATGTCTGCACGAACAATAATAACGATATTTTAAATTTTATCGACCCGGTGAAGACTCGGGTGCAGCCAACGTATTCCGGGCTCTCAGATGAGCAAGTAGAAGGGGTGCTTATCTCGCCCGTAGATCGGACTTCGGGAGGACGGCTTAATGCATCTAATGGAGGGACACCGGGAGCGAGTTGGAATTACTATGGTGATATGACTCAAGCTTTTGAAGGGGTGAAGGTTTCTTCAGCGGGGATGCCTGGGGCGGTGACGGAAGAGACTCCTTTGAATGGCCTCCCCGTATATATTTTAGGGAGTTCGACATATTCCAGTCCGATGATGATCGATACGGATCCTACCGGGACTTCAGGGACGATGATTTTCATTGGGGGGATTCAGATTGGAGACGGAGAGGACGCGTTGATCATTCGCTCGAACCAAAAGTGTTTTTCGTACTTCATTGGGGCGCGGTTTTTGCCGCCCCAGTCACCCGCTGGTTTTACGGGCGCGGCGGCGATGTGGCAGTGTTCTTTTCCGGTGGAGGCCCTACCGACAGAAGGGGTGAGTCACCCTGCCTTGAAGGCATTTATCGATGAGGCGCGTCAGGAGGCAGGGGTGGTGTTGAGATTTTCGACCTTTGAGGTGGCTCCGGGGATTGTAAATGACGAGCTGTTGCAGCAATTAGAGGAAGGCCAACGGCCAATCAATCCGGCGAAAGGCTATACGATTGGAACCGTAGGAATTCTGAAGAAGGGAGAGTTGGAGACTTCTCCGGTAGGCCGTCAGCTGAACTCTACCTCTGCTCTGCCAGGACTGTGTAGTGGAACTTTTGAGGTCGTGAGTGATGAACTGGTGAGCTTTGATTTAGTGAATTCTCTCCCTAAGGCGGCAATGAGGCCTCATCTGAATGATCTTTCTGATCTGGGGCCTAATCTTGACGTTGGCGCTTTTCATATGGAGGCGGCGGGTGAAAACCTTGGGGGAATCCCGTACGATCCTGCCAACTATTTTAAGTATGGAGGAATCTGTGATGCTCCGATGTCTGCGGCCAATTGCGGGATGCTGAAGGAGGCTTCGCTTTCGGTGGTGTCTGATGGGAGTGGACAAGCGCTTTTTGAAGAAACAGCTTATCGAATTCAGAGCGATCAGCGCGCGAATTTTTTAGAGGAAGGAGTGTCGCTGTCGATTGCTCTGCGGGTGACTTGGCTCGGTGGGCCTGTGCCGGGAGATACGGTTTTAAATGTGGGGAGTGCCAGTTCTGGGAAGTTACCTGATCCTCTTAATCTCATTGTCGATGGAGAGCCGCCGACTGCTTCTGGAGGATATGCTGCTGCAATCACCGTTCCTGCTGGGACGAGTGATTGTCTCGTGGAGGTGAAGTCGACCAATGATGGTGGGTTATCGTTGTTGAATTTCCAGGTTGGTAGCCTTGCTGGAAGTCAGTTCTTTCTCAACTTCCGCGTCTATCCAGAAGATGATTATCGCAAGGAGATTTCGGCTGGGGATTTGACTTGGGATTTCGTCTACGAAGAAGTTCTCCGCTATTATTACCTGACTTATCCAGCCATGAGTTTACGCATTCCGCTGAATGACCCGGCTACGATCAAACTTACGGCGAAGGGTTTTATTGAGCGCATTCATGAGTCAGATTTTAATTCAACACTACTGATGCCGCCTACTCGCGAAATGTCTGCAGGGAAGAGGGCTCTGCTGACTGCTTATTTAAATCAAGTCTCTCATCAAACTGTTTCTGCCTAGTACGATGTCTACTCAATATACCATACCCCAGCGAATGCTGGATGCTGCGATCTGCGCTTATTCTGTAAAAGCAGGCGATTCTTTTGAACCTTTGCCTCTCTATCTGGATCCTCTTGGTCTCGATGGTCCTGCGGTTCCGTTCAATGGAGGGAAGCATGATATTGATGCGGGATTTGTCGGTAAGACTCAGTCCGATCAGGATGGTCAGCGCTGGGTTATTCTTTCCTTTCGCGGGACGCTGGGATCTTGGCAGTGGGGGAATCTGGAAAGCTTTCTCGCTTTTCTCGATGATTGGTTGCAGGACGATGATTCGAGGCAGGTGCCGATGGTGATCAAGGGGGAGCACATCGGTAATGTGGAGCAAGGTTTTTTGAGGGCTCTTCAGTGTGTTTGGCCCTTGATCCAGGCGCAGCTTGATGAGGTGGATTGGTCCTCTTTTGCTGGGATTCAGATTACCGGGCATTCGAAAGGAGCTGCTATGACTTTTCTCGCCGCAGCGATGGTGAGACGTTATTACCCGCAGGCAGCATCGATCCATGTCCATGCCTATGCGGCTCCGCTCGCGGGAGACGCAGACTTTGCAAGTTGGTATGGGAAGGAAACTCTGTCAGCGACGACGACACGTTATCAGCGAGTGAACGATATCGTCCCTTTTCTTCCCCCGAGTGAAATCTGGAATCTATTTCATCACTTACCATGGACGTTTCACCCGGAGGGGATTGCCATTGAGGCGTCGCTGAAATTACTCAGTCTCCAGCTTTACGGTGGGTATGTTGAAGTCGGATCATTACACGGATTAGTGACGGCGAACCCTAAGAATAGTACGATGATCCATGGAGCAGAAGAGTTTCTCCAGCACGCCATACAGCATGCGATTTATCTCGGGAATGGAAGTGAGATCGCTTCGGCTCATTCCGCCATTGATTCTTACTGGCCGGCCCTGTTTCCGAAGGAATAAAATAAGGCGGCGATTTCCAAAGAAATCGCCGCCTGGTAAAGTTGATTAGCTTTTCACTTTTTCAAGCTGGATCGGGTAGCGGCAGCCTGCATTCCATTCCATGACATAGATGTTTCCTTTGTTATCGACCATGAGGTCGTGCGCATGGCGGATGATGTTGTGGTCCTTATGTTGATGGAGGTGGCCGAGCTCATCGCCGTGATAGTGAGGGGCAGAACCACCAGGGCAGGAGAGAACTTTACGGGTCTTGTGGTCGATGACGACGACAAAACCAGAGCCTCCTTTTTGTTTCTTTTTCTCGTGATCGAAGGTCCAGCAGGCTCCGGCATAGATGAGGCCATCATGGAAGACTGGCTGTCCGATCATGGCTCCGGGGAGAGAAATTTCGCTGAGATATTTTCCAGTAAGAGTGAATTGCTTGAGCTTCTGCTCGCTGCGAGAACTTACCCAAACGGTGGGATTTTTCGGGTCGCTATGATCGATGCTGATGCCATGACCGCCATTGATCGACTTCCGGCCGCCCCAATGACGGACGACTTCTCCCGTTGGCGTGTATTCGATGACGATCTGGGAAGCGTAGCCATCGATGACGAGGATGTTTCCATTTGGAAGCGCTGCCGCGTCACAAGGGGAGAAAGGTGGTTTGCTTTTTTTGATAATGCCAGCCTCTTGAGGGCTGGGGAGGGTCCTGACAATGGTGCCGTCCTTTTTAAGGATGGTAACCACTCCTTTGTGACGACTTGGCTTTCCTTCGCGAGAGAAATGCCAGGAGCAGTTCACGTGAATGAGGTGCTCTTCGCCATCGATATCTATGGTTTCGATGCCATGACCTCCTTCGAGCCCTTTACCGAAGGAGCGCACATAGGTGCCGTCTGGTTTAAATACGATGATGGCATTATCTGGATGATCGGTGACGAGGTAGAAAAGGCCATCTTTCCCTGTGACCATAGCGTGGGAATTGATGACCGGAGCGTCCTCTCGTTTGACTTTCGCCCAGCCGCGGTTCACGCGATATTTGTGATCGTTTTGGCCGACGATTTCATGGGTGTTGAGCTGCTTTTCGGAGAAAGGTTTCGGGGTGTACTGAGCAAGTGTAGGACTGGCGCAAAATAGCAGCGCAAGGGCGGAGAGAGTTTTCATGAGGTGTGTTGCGTTCTAAATTTGAAATCGAGTGAGAGGCCGATCTTTGTCGGGATGATCTTTGCTGGAAAGTGGTTTGTGCGATTCTCTTTTTTTAGGAAGTGTTTTGAGATAACTTAAAATTGGATCGAGACATGCTAGATTTTTCTTTTCGAAGTCTCTTTAGTCATTTATTGCTAGGGGATCACATATAATCATGAAACACGATATTAGCAAAAATAGTAAATTGTCGTTATTGTCGGCATCAGTAGTCCTTGGGGTGGGGCAGGCCGAAGGAGCTACCATTTGGAGTGATTCGGATCCTCTCTCCGGTACTTCTATGACTGGAGGACCTACAATCGTCACCAGCCAAGTTGATGGAACAAATTTGACGATGCCAAGCGATCCTTCTCGTGATTCAGTGGTAGCCATTGATACTAGTGGAGCTCAGTTCACTA
>CALGMJ010000125.1 GCA_937958875.1 uncultured Verrucomicrobiales bacterium | reverse complement strand
TGTTACGAGCGAAGGGGAGCTGGAGATCGTCAATCAGTTGGTGGGGATTATTCAAGATGTTAAGGTGTTCACGCTTGCGGATAGTACCTTCTTGCAGCCTGTTATCGAATTTTTAGATGCGGAATCGGGGGGAGATGTTTTAGATTCAAACACTTTTGTCGCAATGTCTTCGTTTGCTGGGTCGAGTGCTTTTGAGTCATCTGCAGCAGTGCTTCAGCATCATCAAAGTGAGATCAGTCCTTCAGTTACGAGACTCCGCGCAGCGCTTGAATTGCAGTCCTTCAGTGGCGGGCGAGGGCTGCCTCAGCCTTAGGATTTTCAGTTTTCTTGAGATTCAAGTTTTTTTGGACTTGCTTATTGCGCTGAATCTTGATTTCTCCACGGTTCGCAGGCGTGTTTCTTCGTCTTGCGAGTGATACTTGGGCGGATATGGATGCTGATAATATTGTACCTTTTGAGGCGCCGGCTCCTCCCGCTCGTTCCAGTGCGATCCCTATGAAAAACACTCTCGTCGAACAGGCCTCCGAAATTGTTAGCGACCCTCTCGTTCTTATCAATCTTGTCTCCAAGCGTGTTGAGCAACTGAATACTGGACGTGCGCCACTTGTGGATGCTCTTCCAAGCACCGGTTTTGCTGATATCGCGCTCATGGAAATTATTGAGGGTAAGATTAAGCTCAAGGAGCAGGAGTCCTAAGGACTGCTGACCTTTCTTTCCTGTGTTCGTCATGGCCAAAGGCAAGCCCCAGGCAAAAGCCCAGCCAGAGATCAAAGAGGTCTCGACGAACAAGAAGGCGCGCCGTGATTTTCACATCACGGATACTTTTGAAGCCGGAGTCGTTCTCGTAGGGACTGAGGTTAAATCGATACGGGCCGGGAAAGTGAATGTTGGGGATGCCTTTGTGCGCATTGAGCGCGATGAGGCTTGGCTCTACGGCTGTGATATCCAGCCGTGGCAGACTGCGGGTGAGTTTTTCCAGCATACCGCGAAGCGCCCTCGTAAGATTCTTCTTCACCGGAAGGAGATCTTAAAAATTCAGATGGCGACCCAACAGCAAGGCTTCACCGTTGTTTGTCTCAAGCTGTATTTTAAAGGCCGTCGGGTGAAAGTTCAGATCGGTCTTGGAAAAGGGAAGTCGCATAGTGACCAGCGGCATGATTTAAAAAAGAAGACTGAGCTACGTGAAGCTCAGCGCGAAGTCGCCCGCTTTCATAAGGGGAGGTAGTTTCCGGTAGCCGCTGGGGTGCATTTTTCCTCGTTTTTTTGAGGTAGGCTTCTGAGGATTGGAAATTACGATCCTCAGTTATGGGGTCATTTTTAGCGCTTATTCTCATTATTCTGGTGGCGTGGTTTTTAGTGAGGCTGGGGACGAGTGCTCTACAGCTGACAGGGATGTCTCATCCATCGGCACAGTTTCAGGCGGCATCTGCTTTTTTTGGAGTTGGTTTTACGACCAAGGAGGCGGAGCAGGTCGTAAATCATCCTGTCAGGAGGCGTATCGTACTTCATCTCATCGTTGCTGGGAATATTGGGTTAACATCTGCACTGGCAACGCTTCTAGTCACCTTCATGAATGGCGGGCAGGCTGGATGGGGGAGCACTTTTGCATGGCTTGGGCTCGTTCTCGCTTGCGTGATCATCATTGCATTTATTTTGAATCTACGGGTGGTGAGTGTTCCTATCGAGAGGGTGATGCAGTGGTCTCTGCGTCAGGCTGGAATGAAGCGGGTGCGTAATTACGATCATCTCTTGAATATCACCGATGGGTTTTGTCTCGAAGATTACGAGGTCGATGAGCGCCATCCATGGGTTGGTAAATCACTGGCACAAACTCGTCCGGCAGATGTGGGGGTGATTGTTCTAGGGATTTACCGAGGGACTAATACCTTCATCGGTGCTCCAGATAAGGATGTGCGTATTCAGGCAGGTGATGTCGTGCTCGTATATGGGCGAGGGGAGGATTTGAGGCTCCGCCTTGCGAATGTAAAAGCTTCTTAAAGGCGGGGCTAGAGCGAGGGCTTTTCTTGATTCTCGATCAAGGTAATGATTTTCTGGACCGGTAAATTTTGGTGAATCTGTGTTTTACCGCTAGGCCACCGCACAGTGAGCTCATCAATTCGAGTGGCATCACCAATACCGATGTGGAGAGTGGTGGAGTTTTGAGCGCTGTAGCCTTCGCCACAGCGATGTTCTTCGACGAATGTTTTTGTGCCGCATTTGAGAGTCACCTTGGCTCCGAAGCCATCACGGTTTGAATTACCTTTTGTGCGGGAGGATTGGTTCGCGCCGATGAAACGGAAGGCTACGTAATTTCCAGGTTCTTCGACTTCATTGCGGTAGAGCGCAAGTTTCGGTGCATTTGAATTGATTGTAGCGAGGTCGAGGCGTCCGTCGCGGTTATAGTCTAACAGGACGACGCTGCGGCCATCAGCTTTTGAGTCTGCCCCAGATAGGAGGGAGACATCGGTGAATGACTTTCCGCGGTGATTGATGAAGAGACGATTTCGCTCGTTGCCACTGAGTGAATCTTTGCCCCACATATCACTTTCGAGCTCCCTGGCCGCATTGATCGTCGAGCGTTCGAAGGATGGGGACGCCCGGAAGGTTTTCCCTTGGTTTGGATCTTTACGGACGACCGCCCGCCAGAGAACACTTCAGAGATCCTTGGTTGTCGCGATTTCTTCAGGCGCGGTATAGAAGCCAGAGGCGGAATAGAGGTCGAGCCAGCCATCATTATCGATATCGACAAATTGAGCTCCGTAGGCCCATCCGACTTTGTGGACTTTGAGATTCTGAGCGACTTCTACTAGGCCGTCATTCGTATTTCGGAAGAGGAGATTCCCTTGGGCGGAATACGGAACTCTGGGATCAAGGCCATCAATGGTATCGGTGATACGGCGCCCCGCCTTGCTGAACATATTCGTGACGTAGAGATCGAGCCTGCCATCGCGATCATAATCTCCAAATGAAGCTCCCATTCCGAAGCCCTGCATCTCCTTAGTGGAGATGTCAACAAAGCGTGGTTTTCCGTCAGCTTGTGGCCCGTTGTTTTGGTAGAGATGGTCTGGGGCAAAATCGTTGCAGACGTAGACATCAGGATCACCATCATCATCAAAGTCAGCCCAGATGGTCTGGTGAGTATCATGCCATTCAGCGAGCTCTTCTGCTTCCGGAGCGGTAGCGAAACGTCCTCGTCCGAGATTTTTTACGAGTAAATTCGGTGGCCCAAGTCGCGAGAGGTAGCTGTGTGAGCTGGGTTCGCGCTTGATGATTTCTTCCGCCATGGCTTTTGGGAAAAATTGGTGAGCCCACTTTGAGATAGGGTGTTTCGCTTGTGGGGGAGCGTAGAGGCCGAAGTAGACATCGAGTAATCCGTCTTGATCATAGTCGACTGCGGAAATGGTAGAGACCAGATAGGGGAGAGGCATTTTCCCAAATGCTTCTCTGGTGCGGTTTACGTAGCGGCCCTTTTCATTACGAAGGTATAGTGATCGCTCGAGGCTTCTTCCGATAAATACGTCTGGATCTCCGTCATTATCGAAGTCGGCGAAGA
>CALGMJ010000124.1 GCA_937958875.1 uncultured Verrucomicrobiales bacterium | reverse complement strand
ACCACCGATGCCACCTTTCTTTTTCGACCACCAGACTCCTTTGTTGAGTTGGTTGTCAGCGAGGGATTCTGTCTTGGCTTCTTTAGGAATGGATTCTTCGGTGTCTGATTTTCCGACGAGGCCGTGTTCAAAGTGGCCTACGTGGTGTGAGCACATCACGACTCTGGGATGCATGCCTTTCAGGAAACGGACGTGGTTCTTGAAGCTGCCCATGACGCCTTCTTCTTTGGCACGGTAAGTATGACCTTGAGGCCGGAAGACTGAGAGTTCTACGCTGTCGCCTTCATTCAGCCCAAGTTGCTTACCAGTGTCTGGGTGCATGAATACGGGATTCGTGTGAATGATCTCGGCGGCATACTTCCAGTGGCCGGAGCGGCCTTGGGTGTGAACGTTCCACTTGAAGGTAGAGAAGATGAAGCGATCTTCAGGGAGATCGATATGTTCCGGGACGTCGTGGAAAATTGGTGCGGGACTGGCATTTCCATCTGTTAATGGAAGACCGACTGCTTTGGCTGCTTCTGGGAAAATTTCGTCATAGACGTTGATACGACGGTTCGGAGTGGGGAAGCCACGCACGGCTTTACCATTTTTCACGATGCCGATGGTTTTTCCGCTCGTATCCTTAATGAGGTCATTTTCCTTCGCGTCTGCAGGGACGGTGACGTCAGTGAGGGGGCGTTCGTAAAGCTGGTAGTCTTTTTCGCGGCTGGCGTCCTGCCAGATACCACGTCGTTTGAATTCTTCCCATGAAATGGGGAGTTCTTTGTACCAATCTTTGTAGAAGGATTCGTCATCCTTATAGGTGAAATGCTTTTCCATGCCGCCGCCGATCTTGTAGGCAAGTTCGCGGAACATCTGAGGCATGGTTTTGGCTTCGCCTTGTGGTTTAGCGAGTGGCTGGCGAACGCCAGTGTAGGGGATGAGCCCGTAGTTATTAGTCGAGTGGTAGTCCCAGCGTTCGAGGCTGGTTGCCTCCGGGAGGATCATGTCCGCAAGAGCAGTCTGCTCTCCGTAGCCAATATCGATCGCTACGTGGAAGGGGATCAATTTTTCATCCTGAAGGACTTCTCGGACGACGTTTGCCTCAGGATAGCCGAAAGATGCCCCGAGGGTGAAAGACATGTAGACGCTGACTTTCTGACGGCCCTGTTGAATGTATGGGTAGACGAGCTGGCCGACCCGCATGGAATACCAGTGCCACGCGAGAGGGTACTCGGATGGAGTGGCGAGTTCGCCGTAGTATTTCTTCTTCCATTTGTCAGGGAAGGCATTGACTCGATCCTGGACCTCTTGAGGGAGTTTTTTGAAGGCGGTTTCGTTAAAGCCTTCGCCGATACCCCAGGGTTTCGGTGAGGAGGCCTTTGGCTCAGGTAGTTTTAGTTTAGGAAGTCCTTCTTGACCGTATTTGCCAGACCAACCACGGAGTGATGAGAGGCAGTATCCGCCGGGTTTACCGACATTTCCTACTAGCACATCTAAGGTGCGGATGAGGCGGTCTGCCTGCATGCCGTTATAGTGCTTAGCGCTGCCACGGTTTGACATGGTGCAGCACGCAGGCGCTGCCTGGGCGAACTCGATGGCGATGCGTTTGATGTCAGCGGCTTTGACGCCAGACTTCTGCTCAGCCCACTCAGGGGTGTAGTCTTTGACCTGCTGACGGAGTTCCTCAAGAGGATAGTTCGCCCAGCGGTTCCAGAATTCTTCATTATAAAGATTCTCTTTCAGGATGGTATGGATCATGGCTCCAGCGACGGCACCATCGGTTCCGGGCATGAGGGTGTGAAATTCGTCTGACTTAGAGGCCGTGTTTGAAGTCCGGACTTCAAAGGTGACGAGCTTGGCGCCTTTTTCGACTCGAGCGCGCTGCAGGCGGTGGACCATGAAGAGCCCGCCTTGATAGGCTTCGTATGGATTTCCACCAAAGTTAACGCAGTATTTCGTGTTCTCGAGGTCCTGTGTTTCCCACTCAAATTCACGCCCGTAGAAGGACATGAGGGGAGCACGCCGGTTCGAGGAGCAGATGGAGCGGCGGTTGAGGCGATGAGGGGTGCCAAAGGCGTTCGTGAAGTGCTTAGTGACGCCCTTGGTTTTATCCCGCCCATAGTGGAAGATAAATTCCTCTGGGGTGCCATTTTCCCGGAGGGGCTTTAACTTAGCGGCGAGTTCGTCGTAAGCTTCTTCCCAGGTGATGCGTTTCCATTTTCCCTCACCACGTTTTCCGACACGTCGCAGAGGATAGAGGATACGCTCGGGGTAGTAGGTGTAGGAAATCATTCCCTGCGCCTTTGAGCAGATGTTGCCCTGAGAGTTTGGGTCGAGCGGGTTTCCTTCAATTTTACGGACGATGCCGTCCTGAACCCAGCCGATGACTCCGCAATGGTTCGTGCAGGCGAAGCAGATGGTGGGAGTGGCTTTTGCTTTGGTGTAGTCGAGACGGCCGAGTTTTCCCCATTGAATCGCGGGAGCGATTTTCTGGGTCTGGGCAGAGACTTTTAAGGGGGTGAAGGCCCCGGCGATGAGAGAAGAGCCGAGTTTAAGAAGGTGCCGACGAGAAAGGTTAGACATGAGCTTAAGGCGTTGGGGTGAAATTCTTATTTACCGAGGTTATTCTGCTCGTAGGTGACATCAGCATCTTTGGGATCAAGCTGGACCCCGGTATTTACTTTTTTCTCCATCCACTTTTCGTGGTTTACGTAGAGGACGGATGGATTAGTGCCGGCTTCTGGTTTCCATGGCTGGGCTTTACGCTTAGCAGCAAGCTTGGAGATTTTTGATTCGGGATCATCAAGATCGCCGAAGACGAGAGCCTCGGTGGGGCAGTTATCGACACAGGAGGGCTCCAGGCCGACATCAGTGCGGTGCTGGCAGAAGTCACATTTCTCAGCGACTTCTTTTTCCACGTTGATCGAGATGGCGCCGTATGGGCAGGCTTCGACACATTCTTTCTCGAGATCACAGCGAGATTCATCGATGTAAATGCGGCCATCCTCTTCTTTGCGGATCGCTTTTGAAGGGCAGGCTTTCATGCACGGAGCATCGACGCAGTGCATACAGATGAGGGGAGCAAAAGTGATCTGTTTATTATCAGGCTGCTCAAGGTAGCGAACGCGCATGCGAAAATTCCCAAGTGGAACTTCATTTTCAGTTTTGCAGGAAACTGAACAGGAGTGGCAGCCGATGCAGCGATCCAGTTCGACGAGCATTCCGGCGCGCTTATAATTTTTCTTAAATTGAGGGCCTATACGCTCCCAGGGCATTTGTTCCAAATCAGCCATATCAGAGATAAATCTTTAAGGGGGGAGAAGTTTCGACAAGTTAAAATTACACAGAATAGGGAGAAAAAAATTATCTAAAAAATTGGAATGCTGGTCATAAAAAAACCTCGCTCCAGAAGAGCGAGGTTTTTAAGAGAAGGAAAGGCGCTTGAGGGTGAAGAATGATTAGCGTTCCAGCCGCTCATTCAAGTTTCTCATAGCGCGTTCAGCTTTGTCTACAACAACATCATCGTCAGCATTTCCGATATAGTAGTCGAGAATCGTGATAGCCCATTCGTTATTCTGACGAGTCATGGCTCCGATGATTTTGAGGCTTTCACTGCGGCCGACGGAGATGGTGGCGAGGAGGGTCCAGAAGTTCTCGATGTCATCTTTTTCTAGAGTATCCGAGCGCTCTTCAAGGAAGTGAAGGAGGGCATTAAATCCCTCTGTGCGGAGAGTGCCGTCTTTCTGTGCTTCTACGAAATTGTAGAATGGTTCCTCGAACATGCTGCCATCAGGCCAGTTCTTGAGGGCTGCGATCGCAGCTAGTTGCATGTTGGCATTTTTTCCATTCAGAGCCTCTTTGATGAAATCGGCTGAGTCGTTACCACCAATGGCTCCAAGGAGACGAAGCAGACCTTCTCGAGCTTCTTCATCTGTTGTGGAGCGATAAGCTCCTGTTACAGGGGTGATGAATGGATCAGTATTATTCGCGTTTTTAACGATTTCGACGAGAATATCGATTGAAGCAACTTTCAGAGCGCTCACTGGAGAGAGGCGAACAATGCCGAGAAGGGCGCTGAAGTCGTCTTCGGTGACACTTTTGCTAGCAGCTCTGAGGGCTGCCTTTCCGAGAGAGACATTTTCAGTGGTCGAAGCAAACTTGAGAAGAGCTGGAATGGCAGATGGCTGCTTCCGGCGTTCTAGAACCATGAAGAGCTTTTGCTTCACTTCATCACTCATAGAGAGCTCAGCAGTGTTTTCGGCGATGAATTCGTCGATATCAGTTCCGTCAATTGATGTTCCAATATTCAGCGCCTGGTAGAGGGTTTGACGCTCTCCTTTCTTGGCCTTCTTGTGAGTTGAAAGGTAATCGAGGACAAGCTGAAGGTCGCCTTTGTTGAATTCGATTTCTTGAGGAGTGCCTTCTTTGAAGGGAAGTGTGAGCGCGTTGATTCGCTCGATATCTTCATTTTTAGCGCTCTGTCCGAAAAAGTAGACAAGTGCGATTGCAAGGAGACCTGCGAGAGTGGCAGCGATGACGGCTTTTGCAGTCGTGCTCAGTCCTTTTTGATTGGGATCTGGCAGGACAACACTCGGAGGGCTGCCAAGACCGCCAGCGATGGGACCTGTCTGCCCTGCGAGGACATTTACGGGACCTGTGCCAGGATTTGGCACTCCGGGAGTGGCAAGTGGGACTTGGCCAGTGGCGCTCTGAGCAGGTGCAGGTACGCCGGGCTGTTGCGAGATGGGGCCGGTAGCGAGGCGAGAGCGGACTTGCTGCGCTGCAGTGTGCACGGACGGCTGCTGTCCTTCAGGAGGAAGGATGGGTTGAGGTGCGGTGTGACCAGCAACAGGAGCAGCAGCAGGCATGCCTGCGGGGAGATTTGGGTCAGTGCCATTCGTGCCTGGGGCGAGAACGGGGATCTGAGCATTCATCTCTCCCTCTGTCTCAGCCATGAGGAATTGTTTGAGGGCTTCCCGTGCATTTGGTGGACGGTCATTGATGTCACGGGCGATGTGCCACATGACCCAATCGCAAAGCCACTTCGGAAGGTCTGGTCTCAGCTCAGCGAGAGGAGGAACGCGGTTCTGAAGGTGCGCGGTCATGACGAGAGGGGCAGTCTCGCCATCAAAAGGATGCTGGCCAGTAAGACAGTAGTAGTATACGCAGCCGAGAGAATACATGTCCGTGCGCTGGTCGAGCGGGGTGCGCTCGAACTGTTCTGGAGCCATGAAGTAGATGGAGCCGAAGACGGAGTCTCCGTGGTCAATCGTTTGGAGCGATGGCTGTGGAGAGAATTTAGCGAGGCCAAAATCCACGAGCTTCACCTGGAAGCGGCCAGATGGAAGCCAGGTAACCATCATGTTGGTAGGCTTGATATCACGGTGAACCAGATCGAGATCTTGAGCCGCGATGAGAGCTTCTTGAGACTGGAGGGCAACTTCACGGAAGTCATCATAGGTCAGCGTCCCGCGCTCTACCATCTCGTCCAAGGTGCGTCCTGAGAGGAGCTCCATGACAACGTAAGGGCCATCTGAGTCCACCCCGGCATCGAAAACAGTTACGATGTGGGGGTGTTGGACAGAGCAAAGTGAGGTGGCCTCATGAAGCATGGCCTTAGTGGCCTCTTCGTCGTTTTCGTATCCTCCACCAGGAAGGACACGTTTGATGGCAACCTCTCGGTTGAGGTTGTTATCGAAGGCGCGGTATACGGCTCCTACACCGCCTTGGCCAATTTTGCCTTTAAGTTCGTAGCGTTCGTCGCTCATAGAAAGTGAGTGATGGGTATTCTCAACACCATCGATTTTGGTGCAATGTCAAAACAACCTAAATAGTGAACGGTTGCGAGAAATTTTCGTGTTTAGAGGGGCTTATTTATTGAGTGGAAATTCAGAATCGAATGTTTGTGTCCTGTCTAAGAAAGAGATTCTACAAAGAGATGTCGAGATCTTGTCATTTAAAAAATGAGTTGGTGAGGGAAGCTCGCTACATAGTCGCATGATCCTAGTTCATCGTTTTCTTTACGAGAGGGCAAGAGGCGACTCGAGAGAAGGGTTAGTCGATCGTCTAAGTAATCAAGGAGTGGGGGTGCCGTAGCGGATGAGATCGAGCTGGCGCCGCCAGATATTAAATTCGAGCCGGGAGAATGCGGCGCGCTGAAAGGTGGCCTCGCCGAAAACCTGGCTTTTACCATGAATGGTCGTCTCATCCATTGAAACTAGGTCGATGTGTAAGTAGCCGCCTTGCTTAAACCAGGCGCGGATATCATGGCGCGCAAGTTTTGGTTGGGGTGAGTTTTTCTCTTTTCCGGCGACATCGATTCCGCTGACGCGACGGATGGGGATTTGCATGTTGCCGTAGATCGTTTTGGTTTCCAGCAGGTTTTCGGCGACTTTTTCAATCGAACCGACAAGGATATCACCGTTTGAGAGGGTGATTATTTCTCCGTCGAGGTTCTGAAGGGATTCGTGTTCAAGTGGTTTGGTGGTGTCTTGGCCGGTGGGGAGAAGGCCATCCCAAGCGGTTACGGAAATGTCTGAGATGCTGATGGGACTTTGAGTTTGGGGGATGAAATGGATCCAGTCTCCCATGCCATTACGGTCATCGGTGCCGGTCCAAGAGCCAAAGAGGGCCCCACCGATAAAGAGTCCGTTTTTCCCATCAGGAGTGCGATCAAGGTAGAAGTCGAAGGTGGCTTTTTCGACTCCACTCCGTATGAGCGAGTGGCGGAGGTGGTTGAAAATTTCACGCCGGGCGTTGTTAGGCCCATTTCGAGTCAGGGTGATGGAGGAATTATGCGAAAAGCTGCACATATAGCTAACTGGGGGGAGCTTGGTGCTGCCTTCATTTGAGAGGAACGCGAACTGAAAGGCGGGAATATTTTTCCAGGAGATGGTAAAGGAAATCTTTGCTTGTTCGGGAATCTTGACCTCACGAGCGATGCCTTGAGGACGCTTTGAAACCAGGGCATTATCTTTGAAATCCCAGCTCTCAGTGATGTTTCCGCTAGAGACGGTCCAGTTGTTGAGTTTACGAGGTCCGTAATAAACGCTGGGTGAGTTTGCAAAAATCGTGAGGTCACCGATAAATTCGCGTCGGAGCTGGAGGGGGCCAGCATAGTTGGTCTCAAGGGTGATATGGGTCTCATCGATGGCCTGAAGCTTTCCCCGAAGGCTATCCTTTGGGCGTTTATCAAAGCGAGGCTTACTGGTGGCGATGGCGTAATGGTCTGCTTTTTCTTCTGTGGTGAGATCCTTTTTCGCGAGATTGATTTCCAAGAGTTGGGCTGTCTTGAGAGTCACCTCACCTTCAAGGTCTGGAGAGGTGAAGCGTAATTCTCCCTTTTTAGGATCTAGGGCAAGGATCTCCCCCACGAGTGAGGTCTGATCCTTAAAGATTAGCGTGGCTAAGTCTGAGGATGGGGATTTGGTCTCCCCGAAAGTCTTCCAGGAGAGCGCTAGGAAGGTTAGGCAGAAAAAAGAGGTAAGTTTCATCGCTTACGGGGTTTCTTTTAAAGGTTCAGCCTGATGGCGGGTGATTTGACTGAGGATGCGGCGGTCGAGAGAGAGTTCGCCGAGAAGAGGGTGGTCCGCTTTGAGTTGAGACCCGAGTTGGATGCTCTGGAGTCCAAGTGTTCCGCCATTGATGAGAGCTAGGCCAAAGGTTCCTGAGGCAGCGGGAGTTTCTATGGCTTTTCGGAAATGAAGCACAGAGCACGCGGAGGTGGGGATTTCGAGGTCTTTCTTTATCAGTGGGCTGCGCATCGTGAGGGTCTCGTTGTCTTCAGTGGCAGCTTTGATGGAGAGGATCTCTCCGCTGTAGCGGTCACCATCTGCGAGGGAGAGGGTGTCGACACTTGGATCTTCGACTGGGCCTTCACGGTGCAGTTTTTGGGTCTTCGTATCCCATTCCATGATGCGGAGTTGTACGAGTTCGTGAGTCCGATGGCCGGATGAGCGGCTCTCGACGATGAGGTGAGTCCCTGCTGGTGGTTCCGCCTGATCGCCGAAGGTTTTTTGAAGTATGCCATCGAGGTAAATTTGTAGGGTGCGTGCGGGTCGATTGACGCGGGCTTCGATTTTTAGAAGTTTCTTTGGCATCCCAGAGGGCTTGAGACGGATGTCGCCGAGAGAGGAGAAGTTTGGTCGAGGTTGCTCGAGTGGGATGAGGCGGTCGACCTGAATACCCTGATTCCCCAGCGTGAAGCGGTAGGCATTCTTGCAGTTGGAGATCTTTTGGGAATCTGCCGCTAGGTAGAAGCTGATATTAGGGGTGTTCTGCCAACGGATTGTCGTCTGGAAGATAAAGCTTTCTGAGTAATCTATCGTCCGGTTTATGGAGCCTGTATTAGTGGAATAGAGAGTGAGGCCGTTTTCCTCGCTGGTGGACCAATCATTCTGATGGTTCCAGTCATCGAGTCCCTGAAGTCCTGAATAAAGTAGGGTCTGCGGTTTCATCCCGTAGTGTACGGAGCGCAGTTGCTTACGAGGGAGTGAGAGAGGGCCAGCAAACCAGGTCTCGACTTGCAGGTGAGTTTCATCGAGGGAAAGAACCTCGGCCGGAAAGACGTCACCATTGATGAGGGTGATTTGCTCCGAGTGTCTAGGGAGGTCAGCCTGCGCAGAGCCTTGAAATTCTAGCTGTCGGACGCTCGTTCCCTTGATCTTGAGAGGGGCAGAGGAGTGTGGGGAGTCGACTGCGACGATTTCTTTTCCAAGCGAGAGAATTTTTCCACGGATATTTTGTCCCCCATTTAGGGTGACTAGATCCTGAGCACTCGAGCTCAGGGTGAGGATGCTCGCCATGAGCAGTCTAAAATTCGCTAAACCATTCATCAAGGTCATGTGGTGTTTTATTGAGTTCCAGAAGGGTAGCTGACTCTAGCTGAATATTGAGTGGCTGTGGGAAGAGAGGCGTTTTTGCCTCCATTTCAGATGCGGTGGCACTCACGGGAGAGAGTGAGAGGCGACCGAGCGGCTGGAAATGGAGTAAGGCTGTATTTGCGGGCCACTCGATGTCCTCGCTCTTGGTGAGAGTATTTTTTGCAAAACGGACGTCTGCGACATCCTCGAGTGGTAAGGTGATTTCCGCATATGGGCCCTTTAAAGTGAGTTTATTTTCAGAAATACCAGTGACCGTTCCAGAAAATCGATCCGTGCCATTCGTTAGGAGCACGATGTCACGCTCGCGATGTTCCATGCTGACGGCGGAGTCTTGGGCGCCATTCCAGGAAGTGACTCGGAGATCAGAAATGCGGAGCTTGCACTGGCTATTCGCTGCTAGTCCGATGGATTCTCCCTTACCCACGTAGCCATCTGAATCATACCACTGAGCGACATATTCGCCATTGATGTAGAGGATGATAGATTTTTCTGCCTGATTAAAACGGAGGTCAAATTCTGCTTCTCCGTTTTCTCCTAGGTTTGTCCGGCTGCGGGAGGGGCGGAGATTCGTTACGACAGCTTGCCCTGAGTCGGAGAAAGAACAGCGGTATAAGCTCGGGTAGGTGGAGTAGAGGGTGAGCACGTAGCCGGTGCCGTAGTTCAGTGCTTGATTGCTATTGTTCGGTTCTAGCCAGGGGATCTGCTGGAGAGCGGTGCCTTTGCTAAGCTTGGTGAGGGTTTCAAACTTTAGAGTTTTTTTCTGCTCCTCAGCCTCTTCATTATTTTCATCAAGCGGGGTGATGGGGCGGGTGAGATCACAATGGAAAGCGAGAGAGAAGTTCAGCCGCTTTCTCCAGCCGAGTTTAAATCGAATGCGGCCTTTTTCTGGCAGAGAGACATTTCGTACGAGAGGTGTCGTATCTTTACTATAAAAGGCGGTTCCACTATAGATCCATGGAGCCGTTTCTTCTTTGTGTTTAGCTTCCTGCTCTGGTTCTGGCTCTTCAATGCTTTTATGAATCGGCATGAGCCAGCCGTCACTCTGGTATGGGCCGGCGTAGTGGAGGGTGCCACCGTGTGGATTTGGCTGGAGGCGGGCTAGGCTCTTCTTGGGGATTTTAACCTCACCGGAGAGAGGGCTATCGAAGCTGAGTTCATCACCTGAAAGAGAGATGATACGGCCAGGAAGTTCATCGCCATTTATCAGGTGCGCTGTTGGTTGGTATGGGAGTGGACGGGTGGCGTGCCCTTCCCGGAGAATGATCTGGCTGATGGCATTACTTTCGTACTGGTTATCATTCTTCGCTTGAGGGGCTTTCCATTGAATGGTGTTCGCACTGATTCCCTTGAAACGGCCGTGGAGGAGGTCGCCATTGAGAAAGCGGACAATATCCTCTGGAGTCTCCGCGGTAAGTGGGAGGGTGGAGAGGAGAGAGAGAGCTAGAGCGGAGAATCTCATTTTTCGTAAATGGGAAGGAGGCGATAATTTAAGGCCGTGGAAAGGAGTGCTCCAGCGGTTGAGAAGGCTGGGCCCTTATTTCCTGGGAATGAGCCGTCAGGTGCTTGAAGAACAGAGAGGTATTTGATGTTTTTTTCATTCCATTCAATGAAGGCTTCTTCATCGGCATGAAAGAGAGCCTGCGACATATAATACTCGAAGTAGTAGGGGTAGTGCTGGTCGCGGTAGTTCATCCTTTCACGAAGATACTTCGTACTTGCAGTGAATCCACGGTTGTCTTTCTGTTTTGCAAGTGCTTGGCAGAGGAGGCCGATGGCGGTCAGAGTTGGCTTGTCACCCATGCCTGAGGTGTAGCCGTATCCCCCATCTGCACCCCGGCAGCGGATCATGTATTTATGGCCATTTTCAAAGGCCTTATCAGGAATAGGGATGCCGGCATTACGCGCGGCGTAGAGGGCGACGAGCTGGCATCCGGTCACGGTGCTATCGGCGTCACGGCTTTCAGGATTATAGCGCCACGCTTTTTTGGGATTGCGTTTCTGAGCGGAGAGGATGAGTGATACAGCTTGTTCTAGGGCTGGTGCAAGACGAGGGTCATTCACCATGCCATAGCACTCAGCGAGTGCGAGAGTGGCGAAGCCGTGGCTATACATGGTGCTTCCGATGTATCCGTTAGAATCTTTTTGCTGACTTAGAATAAAGTCGATCCCTCGCTGAATGTTTTTCGCATAAGGGCCATGATTCGCATCTTCTCCATGCCCGAGAAAAGCCATGATGCAGAGACCGACAACGCCAGGTTCCTTGCCCGTGGCATCCTGCCATGAGCCATCTTCTGCCTGGCTTTGAGAAAGGTAGCGCAGGCCTCTGAGGTAGATGCTTTCGACTCGCGGAGAGATTGGGTCATCTTCCCGCCTAGGGAGTGACTGCGCAGTGACTGGAAGCTGACTCAGGAGGCAAAAAAGAGCGATGAGGCGTGGAATGATCTGCATGAAAAATTACGGGGTGCGGCGGTTGTAAGCATCGAGTGCTTTCTGGAATTCCTGGGGGAGGCCTGCGCCGATTTTACCTGCTGCTTTCGGGACTCGGCGGACTTCGGTGTTTCCCTCGATGGCACCTGATGATTGGGCTTCATTAGCAGCGTCTGAATCACCTTTTTGGCCGTCGCCACCTTCTTGCCCACCAGGTTTTTCCCCGTCCTTTTTTTCGCCAGGTTTTCCTTTGCTAGGTTCCTTACCCATCATGCGTTGCATCATGTCGAGCATGGCCTGATTTTGGGGGGACTTCTCACCTTTTCCTTGGCTTTTACTTTTTTCCTGAGCGGCTTCGAAGATTTTTTCGATGATCTCAGTTTCAATGGCGATGGTTTCACCACCTGTCTTGAATTGCTCGAGGTCATCGACGGCTTCCGCCATGAGCGTTTCGACTTCGGAAAGGAGTTCGATCACTTTCGTATTGGTCTGACTGTCGATGAGATCTTGCACATCCGCAGAGAGAGAGTCTTGATCATCAGCAAGTTTTTCCGCTTTTTCAGCGTGTTCAACAAGCGCTTGATCGGGAGTAGGCTTTTCCTCCTCGGCGGAAAGAGGGGCAGTGAAAATGAGAGCGAGGGCTGGAAGAAATTTAATCATCACTTTGATGGGGCTGATTTTAGTTTTAAGGCACGCTGTAGTTGTTCAAGAGAGCGGGTACGGGCACGGATATCCTGCTCGGTTTGAACCATCTGCATGACTTTGAGCATGAATTCGAAATCCTGATCTTGTTTATCTCCACCGCCACCTCCGCCGCCACCACCTTGGCCGTCCTTTTCGTCCCCTTTGAGTTTAGTCGACCAGTCTCGCATTTGTTTCGCCCAGTTTTTCGATCCATGAATGGCTCGGAAAGAGTGATTTGCGGCGATTTTTTCCCGTAGGCGCTCGAGCCCGATGTCGATCTGCGAGTCCTGCATTTCGGTCAGGAGGGTGCGATGCTCAGGTTTCCGGGTGCGGGCGTAGAAATGGCTGAGGTCTTCCTGAATCCAGCGGATGTCTGAGTTGATGCGTTTCTGCTGAGTATCGAGTTGTTCGAGAAGTCGAGTATGTGTGGGATCCATCGTACGTTTGTCGGGGGGGGAGCCCAGTAAGGGAGTGATGTCTTTTTGACCTTCGCTACTGATAGCAGAGACGAGATTAGCAGCGATTTGATCTTCTTCGGAAGCGGCGCGTTTGAGCCGATTCACAAAGGTGGAGGCTTCGAAGTTTTGGTTCGCTTCATTTGCCTGCTCGATGGTTTTTTTCATTTTTTCGAGGGCTTTTTTCTGCTCTTCGATCGCTTCCTTTAGATCTTTCTTTGCTTTCTCGGCGGTATTTTTCTGGTCCTGCGCATCATTCAGTTTTTCTCCAACTTTCGGGAGGTCTTCCTTTGCGAGGTCCTGCATAT
This sequence comes from uncultured Verrucomicrobiales bacterium, assembly GCA_937958875.1. Classification (GTDB taxonomy): domain Bacteria; phylum Verrucomicrobiota; class Verrucomicrobiia; order Verrucomicrobiales; family Akkermansiaceae; genus SW10. The sequence continues at coordinate 1,608 of CALGMJ010000124.1, read as the reverse complement.
TTTTGAGCGCCTCCGCCATTTGTTTCATCGCCTCAGGGTCGAGGTCCTTATTTCGAGCTGCATCTTGGAAGAGCTTTTCCATTTTCTTCGAGAGCTCAGCCATTTTCTGGGCGGTTTCCTCTTCGAGCTTTTCGCTTTCGGCGAGCTTTTGCTGATTTTCTTTGTTCTGGAGGTCTTCGCCCTTTTTTTGGCCGAGACGTTCATTTTGATCGAGTTGATTTTGTTCCTGCCGTGCGGTGTCTTCGAGTTCGCCGATCAGACGGTCGAATTTACTTTTTAGCATCTGGGCGTGCTCGTCAGGAGTTAAGATGTAAACGATGAGCGGGTCTGAGTATTGGCGGCCACGTCCAGGTTTATAATCCTCAGTGTAAGCGCGAATGCGAAGGCGCTGAGGCTCGATGTTGTGCGTCTTCGGGGAGAAAAGTGCCATTTCACTGAGGCGGGAGCTGGAAGGGGTGCCCTTTTTTAAGATCATTTCGCCCTTAGCGGGAGAGTCTTTGGTGGGTTTGGTGAAATTTCCTTCCCAAACGATTCCGATTTCTCTCAGGCCGAAGTCATCTTCACAGAGGACTTCGAATTCGAGCGTTTCTTCGGCGAGGATGACGACTTGGCGGTCAATGCCTTGAAGGTAAGCGCTCGGTTTTTGGTCCTCGCTTGCTTCTAGGCGCAGGAGAAAGCGGCTTGCTCCAGAGAGGCCTTTTTCATCGACCCAGGTGAGGGGGATTTCGGCACGATGATTAATGATGGGGAGCGGGAGGGTGGTCATTGTTTCTCCATCAAAAGTGAAGGAGAGCTCGCGGCTGTTCGGTGGTGGTACTTCGCTGTCTGGATCTTCAAGGTAGTTGAGTCGGCCTTGAGCGGCGTTGAGGGGGCGGGTGAAGGTCCCTGCAAGAGTGACTTCACTGCCCTCGAGTGCGGTGAGCATGCCAGTGCGGATGTCCAGAGTCCGGTCTGCGAGCTCGAGGTAGTCCGGTAGGCTGATATGAGCTTTTAGGCCGGTTAGTTCTGGGCGGATGACAGGTTCGACTTTGATCCGATGAATATCATCTCCAGCTTTGACGGTTACGATTTTAGGAGTCTGCTGGCCTGCGAATTCAAAGAGGTAGCGGTTTTCTGAGAGTGGAGTCTCGAGCCAATCCTGCTGTCCATAGCGAGCATTTGCGCTGGCAGGAGACTGATCTGTATCTGGGGCCAGAGGAACGGTGAGGGTGAATGGTTCACCGTAAGGGACGATGTAGGGATTCGGGATTTCTGAAAAATCTAGCTGGGTGAAGGTGTAGCGCTCAGTTTCCGAAAGGGGCATGAGCCAGCGCTTGAGAGAATTGAGACCCGCTTTTGGAGATAGCGTAAATCCTGCCACCATGAGAGCGGCCCCACCTACGACGGCAAGAGCGAGTTTTCGGTGGCGGGAAATGGGAAGGGCCTCGGCCATATCGCGTTTCGCGGCTTGCCGGGCGACGTGAGCCATGGCGGCTTCACGAAGTTCGGGTGAAAGTGAGGCCCGGCGTTCGTCCTGGTCTTGCAGCTCAACAACGCCGAGGAGGCGGTCACCGAGTTTCGGGAACTTCCGTGCGATAAGGCGGGCTAGCTGTTCCTCGCGTTTGTGGC
>CALGMJ010000123.1 GCA_937958875.1 uncultured Verrucomicrobiales bacterium | reverse complement strand
AAACCAACGCCGCAGAGCGGCTTAGTTCAACAAGGCGTGGATGATCAACAGGCTACGCCTGTGACATCACTTTTGACGTTCACCTAAAAATGAAACTCCCTATATTAATCGTAAGGTTTCTCAAATGGGGAGCCCTAAGCTTAATCTGTTTCATGGTGGTTGATCTTTGTCTTGCTCTGGCAGGACGTCGACCATGGTTTTCTATCCCTATGGCACTTTATAAGGATGGAGGCAGCACTCAATACGTGGGTTTGTTTTACCGGATTCTTTACAAGAACCAGATGTTTGCGATCCAAGAAGAAGATGGATCGCTTTCTTCGAAGAGGATTCGAGGGCCGCAATATAGCCATTCATTCTTACCGATTAAGTTTGATCGAATTTCTGAGGTGGAAGGTCGTTAATATCGACATGTTGTGTTCCAGATTTGTTTCACTCTCCTAAGGCTGTTGAGGTTCTGGTTCACGTTAAACCCATTTGATTTACCTCAAGCCAATCGCTACGCCTCCGAAGCAAGACCACGCGATTCTCGACTTGCTATTTGTCGGACAGAATTCAATCTCGCGCCCCCTGATTTAGGATTTAATCTTTAGAGACAATGAGCGAATTTCACGTAGTTCCAGCTGATAAGCATGATGAGTTAGTTAAGGCGGCCTATATGGCGCGCGGATATGATGCCGAGGAGTCGGCCATCGCGGCCTCCGTTTGTCAGGATGCGACTCGTCACGGAATCCGGACCCACAATGCCTTAAAAGCACTTCACTTAGATCACCTCTTTGGTTCTGCAACTGGTGGTTGTAAGCCTGGGGCAGAGATTGAGATCGTAAATGATCGCTTCAAGGCGAGTGAAGTCTGGAATGCTCATAAGAAATTAGGTCAAGCCGTTGCGGTGAAAGCTTTTGAACGCTGCATGGAAATGGCGGATGAATATGGCGTAGGCCAGGTCGCCGTTGATAATGCCTTTCACTACCTCTGGGGTGGTGGCTATGTCATGAAGGCTGCCGAGAAAGGCTACATCGCTTACACCAACTGCACCTCGACTCTCGCTGAGGTGGTTCCATTTTTTGGGAAACACCCGACTTTAGGAACAAATCCTCATTCTTGGGGATTCCCCACTCAGGAGGCAAATGGCTTCCCAATCGTGATCGACTGGGCCACTTCCACCGTTGCGATGGGCCGTGTCCAGCAGCTCAAGCGCGAAGGTAAGCAACTTCCTCCGGGAGCCGCCGTTGATAAGGATGGGAATGAGACTCTTGATCCAAATGAAGTTGCCGCGCTCCTTCCTTTCGGTGCTCACAAAGGTTACGGGATGGCATTGATCAACGAACTCGTTGGCGGCTTTATCGGTGGTAGTCTCCCGACTGAGCGCGGACTGAAAGGGGAGAAGACGACTTCCTGTTTCTACTTCCAGATCATCCACCCCGATGCGTGGAATTCGGGTGCATACGTGCCGGGCTCACAGAGCGCGAATATGAAGTCAGTCATTGATGATGTTCTCGGGCACGGGAATGAAAAATGTCTCCTCCCAGGACAGATCGAGGCCGGCTTCCGCAAGCGTACGGAAGCTGCCGGTGGACTTCTGTTCTCTGCGGCCGAACTCGCCGAGTTTAAAGAGCTGGCTGACGAAGTGGGGATTTCCGGATGGGAACTCGAAAACTTTGCTCCTGAGGAGGCGTAATCATTCATTACCTAAGATGCCGAACTACGATTATCAGTGTCAGAAATGTGATCATGTCTTTGAAGTATTTCAAAGCATGAGTGACGCTAAACTGACGGATTGCCCTCAGGAAACCTGCGATGGCTCGGTGAAACGCCTTCTGGGTACCGGGGCTGGGCTTATTTTCAAAGGCTCCGGTTTCTATGAAACTGATTATCGCTCTGATTCTTATAAAAAGGGCGAAAAGAAAGCTGCTGAGGCGAGCAAGCCTAAAGAGAAAAAGGAGAGTCAGTCAAAGGACTAAGTTAGAGGTAACTCTGTTTTCATCAAAGCCAGTGATATCACCTTTTGAAAAAGGGATGGTATTTCTGGCTTTTTCATTTTTGCACTCCGGCGAGACTTTCGCTGGCTATTCGAGATGTTAGCAACGAGTTTAATGAGAAGATGAATGATCAGGAAAAATCATGGCTCTATCTTGAGCTGGCCAAGCTAACGCAGGCCGGATTTGGGATGCGGGAGACGGCGACTACGGTGTTAGAGTCAGGAGCGGAAGTCAGCGCGCAGCGCCTGATGTCGGAAGTTAAGGACGGCTTAGAAGAGGGGAAGAGTATCGCGGAAGCTTTTCACCGTAGTTCGTTTGATCTCACCGAAGTTGAGAGTAGTCTGATTGAGGCTGGTGAGCGGAGTGGTCGACTAGGCCCGGCTTTTGAGGAGTTGGGTGCTTACTTTGAACTCTTGGCAGGGTCTCGTCGTGAGATTGTGAAAAGTCTGATCTATCCGGCATTTCTCCTTCATCTAGGGATTTTGTTAACATCGATTCCTTTCGCCTTCGGTGAGGCTCCTTCTTTGGGGGCTGTAGTGGTGCATTTCCTTACCACCTTGGTTCTTGTGTATGTGGTTGGTTTTATCATATTCCTCGTACTTCGTTGCGCGTTTCGGAAAGCCCCGGAAGATGCCAAGATGGATCGTCTATTAAGTAAGATTCCGCTTTTGGGGAAAGCTCGTAAGAATCTCGCTCTTGCTCGCTTTACCAAGGTTTATCATGGCGCGATTATTTCCGGTCTTTCCATGCAACAGACGGTGGCGATGTCGGCGCGGGCCTCTCACAGCGGGATGATCCAGGAAGCGGGCCGCGCTCTTTCTAAACAAGTGGATGACGGGCACCCTCTGGGGCCAGTGTTTCAGGATGAAGAGGTCTTTCCCTCTGCTTTTTCTCGCTCTTATCTCACTGCTGAAAAGGCAGGCTCGCTCGATCAAGATCTAGAGCGTTGGGGAGAGGTGTTTGCCCAAGATGCCCGTGCCAGCGCGAAACGTTTGGCTGTCGTGGGACCTCAGGTTTTATATGCTCTCGTCGTTATCTATATCGGCTGGAAGATCGTCTCTTTCTATAGTGGTTACTATGGCCAAATCGAGGAAGCTTTAGATCTATAATTCAGCCTGAAAATTAACGCTGGTTCTGAATGAAGTCGGCAAGGTCGTCATAGAGGCCAGATTGATTAGCGTAGCTCGCGTAATTGGAAGCTTGTTCCAGCCATTCCAGTGTGGTCGGCCGGGTGGCTTTTATGCTTTTGAGTAGTTCCTTTTGGGTGACGACTCCTTCTTTTCCTGAGCGCATGATTTCCTGAATGACGGCTTCAGAGGCTTTTTCCACAACTGCGCGGATGTCAGCACCGGAGAATTGCTCAGATGCTTTAGCGAGTTTTTTAAAGTCGACGTTTTCCTGTGGAATTCCATCTAGCAGAATTTTAAAGATAGAAGCTCGTGCTTCAAGATCTGGCGGGGGAATGAAAAGCACATGATCAAAACGGCCAGGGCGGCGAAAGGCGCTATCGATTCGCCAGGGAGTATTCGTCGCTCCGATGATAAGAACATCTTCATTATTCGACGATGCTCCGTCGATTTCTGTGAGTAGAGTGTTAACGAGGCTTGCTGAATTTCCAGCATCGCTGCGCTTCACGCCTAGTGCATCGACTTCATCAATGAAAATAATGGTGGGAGCCTTACGGCGTGCAGTCTCGAAGAGTTCGTGGATCTTTCGCTCAGCTTCACCGAGCCATTTTGAGAGAATGTCGTGAATCGAAATATTGATAAAGTGAGCCCCACATTCTCCGGCTGTTGCCTGCGAAATGAGGGTTTTCCCGCAGCCCGGAGGGCCGTAAAAGAGAAGTCCACCGCCAGAGCGTTTTTTGAATTTCTCAAAGAGAGCTTTGTTTTTAAACGGGTAGATGATGCTCATTCGAATACGCTCTTTGAGCGCTTCCATCCCTCCGATGTCGGAGAAGTCGATGAACTTCTCCTGATCTTTGAGGACTTGATCAATGGCAGCATCGGTTTCGACAAAGTCGTCCTCATCGAATTCTGGTTCAGAGGTCATTCCAAGCGGAGAGGGAGAGGTCGTTAAAGAACTAGCGATGGGCTTTCTGGGGAGAGCCGGTGGCGTGCTGGTTTGATCGAGTAGAGATTCGAATTCACGGCTTTCCAGGGATTCGTCGATTACGGTGGCCACGCTGTAATTTTTCTTTGCCTCCGAGGTCATGCCTTGAGCCTGATAGATTTTCGCCTTTTGTAGGTAGGCGGGAGCGCAGGCTTTATTTTTTGAAATAAGCTCGTCGAGGATGGTGAGAGCTTTATCTCCGTGGTTGTGAGCAAGTAGGCGAGCGACTTCCAGGCCGTCTTTTTCACTATCAGGAAGGGGCTGGTAAGCTAGAATTAGAGCTCCAGCTTCGGTCGTCTTCCCGTCTTCATTATACAGTGAAGCGAGGTGTAGGCGCAGCTCCCAGTTATCAGGTTGAGCTTCCAGGGCTGGCATTAGGAGGGAGATCGTCTTTTCGTTCACTGCGCTGTCTTAGGTTGGTTGATAACTTTATTTTTCTTATTTCGCCGTTTTTTTCGGAAGTATTCTAGGATGGTGGAACTCCATCCATAGATAGCTAAAGCGCCCACTCCAAGTGCAGTAAGTGAAAATACCCAGCCAAGGATAGGGGCCTGATTCCCTTCGCGAGATGCGAACCAGAGAATGAAACTCCAAAAAATCACAAAAATACCAGCAAAGAGACTACAACGAACCGGAAAACTGAGACGATGAATTCGAGCAAAGGGTCCACGGTAGAGAGTTATTTTTCCCATCTTTTTATGAGCTTCCACGATGGTGAGCCATTCATAGACCTTAGCCATGGGCCAGAAGAGGGTGAAAAAGATTAGCATCAAGGCCATGGCTGGCACGATGATGAATTTCGCAACAGGGATGAGAAAAATAAGGGGCCATTTTTTCTCCCAAGCCCATTCAAAGACTTTGAGTCCTAGCGCGGCGAAATCAAAGGGAGCCCAAAGCAGGCGAAGGATGAGATCTCGCTTTCTAAGCGCTTTGAGAAGGAGGGCCTGATTAGTCTTATCCTCGGGGTCTAGCGAGAGTGCTCTGCGGAAGTGTTCTTCTGCTTTTGCGTAGTCCTTAAGATCATTAAAATAGACACAGCCAATCTGTGCATGGGTGTAGTCATCTTCAGGATTCTTCTTTAAGATTTCAGTGAAGCGTTTGATCTGCTCCTGAGGTGGTAGCTTTTCCTTACCAGTAGCCATTCCTCCGGCCTGAGTTCGGATGTCGATGAGGCGGCTGTCTTCCGGGACGAGTGCTCCCGCTTTTTCTGCGCAAAAAAAGGCCTGTTTATAGTCCTCAAACTGAAGGCAAAGGTAGGCCATGAGAAACCAGTGTTCCTCATCATCGGGATCGAGTGAGATTGCCTTTCGAGCATGATCTTCTGCTACTCCTAGACGCCCCATCTGCCAGTAAGTGTAAGCAAGGGTCTGGTAGGCTGAGTCATTCTCAGGGTTGAGTGAGATCGCTTTTTTGAGATGTTTTTCGGCACTCTCCAGTTCATTGAGCTGAAGGAGGGCGTGGCCCATGAGGTAATGCAGATAGTCTGAGCTTGGCTCATGAGTCAGCAACTTTCCCGTAACCTCACGCACTCGCTTCCACTGACGGGAAGTACGAAAGTTCTCGAGTTGGTGAAATAGCGCTTCGGTATCCTCAGTCTGCATCTGCCCTTAACGAGATAGTTGCCAAGCTCTGGTATGAATTCAATGGAGAATTCTTCAGAACTTAGGTGAGTGTGGAGAAATTTACTTTTTCTGATCTTTCGCAGTGTAGCGAGCGACGAATTCTTTTTGAAATTCGCGGAATCGTCCTTCGGAAATGGCATTTCGCGCCCCTTCCATGAGCTGGAGGTAGAAGTGTAGGTTATGGAATGAGAGCACTCGCTGGGCGATGATCTCTCCAGCCCGGAAGCTGTGCCTTAGAAAGGCTTTCGAAAAGCGAGCGACGTGTGGGTGAGCATCTTCGGTGAGAGGTTTGGCATCGAACTCGAATTGCTTATTCTTAATGTGAATCGGGCCATCTGGAGTGAAGGCTAGCCCATGACGAGCACACCGGGTCGGGTGCACACAGTCGAACATGTCGACTCCTTGGCCGATCATTTCGAGGAGCTGAGTGGGAGTTCCCAATCCCATCGCGTAGCGGGGTTTATTCGTCGGGAGAAATGGCTCCGCATTTTTAATAGCGGCGAACATTTCTTCTTCAGGCTCACCGACGGAGACTCCGCCAATGGCATAGCCATCGAAGTCCAGATCGACGAGAGCCTGTGCAGATTCCTTCCGTAAATCAGGGTAGACGCTTCCTTGGACGATGCCAAAATGGAGCTGGCGGCCATCGCCGCTCTGAGGGCGATTCGCTTCGATCCAGTCTTTACAGCGTTTTCCCCAGCGAGTGGTGAGTCCTGTGGATTCTTCTGCGTAGCTGCGATCACAAGGGTAGGGGGGGCATTCATCGAAGAGCATCGCGATGTCAGAGCCGAAAATCGCTTGGATTTCCATGCTCTTCTCTGGAGTCAGCATCATCTTGGCTCCATTGAGGTGATTCTGAAAGGCGACGCCTTGCTCAGAAATTTTTCGTAATTTCGAAAGCGACCACACTTGGAAACCGCCGGAATCTGTCAGCATCGGCCCATCCCAAGTCGTGAAAGAATGCAATCCTCCGAGAGATTCCATTACCTCGGTGCCGGGGCGTAGCCAGAGATGGTAGGTATTTCCTAGAATAATCTGAGCCTCCATGAGGTGGAGATCTTCTGGATGAAGAGTTTTTACCGAACCCTGAGTGCCTACGGGCATAAAGATGGGCGTCTCGATTACTCCATGAGGAGTTGTCAGACGTCCGCGGCGTGCTTTGCAGTCAGGATCGGTAGAAAGAAGTTCAAACATCGGCTGGAGCCAAATCAAGTGCCCAAGCCGCCAAAAGGGCAAGAGTGTTTTGATGGGAAAACTTGTCCTGTCTCGTATGTTGCTTAGAAGGAAGCCGTGTCAGATGAAAATCCTTATGCTGCTCCAAAAACTGTGGTTGAAAATTTCTCAGCCCAAGAAGGGATTTCTAGTCCTGGAGTGTACAACTACGCAAGTCGAGGTCAGCGGCTCTTCGGCTCGCTAATTGATGGGCTAATTCTCTTCGGTGTCTGGTATACGATCGAGTCTATCTTTAATATGAATGCTAGCTTTGATTGGTCTTTCGGCATTTCAAATCCGGTTATACTTAGCCTTCTCGAAGGCGTGATGAGTATTATGGTCACCGTTGCTATCCAAGGATACTTCTGGGCTACGAGGTGCCAGAGTCTAGGAAAGATGGTAATGAGAACCCAGATTGTCGATTTAAAAGGAGAACCAGTTGCATGGTATCGGATCGTGATTCTTAGATTTGCGGTAATGGAGCTTCTTTTTCACCTTCCAGAGATAGGAGGCTTAATTCTTATGTTTGATTTGCTTGGCATTTTCCGCCGACAGCATAACTGCTTTCACGATGATATCGCGGGCACCCGAGTCATTAAGCTTCCACCTCAGTAAATCGATCGCGGTTCCTAGACCGGTGTTTCGACATTACCCTTGCTCCAGAAGCCGTGCTGTTTTAGGTCGTCAAGACGTGTTCGAGGTTTCGGACACGAAACTACCCATCCACTATGGCGATCAAACGTGCTCTCCTGTCTGTCTCCGATAAATCCGGTCTGGTTGAATTTGCAAAATCACTTCACGAAGACTTTGGCGTCGAACTCCTTTCAACTGGTGGCTCCGCCGCAGCCATCCGTGAGGCAGGGATTCCGGTCAAGGATGTCGCCGAATACACCGGCGCTCCTGAACTCTTCGAGGGGCGTCTTAAGACCCTTCACCCGAAAGTCCACGGTGGGCTTCTCCAGCGCCGTGACAGTGAGGATCACATTGCACAGGCTAAAAAGAACGATATTCCGACGATCGATCTCGTTGTCGTCAATCTTTACCCATTCGAAGAAACTGTCGCCCAGGAAGGGGTGACTCTCGAGCAAGCTATCGAGAAAATCGATATCGGTGGGCCTTCCATGCTCCGCAGTGCTTCTAAAAATTACGCAGCTGTCACTGTGGTCACTGATCCCGCTGATTACTCTCGTGTGCTGACGGAGATGAGTGAGCACAGTGGAGATACCACTTTACGGCTACGCGAAGAACTCGCAGTGAAGGTTTTCCGCCGGACCGCAGCCTATGATGGGGCGATTTCAAACTTCCTCGGAAAGTGCGACCAGGGAACTGGGTGTAATTTCTCAGTTAATCTTCCGCTCGCTACGGACCTCCGCTATGGCGATAACCCGCATCAGAAAGCTCGCCTCTACGGAAATTTTTACGACTGCTTCAGCCAATTGCAGGGCAAGGAACTCAGCTACACCAATATTCTCGATATCGAAGCAGCGGCTGACCTCATTCTCGACTATCGCCGCCCTACGGTTGCCATTTTGAAGCACACCAATCCTTGTGGGGTGGGGCAGGATGACGAAGATCTCCGAGTCGCGTGGCAAAAGGCCTTTGAAACAGACCGACAGGCTCCATTTGGTGGAGTCATCGTGACAAATCGTCCTCTTACCGAAGCAGTGGCTCGCGTCATTTCAGAAATTTTCACCGACGTGATCATCGCGCCAGATTACGAGCCTGAAGCCCGTGCCATTCTTCAGAAAAAGAAAAACCTGCGCCTCATGAAACTCGAGGATGGGTACGAAAAGTATCGTAAAGACCCTGTCGTGCGTCCTGCACCTGGTGGCCTCATGGTGATGGATAAAGATCACACCACTCTGGGCTTAGATGACCTTGAGACTAAGGTCGTCACGAAACGCCCACCCACAGAGGCCGAAATGCGCGCAATGCGTTTCGCGTGGCGCGTCGTGAAACATGTGAAATCAAATGCCATTGTTTTTGGGGCAGATGACCGCACCTTAGGCATCGGGGCAGGCCAGATGAGCCGTGTCGACTCTGCACGTATTGCCGTCTGGAAAGCGAAAGAAGCCGGACTTTCTCTGGAAGGGAGCGTGATTGCTTCTGATGCACTTTTCCCATTTGCTGACGGACTAGACGCCGCCATCGAAGCTGGGGCGACAGCCTGTATTCAGCCTGGTGGTTCTATCCGGGATGAAGAAGTGATCGCCGCTGCAGATGCAGCGGGTATGGCCATGGTCTTCACAGGGCATCGTCACTTCCGCCATTAATGAGTGGTTTGATTGTGATTTATTAACAGTTTTGTTAATTTGATCCTTGATTCATAGCAGCGATATCTTGAAATACACTCATTACGAAAGTGATTGCATTGCTAGCTGTTATATTGACATCTTTAGCGACTGCTGGGATTAAGCTTCCCAGCAAAAGCTTCCCTATTGGCAAACTTGAAGAGGCTAAAGCCATAGCTCAAGAGCGTGGTAAGCCTCTCATCTTTGTAGATACCTGACTAGGGGTATCTTGAGGTTCTACCTACGTTGTCAGTTCGGCAATGTTTGACGCATTCAAGTCTGTTGGGATTTTCGTGATCGTCAGCAATAGCGAAAAGAAAGAAGAATTTAAGGGCCGTATCCCGATCCATCTTCGCAAGGCGATCAGGCAAAAAGGCGCGGTGATGCCACTTGTGGTGGTGAGCGATACGAGCGGTAATAAGCCTATCATGGGTTTTTGCGCGAAAGGGAATAATTCAAAGTCTGTAAAACGCCTAGCGCGTGACTTGAAAAAGAAGCTTAAAGCAAATCCAGAGCTAATTTATGGTAGTGCTTCTACCGAGCCATCGACTCCTGAAGAGCCAGATGAAGAATCTTCAGAGGAAGAGCTTCTCGCTGAGGAACAGGAGTGGACGAATTCTGCAGGCAAGACAATCGTAGCTGCTGTTATTGGGAAAAGTGATCAAAATGTCATATTCCTGATGAACGGGAAAAAGCGAGTGGAGTATCCCATTTACAAGCTTTCTCAAGACAGTATCGCTCGCTTAGAAGATCTCTAAGTGCATGTTTGAAATTTCACACATAAAAAGCCCCTTCTGAATGACCAGAAGGGGCTTTTTTAATCATTGAGGGTTCAATTCTCCGTAAGCGTCTTAAAATTGGGCGCTAGATCTGAGCTAGATCGGTGGTCTTGAGGGTGCGATGCTACGCAGTTTTTTCTTCGTCTACCTTTGGCGGCCGCGCTGTGGCGAGGGCTGCTGGGGTCAGCTCTGCGGCCCGTTCGGGTGAGCTGGGACCGCGCAGGGCTTCGATGACTTCCACGAGATACGCTTCAGGATCAAGGCCGTGAACTTTGCAGTTCTCAATCAAGGTGTAAAAGAGCGCCGCATCCTTTCCCGCTTCCGCATTTCCCAAAAAGAGGTAGTTCTTGAGGCCGAGCTTCTGGGGACGAATCGCATTTTCGATCAGGTTATTGTCCACTTCAAGTTTCCCTTCTAGGAGGCTACGCTCAAGTTTCACCCATTGGTTCCGTGCATAGGTGAGCGCTTTGCCTAGCTGACTCGCAGGCAAGGGGCTGGTTTTTTCAATCTGGGTGATGAGGATGTGAAGGTCTTCAAACAAGGGCAAGCTGCGGGAACGGCGAATGAGTTCCCGACATTCAGGAGGGGCATTGCTCAATTTCATTTCCCGCTCCACTCGGTAAATTTCTTGGATCTTTAAGAGCACCGGGATGCTGTGCTCCGGCGCTTGCTTACGGGCTTCAAAAAATTTCCGCCGTAGGTGAGCCAGACACCCCGCTAAGGTGATGGCTTCGAATTGTTTCACGAGGGCTTCATAGGCGCTGTAACCATCGCACTGGATGAGGCCGGTGAAGAGGAGCGTTTGACTCTGCTCATCAAAGCCAAGGATGTCTAACAGGCAGGCCATGGCCCGGCTGGTCTGCCAGTCAAAGTAAACTGCGCTGGTCTGGATATTACGGTAAACCCAC
>CALGMJ010000122.1 GCA_937958875.1 uncultured Verrucomicrobiales bacterium | reverse complement strand
AAATCTCTTCTGAGTTGATCAAAGATCACTCAAAATCTCAGCCTTCTTTTCGCTGAATTCTAACTCCGTGATCAGCCCCTCATCGAAAAGCTCCTTCAGCGAAGCCAAACGCTCTTTTAGCGACCCACCCTGCTTAGGAGCAGGAGACTCTTCACCCTCTGCTATCTGAGCCACTGCCGCGCCCCTCTCGATCTCTCCATCTACCGGAATAAATCTCGCATACCGCTTCCAGGCCGTCTGGTAGTCGATCGCCATCCAATTAGCGACCTTCTCAATCGAAATACCGGCACTTACTCGATTTGTGGCAAAGGATCGGCGCATGTCATGAATTGTGACGTGCCCAAAACCATTCTTCTCAAGAAATCGGTTCACCTTACCTGCTACCTCATAGCGGTACTTACTCTTCCCCCATCCTTTCTCAGGCTTAAGCAAATAAGGTGAAGGAATTCCATGCTCCTCAAACCAAGCCTTGAGTGACGCGACCATAGGAATCACGGCCTGCCTCCGACTACGCGTTCTACCTTTACGGGTCCATACCCTCCCCTCATAGCGATCCTCCTTCGGAATCACAATTACTCCCCTCTCCATATCGACCCATTGAGCACGAGCGGCATCAATCTCACCTCGTCTCATCCCGCACTCACAAGCCAGGAGAAGAAAAAGCTCAAGAATTGGCGTTTTCTCAAGTCTCCGGGGAAATCTTTTATTCCACTCTACATGCTCAGCCCTAGATGCCTCGAGAAGCCTACCCACTTCATCAGCAGTCAAGAACGTCTCCCGCGTGTTATCAGGGTCAGGAAGTGCCTTTACGAAGGATACAGGGTTCTCCAGCAACATATTCTTACTTACCAACCAATCGGCGAAGCATCGAAAGTGCTTTAAATAGTGATTCAGTGAGACTCGGCTCAGCGCGCCCTCTTTTTCACGCTCATCATACCAGCACTGCATTCGCGCAGTGGTCATCTCTTCAGGCTTACCAAATCCGGCCGCTGCACCTTCCTTTCTCAAAATAAGCCCTCTGGAAGAGGCATAGTTCACAGACAGCTCACCTGCCGCAGTCTTTTCTTTGATGTAGCTGCCCACCTCATGATCCCAAGCACCGGCCTCTACCAGATCGGCTCGCTGCTCCATACGCATCACCCACGCGATAGCTTCCGCCTCATTCGGAGCATCAAATGAATGGCGAATCCTTCGACCATTGATCGTCTTTTCCCAACGCCATCTCTTACCGTGCCTTGAGAGTCCTTTGACTGGGTATTTTTTTGAACTGTTTGCCATCGATTTTGGGGAAAATTCTTGGGGAAAACTGCCCCAAAAGGCCCATTTTTTCCCCAATTTGGGGAAAATTAGTAACCTGTTACTGACGGTTACTGCAAACAAATAAGAATCACCCTATCAGCTAGAAGCCTTGAAAAACAAAGGATACAGCCTAAAACCCTTGAAAAAACAATGGTGCTCGATACTGGATTTGAACCAGTGACATCTTGCGTGTGAAGCAAGCGCTCTACCACTGAGCTAACCGAGCTTTAATTGTTCTTCCCTTAAAAAAAGAAACCCCCTTTCGGGGGGTATTGTCCTCAGATGGTGCGCGAGGGGGGAGTCGAACCCCCACGTCCGCAATGGACACCAGATCCTTAGTCTGGCGCGTCTACCAATTCCGCCACCCGCGCTAGTCTCTGTGGACGGGCGAGGTGTTAAGTCGATTCCTGATTTTAGGCAAGATCTTTTCGAGGCTTTTTTTTAATTTCCGGCAGACTCTCCTCATGCCCTTCAGTAAATACTAGGTTTCAGCAAATGGCACCGATTGACGATCATCAGAAATTTCATGCTCTGAAAATGGAGAACTAGGCTCAGTAATACTAGCGACCTCAGCTGAAGCCTCTTTCGTAAGCTGGTCAGTAATTCTCGAACTTTTTTGTATTTTAGAAGACAAAGCAAAACCCTCACCATCGATAGCTAGCGGCATCGGGAGCTCCCCTTCTACCCACTGATTACAGTAGACTGTGGGAAATCGCTTCGCCGGAGGAGATACTTGTGGCACCGTCTTGGGAGGATAATTTACGATACTCACCTTATATTGAGGAGGCTCTCTCTTTAATGGAAGAGGGATCGAAGTTGCCTCTCTTGGAGGATATACAGAGGAGATTTCGTGATTTTTCAATAGCGCCTCTCCTTCAGACTTTGGTATCGCGCGTTCTTCCTCCTTTTGGCACTGGGTCCGCACCTGCTTTAGAATACTTCGAGGGTAATGTTCGTCTTGATCTAGCTCCTGAAGAGAGGACCACATATCGCCAACACCTCCTTTGGTTCGAACCTCGACTAATAGACGCATTTCTTTTTCAGAAATACTCTTCAGTGAAATGATACAGTCCTCAAAACGATCACGAAGCCCATTTGGGAGCTGAGGAAGAAAAGCAGAATCCCAGACATCCTGATTCACTGAGAGGATACATTTCAGTAGCGGGTTAGACTGCCCTAGAAATGCCAAAGTAGATGCTACGGCTAGTGCCGCTTCAGAATCCCCCGACAGTCCGTCGACCTCATCAAGAACAAGAACTATTGGTTGAACCAAGGTGATTAAACTCAGTAAAACTCCTAAAACCTCAAGTTGATTTGAACCAAAATAACCAGTGTGCTCTGGACAGAATAGCCGTTGAGAGATTTCTTCTGACCGGACTAGGTCACCCGGCTTTCGAACTGAATAATTCAGCAACAGCTCCAACCATCGAGAAACTAGCCGATTGGGAGATCGGCTTTCTTTCGCAAGAGCATTAGAAAGGCGTGGTCCTAAAACCACAAATTGAGCTTTCGTCCACTGAGCAATTGCCGCGCCTTGCTGATGAAAATCAAATGCCTCCACAGGCCTCTTCGTCAGACTCTCGAGAGCAGCCGCTCGATCTTGGCAAGGAACAAGCCCGGCCTCGACCATAGGCGCCAGACCGTGCGCAAAAAGCCTACGTGTAATATGATCCAGCCGAGTCAAATGCAACTTACTCTCGCCTGTATCAACGGGCTCCTCAAGAAAGCTAAACAATTCCTCTAAAAGAGATTCCGCACTTAGAAAGCGTCCACCTACGAGAGTGAAAGGGACAAAATATAATTCACTCGCTAACTCCTCTCCCACCCTTGCCAGCAGAGTTGTTTTCCCATAGCCAGCACGTGGAGCACGCAGAGAAATCATCCCTCCACCTGATTCCCTTAACCTCGACAGAAGCGCCTCATGGGCCTCAGCATGAACATCCGCTGTAAATGGCCCGCCCGAATGAAGTAAAGATTCAAATAGTGAACCTATAAAACATGCAGGCGCAGATGACATCGTCATTAACTTATAAGCCCAAATTAAAGCTCACAAGATAAGATCTAAAAATACCGAAACTTCTCTCTAATTTCCTGAATCTGTATTCTCCTTAAAAGGAGAATCAGAACTTGTATCAGAAGAGCTTGGAGTTGGCGCGGTCAACTCCTCAAAGAGCGAATCGAAACTTGGCCCAGTGTTAGCAGGAGAAATCCCACCACCACCACCTAAACCGATTTTTTGACGAAACGTATCTTCTGGGGCATCGGCTGTTCCTCCAATTTCAAAGTCCACGATCGAGAAACCTGTGTTACTATTCTGATTCGTAAAAACTGGGAGGGTCTTGAGTTTAGGATCTGAATTAATCAGCCCTAGACTAATAAAAAGCCTCATCGCCCCCTTAAGGGTGCCATCGTCTGCTAGTAGGATATTACCCTCCAATTTCAAAAGCCGGTTTTCATCAGAAAGGCGGAAATTTTGAATTCCAAGTCCTTGCGGAAGTTTACGAAAGACACCATCAATTGCGGAATTAAAAACAAGTTTCTCAAAACCATGTTCAGGGAAGAGCTCGTTAAGAACTCGCACAAAGGGTAAATGGTCAACTCTGATTTCTTCCCCATCGAAGGGCATATAAATTTCATCAATCTCAGAATTTCCGACAGTAAAGATCAGTTTACTATCATTAATCTTGCGAGTCGTCCCAGTAAATATCCGCCCTAACTTTTCACCAATAAGCCCTTCAAAAGGATAATTCTTAGTCTGAAGTTCAAGTGTTGCCTGTGAACCAAGAGTTAAAGGAATACGGCCCTTCACTCCTAGAACAGGGTTATAAAAATTATTTTCCATTCCTTCTGGCGGCTCAAGCTTCAACGAAGAAATGAGCACTGCCCCTTCCTCGAATTCAAGGAGGCCTACCTTGATGGGAAATGGAGCCCACCCTTCCATAGAAAAACGACCGCCACCGAGAGGTAATTTCCATCCAGAACCTTTTAAATAACGTAAACTAGCATTGGCCCCAGCTACCTTGAAAAGGCCTCCTTCTCCAAAATTCACAACTAAACTATCACAAAAATAGCGCTGAAAATTATATGGAAACTGGTCTTGAGGAACAGATTCAAGCCATTTAACACCACTTTCTGGAACGCGAAGTTGCAACGTGCCTCGAGCCCCTCCAACCTCTCTGCCACCCATAGTTCCTCCTAGAAAGCTAGTAACAGAAGCGTGACCGGAAATTTTTTTCAATGACAGCTTTTCGGTGAAATAGCCATCTTCCCAACTGAATTCAGCCTGATTCATACTAATACTACCAGGTAGCATTCTCAGACCTGAAAAATCAGCGCTAGCGCCACTCCACTCACCCACTGCTGACTCAACCTCATCCGTGTAGGCTTCGCTATTATAGCGAATCATCAAGAACAGCCCACCGAGCAAACTGAGAACAAGCAAAGTAACGCCGATAGAAACCCTCCAAACGAGCTGCTTCTTTTTCTTAGCTGCTTTTGCCTCTTTAGTACTTTTCCGCTTAGAAGCTTCAGGTTGATCACTGCGGCGCTTCCGGCGCTTGACCTTTCTCGCCTTACTTCCGTCAGATCGCGTAACAACTTCTCCGAGTTCATCTTTTTCTCGTTCACTATCACGAAGCGAGTCCAACATGTCATCCAGAGAGTAGTGATCTCTCTCATCCCGCTCCTGCGGGTTTGCTTCATCAACAGACGAGCTCTTCGGTTTACGCGGAGGCAGTGATTGACTCATTAACGGTTACGGTATGGTTTTCCGGAGGGGTCTTGGAGTTCAACATTTAAAAGAATCACCACATTACGTCTGGTGGTATCGATCCCTTTTGATCGGAAAAATCTCCCAATTAAGGGTAAATCCCCTAGCACAGGGACCTTATCTTCAATGTTCCGGCTAACTTGGCTCATCTGACCTGCAATGACTACGGTAGAGCCATCTGCGACGGTAACTTCCGTTGAGGCTTGAGTTGTTCTGAAGAGAGGCATCAAAATCTCGTTGGAAGTAATTTCACCTGTAGCAGAGTTAGTAGTTAAAAAGCCTAAAGGATTAAAATTCGTAGATTGAAACTGCCCAGTAATTGGCGACCCATAATTGATAAATCCTTCGAAATCACGAACTTTTGGACTCACTGAGATATCAACATACGTCCGATCCGCACTTACTTGAGGGAGAACGTCTAAAGTTACCCCTAAATCAGTACTCGTAAAAGTAGTTGGAGTGGATGGCGTCGCTACGGAATCTCCTCCTGAAGAATTTGGCAGTTCCGGTGGTTCATATTCTGTTGGATACCAAAATTCTCGCACCGATTTGATCACTGCATTTTGGCCTGAACGCGTAACAACCTCTGGCTTCACCAACACATCAACCCCCTCTTTCTGGCTAAAACCTCGAACAAGCATCTGGGCGACACCATTCCCAATGACTCCCCCAACAGAGAACGCGCCCGGAGCTCTGGCTGGGCCTTGGATCTCTCCACCAATTTCACGAGTTAAAACAGCATCAAGTCCATCAACCACGCTAATACTATCACCACTTCGCAGACCTGATGTCACTGGAGCATTTACATCCTGCGAGATTGGCAACGTTGGAAAACCATCAATATTACCTCCGTTTCCAACCGAGCCCCCAGCAAGTGTTAAATCACGACCTCCGAACTGCCCAAGAATCCAGTCGTAACCAAGTTCTTCAAGCCCATCTTCAGTCACATCAATAACGGTCGTCCGAATCACCACCTGAACAGGCTCACTGCTAGCCGCAGTGGAGACAATCTGAGCGATGAAATCTAAATTTTCGATCGTATTTCTTACTCGAAGAGCGCTGTTACCTGGGACAAAACTAACCGAAGATCCCTCTGGAAATGGGACCCCCATCGAAACTAGCTTCTCATGAGCAGTCAGGCGTTTTGCTAATAAGGGGCCTGTGCGATCTTTTTCATCAGCGAAGGGATCTTGGTTATCTCCTTGCCGATTAATGGCATCTTTTGTCAGAAAGTCTGGCGGAACGCGAAAAGTCCTCGTTACCAGAGTCTCATCTAGTGATCCCAACGGCGATACTACTACCGCAAATTCATCGATACGATATTGAGCACCAACGATATCTGTCACCGTTTTTAAAGCTTGCTCTAAGGTGACATGCTGCAATTGCAGTGAAATGCGAGCGTCGCGGATTTTTTGACCCACGGGATTATCTTCGCTCCCCAGCTGTAGAACGAAATCGATTCCCTTCTGGCTCTCATCGAGAACCGTTGTGTCTTTTTGACGGGAAATGAGTCGAAAAAAGTCGACTACCTCAGTTAAGGTTGCATCTTCGAAATCGATAACTTCAACCTTGATCAGACGTAACTTTTCTAAAGTTGCCGCAATTTGAAGCCTTCCATCAGGGCCACCAAATCCTTCGATCACCGGAACTTCCAATTCTTCATAGGAACGATTCTCCCAAGCACGGTCGACATCTTTTAAAATCTCTGCCCGCGCATGATCGTAAGCAGCTCCAGCGTAGCTACTTTTATGGAAATTAACTTTCTCCAGCCCCCGTCGCGCCGATTTATTGTATGGATCTAGCCGTAAAATGTCTTCGTAAGCGAGAAAGGCCCGATCAAATTTACCTAAATTCAGAAAGCCCTCTGCTTCGTAGAGCCCTCTCCGAACACGATCAACGAGTGCGGTATGCTCTTTAGAGCCCCCAGGATTTGAACGAATGGGATCTTGTAAACGCCCGCGCATTTCCGCCGCACTATAGTCATCTGGTCGGAGAAGATCGACTTCATCTAGTAGACTATTCGCGGCAGGATAATCACCTTTTCTCCCTAAATTCCGAGCCCGTTCGACGGCAGCCTGCACGAAGCGCTGAACCGTAGCTTGTCGAAAATCACTAACAACATTCGCCTGTGCAGGAAGCTTAGCAACAGCCTCGCGGTATGATTCGACCGCGGCGGCATAGTCGCCCTTCTGATAGGCAGCATCACCTTTCTCAACAAGTTCGAAAGCTGCTTGTGAGTCACTTGTACGCCGGGAAATCTCCGCAGAAGCAGAGACAGACTGAGCAACGGCACTCAGACTGAAGGCAGAGACGGTAGCGACAGCAGCGAGTCGCAGAGCAAATTTGACACCATCCATATCGTAGGAAGCGCTCTTATAGGGAGGAATCTCAGAGATCGTAAGCGGAAAATCAGGAAATTTCAGGTCATTTAAGCAAAACCTCCTCAGTCTCCCCCTTATCGACGCCCAAGTGAACGCTGGGCTCTGCCATAAATGCGCTCTGAATTTGAATCAAAAGGCACTCGGATCATAGGACGAGTGCTTCCAGTTAAAAACCATAAATGAGCCCTCAAATAACGAAGCTTAATCTTTGCACAGAGGAGATCGACATGGAACCAAAAGATGTTCATACGCACAAATATAGACAATACGAACAGCCCATCAAGTCATTTGAACACCTTTTTTAAAAGAAGTGATCAAAATGAAAAAAACAGGGATGTCGCCCCCACAGCAACATCCCTGTCGATTTCTGCGGCGCGAACGCTGCAAAAAACTTCATCGAGCGAAATTCGCTCTTCCTGACATACTAGAGACATTGAAAAAGAGCTTATTCCGAAAAAAATAAAAAATTGATTCATGCTCGATAAGATCCCCCCTCGAGTTGGATTTCAGTACACACACTCACATCATCCAGGCATGTCCAAAATAGCACTCGCTCTCCTGCTGAGTTTCTCCGCTCTTGCAGAAAAAGTGCGTATCATGGCCGCTAGTACCTCAAGCGGGAATCGGCAAACCCCATGACCTTCGACATGGCCCAAGGATCTTTCGAGGGTCAAAACCTGACCTCGTTCTGATTCAGGAATTCAATATCGAGAATAACACTGATCAGCAACTCCGAGATTTCATAACGGAAAACTTCGCTCAACAAACGGCTCGCTCGAACCACTCAGATAGAGCATTTTTCTAACTCCGGGTAAGCCTCCGCGACTAGGAAGCGGGGACTGGAACTAAATCATCGGCAATCACTCCGTCTCTAATCGTTAGCGTCCGATCTCCGTGACGAGCAAGTGACTGATCATGAGTAACCACTACGAGAGTTGCATCTCGCTCCGCCACAACTTCGAGAAGAATTTTCATCACTTCTTCTCCATTTCGCGAGTCAAGATTCCCCGTCGGCTCATCCGCAAAGATGATGGATGGCTCATTCACGAGAGCGCGAGCGATGGCGACCCGTTGCTGCTCTCCTCCTGAAAGCTCAGCTGGGAGATGACTAAGTCGTGCTAAGAGACCGACACGCTCGAGGGCCGCTTCAGCTTTTGCTCGATCCGCCTTTGCGCCGATCATTCCCGGGACGAGCACATTTTCAACCGCCGTCAGCTCAGGCAGGAGAAAGTAATTTTGGAAAATATAACCGATTCGATCGTTGCGAAGCTTAGCCTGCTCACTCGCTCGAAGGGCATAAAAACTCGTCCCATTCAGGAAAACCTCTCCCTGATGGGGGCGCTCCAAACCAGCCAAGGTATACATCAACGTCGTTTTCCCCGCACCGCTTGGACCGCAGAGAAAAACCTTTTCTCCAGCCTCGATCGTAAGGTCGATACCACGCAGGACCTCGATCTCTTTCTTGGCTAGCTGATAGGAACGGTGGACATTTTTCGCAGTGATCATGCTTTTTTAGAAGTCTTAGCGACCTCCCATCTTCTGCATCGTATTGAAGATCGCGGTGATCATGAGATACGCCATCGTCCCGATAAGCAAGGCCATGATCAGAAGAATAGTCGGCATAATCAAAGCCATGATCCGCTGTAACGCGCTATCGAGCTCTTTATCAAAACGAGTAGCCGCCTTTCTCAGCGCTTTATCAATTTGGCCTGTCTGCTCTCCCACCGTCACCATATCGATCAGAAGCGGAGAAAATGCCTGCACCCGCATCATAGATGCAGAAAGCGAACGACCGTCCCCCACCATCTCGATCATATCCTCCAGCTTATCCCGTAAATGAAGATTCTGAGTCGCATCCCGGGTCAACTCTAGCGAACGCAGCAACGGAAGACCATTTCCGACAAGGTTCGCCATCGTTTCTAGAAACTGAACGTAAAAACGGCTCTCAACTACTCGGCCAACTAGAGGGAGAGTAAGCTTCACCCGATCCCAAGTCGGTTGATTCTTTGGATTATCCTTCCAGGCCTTAAAGAAAATGAGGCCCGAAACCAACGTGAGTAACATCACCAGCCACCACTTTTTCAAAAATGCGGTGACCCCCATTAGAAAGACCGCAGCCAAAGGCATTTCAGCTCCCGGTGTTGCCGCCAGAAGAGTTGTCAACTGAGGAATCAGCTGAGTCACAAAGATAAAACCCACCCCGATTCCTGCAATGATGAGGAAACAGGGATAAATGAGAGCTAGAATGATACGCCCTTTCAGATCTGCGAGCGTCTTTAGATAATTCGCCTGTGCCTCTA
This sequence comes from uncultured Verrucomicrobiales bacterium, assembly GCA_937958875.1. Lineage (GTDB taxonomy): Bacteria > Verrucomicrobiota > Verrucomicrobiia > Verrucomicrobiales > Akkermansiaceae > SW10. The sequence continues at coordinate 4,154 of CALGMJ010000122.1, read as the reverse complement.
AAATCGTATCAAGAGCCCCCGAAGCCTCACCCGCAGCGGCCAAACTACAATAAAGGGGGCCAAAACTTGGACTGACCCGCTTTAAAGCTGACGAAAAGCTATTCCCATCACGAACCAATTCCCGGATACGCGAAGAGACGACTTTCAGATTCCCTAACTCTTGACGATTTTCCATCGCCTTCAGAGCGGGCTCCAGCTGAAGACCTGCGGAAAGCATATCCGAGAGTTCTTCAGTAAAGAGAACGATATCAGCCCCCTTAAGCTTAATCGGGCCAGTGGGGACGTCCTCTTCTTCATCCTTTTTCTCTTTAGCTTTCGCTTTTTGACGAACCGGCTTCGTCTTCTCCTTTACTTCAGCCTTACCACGACGCGTTGACGCCGGCTTTGCAGATTTTTTAGGCGCTGCCTTCGGCTTAACTGAGCCGTCCATCGTCAGTGATACTGGCTGGAGCCCTTTACGATCCAGCTGTCGTAAGGCCTCTCCCCGATCTCCGGCAGAAAGCTCCCCCTTCACAACTGAACCACTGGAGTTCAGAGCCTTATATGCAAAACTTGCCATCTCTTTACTTTCTTTAGTGAGCTTCCCCACCGAGATCTGATGCCGTCACCGACACTACTTCTTCCACCGTAGTTTCCCCTGTCATCACCTTATACCAGCCATATTCACGCATCGCGACATAGCCGTCTCTTCGTGCCTGAGCTTCCAACTCTGGCAGGCCGGGATTTTTAGCGATTAAATGCTCCATCGCTTGCCCAATTACAACCACTTCGTAAATCGCTAAACGACCAGAGAAGCCTGTATTTCGACAATGATCACACCCCACCGGCTCATAAGCCTGACCTTGAAGCTGAGGAGGGATATTCAAATTCTGACGCATTTCTGCCGTAATCTCTGTCGGTTTTTTACAGGTATTACAAAGGCGCCGCACTAGACGCTGCGCTAGGAAAGCTCGAACTGAAGCCGAGACCAGGAAAGGTTCCACCCCCATATCCACGAGACGACTAATTCCGCCGAGCGCATCATTCGTGTGCAAGGTTGAAAATACCAAGTGACCAGTGAGGGAAGCACGAATCGCAATTTCCGCCGTTTCCAGATCTCGAATCTCACCCAACATGACCACATTTGGATCGGCACGGAGAATCGACCGTAGCGCACTCGCAAAAGTAAGCCCAATCTCACTCTGCACCGCGATCTGCATCACCCCTTCAAGCTTGTTCTCCACTGGATCCTCCACCGTCACGATACGGGTTTCCGGCTTATTCAGCTCACTGAGGAAGGAATATAAAGTAGTCGACTTACCAGAACCCGTAGGTCCTGTGATCAGAATAATTCCATTCGGCAGATCGAGAATACTACGCACTTTCTCGAGCACGAAGCTCTCCATCCCAAGACGATCAACATTGAATTTTTCCTGGTTCAGGAGACGTAAACTCACACTCTCCCCTTCCACCGTTGGCACAGTCGCGACACGAACATCGATCGAAGCCCCCTCGAACTGAAGGTTAATCCGGCCATCTTGTGGAAGGCGGCGCTCCGCGATATCGAGCCGAGACATAATTTTCAGACGAGCAATCACCGAACTCTGTAAGGCCTTGATCTGATCTGGCACCGCAATGTCGAGTAACTCCCCATCGATTCGGTATCGAATCCGTAGATTACTCGCGAGCGGCTCCACATGAATATCCGTCGCCCTCTGATCGAGCGCCTCCCGGATGATCTGATTCACAAATTTCACCACGCTAGCCTCTTCATCCTCGACCTCATCGATGACGCTGGCCTCATCCTTCATCTCGAGATTATCGAGATCCAGATCCCGGCCTTCTAAAATCTGCTCAAAAGTATCCGCACCCACCCCGTAGAGCTTACGAAGCCCTTCGTGAACGCGGCGCCGAGAAGCCATCTGCCAGACAATAGGAAACTCAATTGCCTGTGCCGCAGCCTGGCGCGCAAGGAGATTCAGCGGATCATAAGTCACCATCACCAAGCGCGCATGCGCCCCTTCTCCCTCAATCGCGAGAGGCAACACCCGGTGTTTCAGTGCTACCTGCGGGCCACAAGCAGAGCGTAAGGGCAATGGACTATCCGTCTCGGGGAATTCTGCGACCCATTCCATCTTCAGTAACTCCGCGAGCTGGGCCATATAAGGCTCTTCATCAACCAAACCGGTATCCAAAATATCGTCCACTGGCGAACGCTGAAGCTGGCTGGCCTCCTCGACAGCCTCAGTAAGAGCCTCCAGATCAGGACATCCGATCTCGCGTGCAGGTTGGATCAATAGCTCGGTCATAAGTAACTACTACCAGAACGCTGGACCGGGGAAATTCTGTTTGTGATTTTTTTCGAGAGTTTCTTCTGCGTGCTGGTAGAAATGCCTGACTTTAATTGAAATTGATCGAATTCAGGTATGCCTCTAGCTTCCCAACAGATTATGACTCTACTAAAACCACTCCTCCTAGCTGCTCTTGCCTTCGCCCCTCTCTCACATGCACAGGAAAAGAAAGCAGAAGAGAAAAAATGGATTCAACTTTTCAACGGGAAGGATCTCAAGGACTGGACCCCTAAATTCGCAACCCGACCTCTAGGAGAGAACTACCGTGATACCTTCGTCGTGAAAGATGGCATCCTGCGGGTTGATTACTCGAACTGGAAGGAATTCAAAGGCGAGTTCGGTCACCTCTATTTCAAAACCCCCTACTCACACTATAAGCTACGTGCGACCTATCGTTTCGTCGGAGAACAGCTCAAGGGTGGTGCTAACTGGGCCGTTCGAAATAATGGACTCATGGTTCACTGTCAGGATCCAAAGACTCTTGAGCTGAATCAGGAATTCCCAAATTGCATCGAGATTCAGCTCCTCGGCGGCTTAGGAAAAGGTGACCGCCCTACCCTCAACATTGTTACTCCAGGGACCCACGTCTTCTGGCAGGGAAAACTCCAGAAAAGCCATGTTCTCAATGCAGGTGGTCCTACCTTCCACGGCGATCAATGGATCACCGTCGAGGCGGAAGTTCGCGGAGATAAGATTAAACATATCGTGAATGGCAAGACCATTTGCGAATACTCACAAGTTCAACTCGATGATGGAACTCCAGTCAAAAAAGGATGGATCTCGATTCAAGCGGAAACCGGACCTACTGAGTTCAAAACCATCGAGCTTCTTCCTCTCGAAGAAAAGTAGCCTACTGTAAGCTCTCTTCCTGAATGCTCGAAAGCGATGGCTACGAGCTTGTCCGCAAGGTTTTCCACGCTGACGAGCTTTCAGAATTCCGAACGGAAGCGGACCGCCTTTCTACAGAGGCCGGCACGGCTTGTGTTCGTCACATTCGTGAGAAATCCCCCCTTTTCAGGCAACTGCCACTTCGGCCTGAACTAATCCGTCTCCTGCCCGCTGATCTACAGCCAGTGCGCAGTATCCTCTTTGATAAAACTCCCAGTCAAAATTGGCCCGTCGCTTGGCATCAGGACCTCACCATCTCGGTGAAAGAAAAGAATGGCACTCCAGGATACGGCCCGTGGTCCTTCAAAGACGGCTCCCACCACGTCCAGCCACCAGCAGAAATTCTCGCTCAAATGGTGACAATCCGTATTCATCTCGACGAAACTCAAACTTGGAATGGTGCGCTCAAGATCATTCCACAATCTCACCGGAGAGGTAAAATGTCGTCTCATGAGGTGAACCAATATGATAAAGGCCAAGAAGTAGTTTGTGAATGTGATCCTGGCGACCTCCTCCTGATGAAACCTCTCGTACTTCACAGCTCAGCCCGTTCGAAAAAACCAAGCCGAAGACGTGTCCTCCATTTCGAATACGCTCCTCAGATAGCTCTCGTACCAGAACTAGAATGGCTCGAAATTCCACATTCTAAATGACTCTCGGAAAGCTAAGAGCGATTGGCCGTCACCCAGTCGTAGGCCGCCCTGCCATTCTCCTTCTTCTCTTATGGCTCTTCCTCATGGCCATAAAATGGCAACCGACAGGAGGATGGGATGATGATCCTTATGTCCGACTTCGTTATGTCGAACGAGAGCTGCTTCTTCTCGAGGCTGGCACGGATGGAAATAAACTGACCCAATGGTGGACGAGGGCCAGCCAAGGAGCAAAGGCATATCAGGATCTACGAAAGATCTTACCTCGATCAATGCCTGAGCAATC
>CALGMJ010000121.1 GCA_937958875.1 uncultured Verrucomicrobiales bacterium | reverse complement strand
CCAGTCTGAAAGTCAGAATCCTGAAGATCTGCGTAAAAAGCACGCAAAGTGGCAGGCATGGCCAGACCTTTGTAAGAAATGAGGCGGCTAGAGAGAGTGGGAATGTAAAAATTCGAGAGGTCCTTGAATTCCTTCTCAATGGTGCGGCGCACGAGGAATAGCTGACGCTCGAAGGTGTCGCTATCCATTTCCGTTGGCTTACTCAGCATTAAGTGCTGAATCTCGGGTTGGCTCTTTTTGGCGATGTCGCCTAGCTCATCAGGATGCACTGGCACCTCGCGCCAGCCGAGGAAGGGAAGATTGCGCTTTGCAACGACTGACTCAGCGAAGCTTTTGATCTGCGCTGCAGCTGCGGAATCATCGCCGGGGAGGAAAAAGACACCCACCGCGAGTTCGTCTGCATTTCCGGTATAACCAAATTTTTCGGCCGCCTTCGCGAAAAGTGGGCGGGGGATCTGAGCTAGGATTCCTGATCCGTCACCTGTTTTCATGTCAGCATCGACTGCGCCCCGGTGTTCCATATTACAGACCGAGGTGATGGCGTGATCGATGATGTCGTATGATTTTTTCCCGTCAATGTAGGCAATCGCTCCCATGCCGCAGTTTGCGGTCTCATTGTCCCATGAGTGCAGGGTTCCGGAGGTGTCAGGGGTGAAACGTGGATCGAAAGGATTCATGATGAAAAAAAGCTGTTGGCCGTCGCGGTGGCGAGGGGGCCGGAAATTAAGCGAGTATCGAGGAAATTGCCAAGTGTTACTTGAAAGGGAAGCAATAGCCGGAGGTTGAATAGAGATGAGTCATTTTCGTCTAAGCTAGATAGATTCTTATCGATGAAGACCTCAATTCACAATTCACTCGCCCTTTTTGGGGTTATTTTTTTCCTTTTTAGTAGCGTTTATGCCGCTCCACCGCTGACACGAGAAATTGCTGCCGAGCTTGCTGCGGAAGCGGAACAAATTCGCAAAAAAGACATTGCGGTAGGGCCCATTCGTAAAGTTCGTACCAAAACTGAAAATGGTGAAATAGCCACAGAAGGGGTGCAGGTGATGTTTATCGCGCCGAAAGTTGTCGAAACCACTATTCGTCGAGTTGCGTGTTACCGGACCTTTTTTTATGATCCAGAATGGGGTTGGTACACTTACGTCTTAGAAGAAATCCGTGGTGGAGATCGTTTTGATGTCGTCAGTCAGAAGGGAGGGCGCTTTGAGATCAGGTAGTGGAAATGACGTTTTTTGAGCCGGTATTGATCAGCCGTAAAGGTAGCGTCTGATATGGTTAGCTATCTTTGATAGCCGAGTTTTCAGAACGATTTTTGGAATCTATTTCAGAGTCCAGGCGAATCAGTGCGTTAAAGCTTAGACTGACAGATACCACAGCCTTTTTTAGAGCGTATCACCCAGTTCAGTATCGCCAAGGACCAGAGTAATGGGAGAGTGATAGGCCACAAGGGAACTATCAGACCTAAAATAATTAGCATGACCGTGCTGAGAATAGGTCTTTTTTTGCTAACACCAACCTCTCGATCGCATATTTTACAGTATGGCATAATTTTATGATTAACGTTTTTGGGCGGGCGCTAGAGGAGGTATGCAAATATTACCTCGAGCTGCAAACATCCAATCAGCTCTCGGTAAGAACTCAACAATAGAGATTAGAGGCAATGGTGTTCGTCGCGGATGTTGCTTCATAGAAAGGTGGAATATGACAAAGTTGTCACTTGTACGATTCTTTCCGTACTGCTTGACTCTCAGTGTGGCGAAGCGCATCCGAAAATCTCCCCAATCAAACTCTGATTTTTTTGTAGGTATAGGCATCAAGAAGGAATAAATGGCGATGGCGAGAGGCTTTGGTGCAAAAACATTAGAGAATTTGACATTTAGGCTGAAAGCCAACGATTCAATGTAGAGAGCAATACAGTATTGATGATTAAATATTTAGGAATAGCGTTAAAAGATTTGAGGAACCTAGTCGTAACTGGACTTATTGGAGCTTGTATTACAGGAGGGAGCCAAGGAGAGGTCACGATGGTGATAAATGTATCTTCCCCAACATCGTTTACCATAACTGCTGAGGGGGAAATTTCTGGTATTGATTCAGATGGGGGTGATTCAAATATTCTTTGGATTGATATACCAACAAGCCCAGACCAAGTGCTTGTGCGATCTGGAACCTTCTTAATTGGAGCTCAAAGTTCGAATAGCTCATTTATCGGATTTCAAAACCGCCCTTTTGCTGAAGCTATCCAGATACGTTTTCCGAGTCGCTTTACCACAGGTGACACGGTGAATTTTAGTGGTACCCTGAGCACAAGCCTACCACATGGGCTGACTGATAGCCATTTGGATGGAGTGGGGATATACTGGGGGCGAATGCAAATGCCTTCATTTTCAGCAGGCGGTGCTCTTCAGGGGGTCGTGACCACGGAGGAAGTCGTTACGCCAACACTCTGTATTCAAAAAAACGGCAGTAATATTGAGCTTACTTGGACAGGCTCCGGAGTTTTAGAAACATCTCCAGACCTTACTCAAAACTCCTGGACCGAGGTTTCTGGTGCAAGCTCTCCCTACATCCCGGTATCCTCCCTGAAGGCCTTTTATAGAATAAAGCTCTAGTACCAGGGTCCCTTGTGTAGGAGCGTGTTGCGCCAATTTGTTGGGAAGGAGCCGGGATGTCACTAGTGTGGCACATTCCAGGCGGTGATCCAGGTTTGCTTTGATTTGGTGAAACCCATTTCAAGGAGGGAGTTTTCCATGTCTGGGAAGTGGGCAGCTCCGTAAAAAATGGCACAGTTTTGGTGACCGAGTTTGAACTGTGCCGCTAGGACTTCGAGGCACTTCGCATTACGATCATTAATGATGACTGATTCTCCGGTGAGTCCGGCGACCTGTTCATCTCCTTGCCCAAGAGTGCCAATGAGTTGATGTTTGACGAGATCAGCATTTCCGGTGAGGAGACCTTTGAGGATTTTAGTCATGCTACCAGCTGCGGCGGGGTCTCCTTCCATGCCGGACTGAAGCGCGAAGCTAAGGATGGATTCGTCCCGCTCCTCCTGTAGGGTTTCAAATTCTTCCAAGGTGAGGTCACCGTGAACAAAGTTTTTTGCGAGGTAGTCGATCTCGTTGATCTGCTCTGTTAATTTTAGAAAGCGAGCAATCATGGCGTAGGTTTTAGCAAGAAGGTGGGTGTGATTTTCACTGTCTTTTTTGTCCTGAAGACGGGTGAGGTCTTCTCCTCCGATCATTTCGTAGAGCAGTCGGTCGTATTTTTGAAACTCTTCGTTGAGCTGCTGATAGTAAGCTTGGTCGGCGATGTGGATGGCTCCGATGAGGGTGACCCGTTGTTTGCCTTTACGATAGGTGGTATTTGAGGTCTGAAGCTGGGCAGCGGTTTCATTTTTCACCACTCGAAGAAAGTCTGTTTTCTGGACAGGCTTTAGGTCTTTGCCTTGGGCGAAGAGGGTAAGAAAAAGGCAGAGGAGGAGTCTTATCATCGGGGGACGATAGGCCGAAAGTTGGGGGCTGACAAACTTTCGCCTTTTGAGCCGTTGCCCGGAAGGCGGTTTTCGCCTACAGAAAGGCCGTGGAGCTACAGTATTGCGAAGATCTTTTCCGTTATCAACGGCGTCAGTCACGTGTAGTGACCGTGGGGAATGTATCCATCGGAGGAGGGAATCCGGTGGTGGTGCAGTCTATGATTACGAGTGATACACGAGATACGGAGGCTTGTGTGGCCGAGGTGTTACAGCTCGCCGAGGCTGGATGTCAGGTAGTGCGTATCACTGCGCAAACGAAAAAATATGCGCAAAACCTAGAGCATATTCGGGATGGGGTGCGGGCCGCTGGCTGTGATGTTCCGCTGGTGGCAGATATTCATTTTAAGCCGGACGCGGCCTTTGAGGCGGCGAAGTGGGTGGAAAAAGTGCGGGTGAATCCGGGGAATTACGCGGATAAGAAGAAATTTGAGATCCGGGAATATACGGATGAACAATATGAAGAGGAGCTGGGCCGAATTCGGGAAGAATTTGCCCCACTAGTGAAGCTTTGTAAGGAGCTGGGCCGAGCCATCAGAATCGGGACGAATCATGGTTCACTGAGTGACCGTATTATGAATCGCTATGGCGACACTCCGCTGGGAATGGTGGAGAGCGCGCTGGAGTTTGCGCGCATTGCACGAGAGGAGGATTTTCATAATTTTGTGTTTTCGATGAAGGCTTCGAATCCGAAGGTCATGATCGAGGCCTACCGCCTGCTGGTGGCTCGTCTCGCAGAAGAGGGAGATGACTGGAATTATCCCCTGCATCTCGGAGTGACTGAGGCTGGCGATGGCGAGGATGGGCGTATTAAGTCTGCGATCGGAATTGGTTCCCTCTTAGCGGATGGCATTGGAGATACCATTCGGGTGAGTTTGACAGAGGATGCAGTTCATGAGGTGCCAGTGGCACGGGCTTTGGTCCGTGAAGTGGGACGGATTTCGACAAGCGATTCAGGGTTTGAAGTGACGCCGAGTTGGAATCCATTTGAATATGAGCGGAGAAAAAGCGAGGTGCTGACCATGGGGGGGCACCAGGCTGGGGGGATGGAACTTGTGCGGGTGTTCACGACACGAACGAAGTACGATGCGGTCTCACATAAGCTCGAGCAGATGGGGGACTATCAGCCTGAAATTGTGCTTGAAGATGCGGGGGTGATTACGCTCGACCCACGGGATGAGGAAGCGATTTCTACAGTAAATGCGGAAAGTTCTCCACAGATGGTGACGGTGGCTGATGGGATCGAGATGCACGCGATTGCGGCATTCCGGCTCTTGGCTTCGAGGTTGGATCCCCGCCATAATATCATGCTAAAAGATACTCTGCATCCGGCGCAGGTCGTGAGTGATGAGTTTTTACCAACTTTACTGCGTGCGGCGATGAACATTGGCTCGTTAATTTGCGATGGTATTGGCGATGCCATTATCGTGCAGGGTGAGGAGGCTCCTGGGCAATCTCTACGACTTTCTTATAATATTCTGCAGGCTGCTGGAGCACGTATTTTCAAGACCGATTATGTTGCCTGTCCTAGCTGCGGGCGGACTCTTTTTAATCTTCAGGAAACGACTCAGAAGATCCGAGAAGCTACCGGGCATCTGAAAGGGGTTCGGATCGCGGTGATGGGGTGTATTGTGAATGGCCCAGGGGAGATGGCAGATGCAGACTTCGGCTATGTCGGAGGCGCTCCAGGGAAAATTAATCTCTACGTAGGGAAGCAGGCGGTGAAATTCAACATCCCGGAAGGGGAGGCGGTGGAGCGGTTGCAGGATCTCATCGCAGAACATGGGCGCTGGGTTGATGCTCCTGAGGTAGCGGTAGAAATCTGATGAGTGTGATCCGGTCAGTTGAGGCTCCTACTCGGAAGAGTGAGACCAAGTCTAAGAGTAAAACTTCTGCTCCCTGGCAGGTGGTGGTGCTGGATGATCCGGTGAATCTGATGGAGTATGTGACTCGGGTTCTCATGCGGATTTTCGGTCATTCCCGAGAGCAGGCGGAGCAGCTGATGATGGATGTCCATACTCGAGGGCGGGCGATCGTGTGGACAGGAAATCGTGAAAAGGGAGAGATGTATGTGCAGCAGCTTCATCAGGCTCAGCTCCATGCCTCTCTGGAAAAAGCGCAATAAGTGCGAGCTGGTAAACAAGTCGATGAGTGAAGATCTGTTAAGTGACTTTCAGCCGGATACCGTATTCATGGGGCAGGCGCTACGAGAGGCGCGTCGTGCTTATGAGGCGGATGAGGTGCCTATCGGAGCCGTGATTGTGAAAGATTCACAGGTGATTGCTCGTGGGTGGAATCAGGTCGAAACTTTACGTGATGCGACGGCTCATGCGGAAATGCTCGCACTGACGGCTGCTCAGACGGCGGTTGATGACTGGCGTCTGGAGGGATGCACTCTTTATGTCACTAAGGAGCCATGTCCGATGTGTGCTGGTGCGATTGTTCACTGCCGGCCTGACCGGGTTGTCATTGGCTGTCCTGATGAAAAAGGAGGTGCGGCCGGAGGTTGGATTAATCTCTTAGATAGTAATCCACCACTGAACCATCGCTGTGAGGTGACGGTCGGAGTAATGGAGCAGGAAAGTGTAGGTCTTTTAAAAAGCTTCTTCCGCGAGGCTAGAGAGCGAAAGAAGCTTGGGCAGACTCGTTGGCGAGGGGAGACTCACGAATCAGGTGGGGGAGCTTAGGTTGAAGTTAGCTTTTTTCGGTCAATTTATCCGATAGGGAGCGGTGCGCTTTGGCGACTTCTTTCCAGCTATTTTTGAGCTTTTCTACTAGCTCTTGGTCACTGAATTTTTTTTGCTCAAGAATAGAGCGGAACTGCTGCGAGCTGGCGGCAAAGGCAGATAGGTAGTCTTTATAGAGAGGGTGAATGTGAGCCTTGAGTTTCTCCAAGGCTTTGGTGGATCTCACCGCGCGGTCGAGATCATTTTTCTTGTGGTCAAAGTTACTGTTCCAGATGAACTGACGAAGGCGATGGTCCGAGCGGGAGGCATTACGTATGGCATCGTCCGAGCCCGCGAGGCTGAGGTGTGCAGGAAGTTTACTCTGAGCGAGGTTGAGAAGGAGTTGGGCGCTCCCGTGAGTGGGCATTTTCTCAACGATGTTCATGAGTTGTTTTTTTACGCTCTCTTCTTTCAAGAAATCGATGCCTTTCTCCTGAACTCCTGAGGAGATTTTTTGGTAAGCAGCGTGTTGTTCCTTGAAAGTGGTGCTTTTTTCCTGGCTGGTGAGCGAGAGAAGGTCCTCGAATGTTTTAAAGGTAAAGATCGGAGTGTTCAGTGCGGATTTGAGTCCTTTGGTGAGGTAGAAATCAGCGAGGGCTTCGCTATTTTGATGAGGGATAGCAATGAGTTTGGCTTTCTTTTTTTTGGCTGCGAGGATTTTAGGTACGATGTTTTTCGTTTTTTTAATGTCTCCGCTTGCCTCTATTCCTCCAATGACTGCGAAGTTGGGATCAAGCTCGCGCCCAGTGACCATGGCATCGAGGATGAGAGTCATGGCGGCACCAGAGGACGATCCGTCTGCCAGGGGTGGCTTCTCGGGGAAGATTACCGTGACAGTTTGGTCTAAGGGGAGGGCCTTATTTTTTTGATGTCGCTTTTTGAGGGTTTTGGCGGCCCAAGCTAGCGAGCTTCCAGTGGAGTTCCCAACTTCGGAGGCGATTTTAAGATGGAGGTTTTTGAGCGAGTTTTCTGGTGTCGCTTCGGCCGTAAGGAGGTGGGCGACTTGCTGGAGAGGCCGGTGCGCTCTTTCTGATACGGTGATGATAGATGCGTTTTTGAGAGCAAGTTTGGCTTCTTTTGAGCCTGCGATTTTCTCGGTGCGTTTTCTAAAAGTGTTTGCATTCTGTTGTGCCCATGGGCTGCGGTAGGTTGGTTTTTGTAGGATTCCTTTCCAGTCTGGGGTGCCCAGTTCTTGCTGGAGTTTCTTCAGGTCAGCCGCATTTTTAAAGTCTGGCGAAAGTCTGAGGGCAAGGTCAACGCAGTGGATGGTGCAGGTGCGATTAGCGGGGTGATCTTTCTTTTTGATGAGTGCCTTGATGCCGCGGTAGATCCGGCCAGCGGCTCGGTCTTTTGTAGCTGAGGAGTCTTGCGCGGTGCTGCCACGGTTCTCAAGCTGGCGGATGATGTCAGCGAGTTTTTTTGAATCTGGATTGAGCTGATGGGCAAGGTAGAGGGCGTGTCCACGGAGGCGAAAGTCGACGGCTTTACTTTTATCAAAATCCTTAGCTGCGGAGAGGAGTCCGCCGATGAGGGTGGCCCGCGAGAGCTTATCGATTTCTAGCTCTTCGCCAGAGAAGGTTTTAGCCGAGAAAATGGGAGGGGCATATTGATCTGCCTGTGAGGGGAAGCTCGCGAAGAGGGAGAGAGCTAAAATCGAGGTGAGCGTGCGTTTGTTCATGAAATGATTGGTTCCGCGTGTTGAGAGCTAATTTTTAGATGAATTTGAGAGGTCTAGAAGAGATTTACGATAGGCTTTAGTAGAGGCACGAAGTTTTGCGATTTTTTGGTTCGTGTCCGCAGAAATGGATGTGTCCTCGATAGAGCGAGCGATACCTGGTAGGGGCTTGATCAGAGAAAGTGCTTTTTCAATGAGGGGGCGGTCTGAGATGTCGGCCTTAGATTGGAGTTCATTGAGAGAGTCTCGGAGTTCGGCATACTCCGCTTTTGTTGAGCGTTCTGAGCGCCCTTGGGCGGTAAGGTTCTCGATGGGGGTGAGCTGATGGCGGATTTCGCGAGCGAGAATTCTTCGTTCGAAGTTAGCTGGGCGTTTTCCTGAAGCTTGGATGAGAAGAAGCTTAGCAGAGAGATGTTCTGGGGACTCTGCAGCGCGCTGAAGGCGAGAGCGGACTCCTTTGAATGCTAGGTAAGCTCCTAGATTTGTGTTGGGGGCTTTTTCGCAGACTTCGAGGTATGGAGTGGAAGCTTCAGTGAGTGAAGGAGTGGTACGATCAGCGTAGAAAAGCTCTTTAGCTTCAGCAAATGTATCTGCTGCGATGATCTCGTAGCGTAGAAAAAAGTCGGGATCTTCCTGGGTGAGGATCCCTAGGAGTTGATTTTCGAGTGAGCGGGGGACAATGAGGCGGGTTCCTCTTTTGACGCGACTTTTCCGAAGGGCCTGGATGAGGGGCCAGCTTTCGACTGGAGAAATGAGGGAGCTGTCACTCTTCAGTCTCGCGAAGAGGATGGTGTCAGATCTGAGCGGGTCTCCACTCAAGGCGGCATCGAGCATCATGGCGAGGGGGGTAGCGATATTTTCCTGATTGACGTTCAGGTAGCGGACTCCATCGGTTTTTAGATCCAGGCGATGATTCCTCGGGAGGGGGCGATCCAGGCTCTGAAATAAGTTTTTAAGTGATTTATGAAGGGGGGCGGGACGCAGTCGAGGTGAAGGCGGGGTGAATGTTAGCCCTGCTGGTGTGGGCTCTTGCACTTGGCTGAGAACTAGGTTCAGAGCCTGAATTTCTGTTTCATTTTGATTTGTCTTTGGATTGAAGCCGATAAAAGGGAAACTGGTATTCAAATTATTGCTCAGATAAGGGCGAATCTCCTTCTTCGGAGGGGGCGGGGGTGGCGTGACTGGGGTTTCAGTTTTCCCAATGAATTCGCTGAGAGGGGCAATAGCACCAGCCCAACGAGCTTCGGTAGGGTCTGGTTTACGGTGCGCCTGCAGTGGATGCTTAGGAGGGAGGGTGTCTATGATGAGAAGGGCGAGAAGGTAGCCTTCAGATGAGGGAGGCATTTTTAGGAGCCATTTTGCCGTAGAGGTGAGGGCTTTGAGGGCGGATTTTTGAGAGCCTTTTTTTGAAAAGCCTTTGAATGAACCATCTTCAAGGACTTCCATGAGGCGGCGAGCCTTTGGGAGAGTGGGGTGAAGGCGTTGCGCTAGGGTGAGTAGCCGGGCTTTCCGATGTAGATCAGCTCCGTCTAGGGAGCTGGGTTGTTGGGCTAGAATGGCAAGCTGGTTCGCGACTTGATGAATGAGGGGGACATCCATGGGGAGTTCCTCGCAGCGGATGAGGGGGCGGGTATCGTCTGGTGGAATAAATTTAGGAGCCGCCACCACTGGAAGGAGGAGGCATAAGGCCAAGGCAACGCTTCTAAACATGAAAAGAACATCTTTCTGTATGGGACGGTTTTCAAGCGTGGAAAGTCAATCGATAGG
>CALGMJ010000120.1 GCA_937958875.1 uncultured Verrucomicrobiales bacterium | reverse complement strand
GTGCCGGGCGGCGCGGTGGTGCCGATTTCGCTGAGTGGTCTTTCTGAGGATGTCACGTTTGACCCAGCTCGCATCATTGTCCCAGTAGATGGGCGCAGCTTTCTTCCTGCCTCTGGAAAAATGGATCTCGCCTGGCAAGCGAAGCGAGAAACGGGGGACGGCAAACTCTTTTATACTAGTGAAGCGATGAGCGAGGTTGAAGTCGGAGCAGGGCTCCTGCGCCAGACGACTCAGCTCAAGGTGAAGGCGCTTCAAGGGGCTCTTAGTGAGCTCACTCTGGCACTCGCGGGAAAGGGTGAAATTCTCGCGGTTGAGGGAGAGAATATTCTCAGCTGGGAAGTGGAAGAAGGCGTGTTGAAACTCCTTTTGAGTCGAGCTCTCAATGGGGAAGGGCACTTTCTGGTTCGCTCTCAGACAGCGCTTGATGTCTTGCCTGTGAAGGTAGCTCCATTACGCCTTACTCCGGCAGGAGCGGTTCGACATTCTGGATATCTTCGCATTTCGAATCAAGGGGCAGTGCGCTTAGAAGTTATGGCTCTCAAAGGGTTGACTCAGCTTTCGCCAGATCAGTATCCCAGCACTACGCCACTCAATGGAGTACGACAGGCATTTTACTACCGGTATCCCTCAGCAGAGCGTGACTATCTTGTCGCCGCGGCACGGGTTAAGCCTGAGATCAATCTTTCGCAAAATCTGGTCTATGAAATGACTGAGACCGATCGCATCTTACATGCCGATCTCGAACTCGATATTCGGGAGGCTGGTATCCGCGAGTGGGAATTGAAGATCCCGTCAGACTACTCAGTCGTGGCCGTCACCGGTGCCGATGTCGGAGACTATCTCGCGAGTAAGGGGCGTCTCAAGGTGATCTTCGCCAAAGAGGTTCTCGGGCGACGACTCGTGAAGCTCCATCTTGAGAAGAATACCGCAGCTCAGGCAGGTGCGTGGAAATTGCCTGCCCTAGAGTTTCCCGGGCTTAATACAATCCGCGGCGAACTCGGAGTCAGTGCCGTTGCCGGGTATCGGATCACTCCGGTCAGCTCGAGCGGCTTGGTCGAAATTCCTCTGGCTCATTTTCAAAAAAAGACCCCGAATCTTCAGCAGGCTTACCGTATCCGTGGCGCTCAATGGGCAGCTTCGATGAAGGTGGAGGCGCTAGGTCAGAACGTGCAGGTGGAGTCTTATCATCTCTATTCTCTCAAGGAAAAGACGGCGTATGTTTCGGTGCTCTTTGATTACTTTGTCAGTGGTGCCCCGGTGAACGAATGGCAACTGCAACTCCCTGAAGGGGTGGAAAATCTTTCCGTAGAAGGGCAAGACGTGAGAGACTATCGGCTTGAAGAGAATATCCTTAAAGTGCCTCTTCATCGCTCGGTGATGGGTGCCTACCAACTTCTGGTGACATATGAGCAGAAGGCTGATAGTGGACTCTCACTAGGTGGCTTAACTCCTCTTTCAACTCAGGGTGAGCAAGGATATTTACAAGTCGTCAGTCCTGAGCAGCTGGAGCTGAAAGTCTCCCCATTGAGTGAAAATTTGGTGAAGCTGGATGTGCTCGAGCTTCCCGCCGAATACCGTTTGCTCACTCATTCAACGACCTTGGGAGTGTGGCAGTTTACCGCACGCCCCTTTGAGCTGAAGACAGAGTTTTTGTGGTTTCAACGAGGTGAGACGGAGCGGCAGTTGATCGAACATGCCGAACTCACAAGTCGGATCTCTCGGGACGGTGGTGTTGTGACCGAAGCCGTCTATTATCTTCGGAGCCGGGAGCAGCGCACCTTCTCTCTCGAGGTGCCGGATGGCGTGGTCATTCGGGAAGTGAAAGTCGAGGGAGAGACCGTGACTATGCGTCAGGATGGGAATCAGCGGCTCATTGCTCTCCCAAATCAGATGGAGCTGAATCGTCCCGTCCGGATTGAAGTTCGATCGAGTTCTGACTCGAGAGGCAACACCATTTCTCTTTCTGCGCCGCGTGCGAGTGAAATTACTCAGCTGACGACCCACTGGAAAATACAGGCTGACTCGGGGCGGGCTCTGACTCCTGTGTCGGCGAATGCGTTACAGCTCCTGACTCCCGTGATCGTAAAAAATGGCTATCACTGGCTCGCCGAGCGCGCGTTGTTAGCGCTAGCCGTCATGCTTGTGATCTTGGCGCTTGCTTGGCGGATGTCGAAGTATGGCTCTCGTTGGGGGTCCTTGACGGGGTTCTTCTTGTTAACATCCTTAGCCATAGCGGCATTTTTTGTGGCTCCTCAGGCGATGGGACAGAAATCAGAAATCAGAGAAACCCTAGAGTATTCGCTAAGTATGCTAAGCCCGGAAGTGCCGGCATCGATCACGGTAGTTCAACAGGAAAAGGACGCCCTCGGCGGTTCCGAGCTAGGCCAGATCCTTCTTTTAGCGGGCTTCGTCTGCCTCCTTTTTTCTCGAAAGATTTCCTTCCTTTTGCCATTCGCGGTTTTGGCGTTATCGAGCGGAATGTTGTTTTTTCAATCTGGGGCAGGGTGGTTTTTTATCGCATTTGGAGCCTTCGTGTTTGTGCTTCTCTTGCGTCTGGTAAGGAAACGATTTTCAGATTGGAAAAGTCTTTTCGTGCCCGCAGCCTGCGTCATTTTTACTTTCATCATCACCGCGCCTGCTGACGCTCGGGCTCTGACCCCTCGCTGGCCTGCCGCGAGTGAGCTTCATGAAAAATGGGAGCTCGGAGGCGGACGAATCAAGGCAAGCGCTAGCATGACCATTGCAGGCGAAGCAGGGCAGAAGTTCCTCCTTCTTCATGCCCCTGGAGTGCTTACCCAATTCGAAGGAGAAGGAGTTAAGGTCCTCAATGAAGGAGGAAATTACTTCGTCGCTCCTGAAACGGATGCTGCTCATCAGATGACCTTTTCTTATGAGGCTCCAGCTGCAGACGTTTCAAAAGGATTACCACTTCTAACAACGGTCGCTGCGGTTCGTTCTCTTGAGGTGCACTACGAGTCGGCAGGGTGGGGGATCTCATCTGATGCTGCCGTTACGCAAGAAGCGCTCACCGTCCAGAATGGCAGTGGTGCAAAGCTCTGGCTTGGGTCTGCTCTCAATGCGGTGGTGACACTCTCTCCACAGGCTCGGAATGTGGCGGCGGAGGAAATGCGCTTTTATACTGAGGTGGAGAATCTCTTTGTGCCGGGTCCTGGAGTCGTTGATGGACGCCATAAGATCAGCATCCGTCCTTCGCAGGGACAAATTTCAAATCTCACCATTACCGTACCTGATGGTTTTACCGTTGGAGATGTGCGGAGTTCTCTCGTGGGGCCGTGGCGTTTCGATCCCGAAACACAGGTCTTACGCATCGAACTCACGCAAGCGCAGTCGCAGCCTTTTGCGCTCATGGTCGAGACTCAGCGCAGTCTGGCAGCCTTGCCTGCAAAGGTGGTTGTGGCGCCGGTTCGGATTTCGCAGACCTCCGGGGAAGTGGGGATGCTAGCCTTAGCTTTCGGCCAAGAAGCGCAGCTGGAACAAGATTTACCAAAAGGGCTATCAATCGTGAATCTTGCCGATTTTAACGCAGCGATGCTCCCAGAAAAGGCGACTTTACAAAAGGTCTACCGTTACTCAAAGGCGGAGGCCTCTCTAGAACTCAAAGTGGCTCCTGTGGCGCCAGAAGTACGAGTTTCTTCAGAGCAGAAAATTTCTCTCGGTGAAGAACGCACGCTTCTAGCGGTAGATTTTACCGCTCGCATTAGCAGGGCTGGAATTTTCCGTCTTAGCTTTCCACTGCCTACTGGTTTCGAGGTCGAATCTTTGACAGGCACTGCCCTGAATCATTGGGTCGAACTCGAAGAGAAGAAACGCCGGGTCGTAGTGATGAACCTCAACGGGAAAACCCTTGGTGAGCACACCTTTCATTTGGTTTTAGCGGGGGCGACGCCATCGTTGCCAGTGCAGGCTTGGGCGGTGCCTAAATTTTCGCTCCGAGAGGCGGATCGAGACTCCGGGCAGTTGGTCATCGTACCTGGACGTGGAATCCAGCTTCAGGCTGCGACTCGCCGTGATGTGTCTGCCCTCGATCCTCGTGAGGTGGGTGGACATCAGGCAGGCTCGCTAGCTTACCGTCTTCTGCAGAAGTCGTGGCAGATTGGGCTCAAAGTTGATCAACTAGATCCTTCCATTGCGGTCAGCTCCTTACAGGAAGTGGAGCTGCGCGAAGCTTATGTGAAGACTCGCCATCACCTCTTGGCTCAAGTGGACCATGCTTCAGTCCGCAAGCTTCAGGTGAGGTTACCTCATCTCGTAGAGGCAGACTTTGAAAGCGTCACTGCTACTGGGGTCGAAGTCCGAGACATTGTTCACCTGAAAGAGGATCTCTGGGAAATCCAATTCAAACGACGGGTGGTGGGAGAAGTGAAGATTCGTATCGACCATCATCAGAATCGAGCCAGCACCGAAGTCCATTCGCTCCTCGTCCCATCAGCACGGAAGCAGGAGGTCTATCTAGCTTTGAACGTTGGGTCTCAGCTGGAGCTGAAATTGGATGAGGCTAAGCTCTCTCGGTGGGTCAGTGCTGACTGGCACCGTCTGCCCAAGAAACTCCGCCAGCCAGGAAACAGTGCCGTTCCGACTGCCTTTCTCCGGTCTGTCGACCCTAACGAAGCAGTGAGCTACTCACTAGATCGCCACGCGGTCGTGAGTGGAACAAAAATTCGAGTAAGATCAGGGAGGCTCCACACAATTGTTTCTCCAATGGGGGAGCTGATGAATCAGGCGGAGCTCGTTTTAGAAACAATTCAGCAAGGATCCTTAGCCCTGACCCTGCCTGCGAATAGCCGTTTGTGTGGTGTCTTTGTGAATGGTGAAAGCGCTGCCATCGTTCAGAAAGAAGAGACTTATCTTTTTAAAGTCACTGGGGCAGCCGGCGGAAAAGATGCTCAGGTGCGACTCTTCTATTCGACGTCCATCGTACCTGATGATGAGCTGCGTTTAACCGCGTTGAGTATTGGTGAGCCTTTGGAAAACATTGAGTGGTCTGTCTCTCTCCCAGAAGGGTATGACCTTAAAAAAATGGGAGGGGATTTTGACCTGATTGAGGAAAAGCAAAAGTCTTCCCTTTCTCAGGAGGAATACCTTGGGCGAGTGAGTAAGAGAAATGCTGACAAGCAGCAGCTTGCCCAGAGCCAGCTAGGGAAGGTGTCATCGTTGATCAAAGGTGGAGATAACAAAAAGGCTGCGATCACTCTCGCACAGGTTTCAAATCAATTTTCTCTCGATGCTGCGAGCAGTGAAGATGCGCGAGTTCAGTTTGAAAATATCATCACTCAGCAAGCAGTGCTTGGATTCAATACCCGACTTCAACGAAACTATCTCGACAACCGAAGTGAGTTGGGAGGGATACGTTCAGGGCAGAATGATCGTCTCGAAGTCGCTGCCAACAGTAACCCGGTCTTCGGTGGAAATTTAAATTTCCGCCCAGATGATTTTCAAGGCGTCGTGGTAGGAAATGATGCTGAGGTGAATCGATCGATCGGGAATATCGCCAAAAAATGGGTGCAGCATCAGAGGTCAACGGAGCCCAATTCAAGACTGCTAGAGCCAGTGGTATCAGCGACAGGTAAGACCTTTGTGTTTCGGCGAGATATCCAAGTCGATGGTGAGGAGGCACTACACCTTCAGCTTCAGTTAAAAAAGAAAGAGGCATCCTTTGCTCACACCGTATGGGTCGTTCTTCTCCTGGTCTTGCTGGCGATTGTTGTCGCTTTCCAGACGGTGAGTGTTAAATCCGCTGAGTGACGACTTGGTCTGTGTATCTCATCCGGTGCGCTGATGGCACCCTCTATACCGGGATCGCTACGGATGTTGCGCGGCGCTTTCTAGAACATCAAAGTGGTGGTCCCAAGGCGGCAAAATATACTCGGGGTAAAGGCCCCTTGGAACTTGTCTACCAAGCTGAGATTGGGACGCGCTCTGAAGCCACAAAAGAAGAACTGAGAATTAAAGCACTCAGTAGAAAGCAGAAGCTAACGATGCTAGCACGGCAGAATTGAGGTAGCTGGTCGTGAGAGGCAACGATGCCGCTGGGACTGGTTTTTAAAACGATTTTCCAAGTAATGGCGCTCACTCTAGCAAGATTTTAGTCTGGATTACTCCCTTGTGTAGGAGCCCTGTGTCAAACGTTTGTGTTGTCTGTTGATGCCTTTAATGGTTTGGCTGCGGACTACTATAATGATCAAGCCAACCAGAATGTACCACGCACCGGAGCGGCGAGCTGGGTTCCTGTCACTGATGCTACTGGAAGTCCTTTTCCCGGTGTGACTGATCCCTTCCGCAATGATCCTCGTATAAACTCAGATACCCGTGGTGGACGCATAGCAGCTGACGATGTTGGAGGCACACCATACGGACGCCCAAGAGGATATGGAAGTGGGCGTGCTCGCAAATGGAAATGAAGTTGTTTACTTTGAACAGTGGTTCCAGCTCGCTGGAAGAGGGTTGGACGTCGTTGGTTCTGGTGTCCAGAAACAACTTCTCTCGATAACTGTATCGTCCGTGTCTTTGCAGATGATGTGGCAACTCCTAAGAACGAAGGCTTTGCTCCAACTACAGCTGAAATGAACTCTCCGGACAATCTTGCGAAGGATGCCCTGGGCAATATCTACATCATTGAGGATTCACCAAACAGCAGTAGTACAGGTGGCGATATCTGGTTTGCCCGTGATGCGGATAATGATGGTGTCGCCGAGTCCGTAGACCATTTTCTCAGCCTTCGTGTTGATGGGTCTGAAGCAACTGGGATGATCTTTAACCCAGTCTTCCCAGAAGAGTTTGCCATTGCCGTTCAGCACCCGGACAGCACCGATCTCTCCAATGTCCCTGACGGACTTGGTGACGCAGTCTGGCTCTTCAATCTGACTCACGCAGAGAATCAAGGCTTCGTCAACCAGTTGCGTGCGACAAGGCATTTAGCTTCGCTCGCAAGGTTGATGGGGCTGAAGGCTGGGGATACATCAACCTCAAGGGAATGCTTGATGCACCCACAATGGGAGAAGCACAGGTGAAATAGCCACCTACCCATTGGCGTCAACCTAAGAGCGTGATCCAAGTATCTTCAAGGGGTCTACGGTCTTTGCGAGACTCCATGACAACATGCCTAGGGTCAAGATCGAAATTCCCAATTCCCATCAAATTCTTTGATCTGATGATCCACTCGCTAAAGTTGTCGAAGAGATTTTCATAGCTCATATACTGACCTGCCTTAAGTGAAGCACGCATCAACGACACCATGGCCAAACTCAAGACCTGATAGATCATCCCGGCCAGCATTAAGACCTGAAAATGATATTCGTTACTGCGGCGGTTGAGAGCCCTCTCAAGGTTGGCTGACTGCTTCCACGCTCGAAAGATGATCTCAATGTTCCAACGACAACGGTAGAGTTC
>CALGMJ010000119.1 GCA_937958875.1 uncultured Verrucomicrobiales bacterium | reverse complement strand
GAGCGAAGATTTTAAGCCAGGCTAGTGGTGAGTAGCTAATGGGTTATCATCTCTTGTGGGAGGTATTCCCGGATTTGACCTTAATACTGATCAGGCATTTTCTTTAATATACTGCGGACTTCCGTTTTACGGGGTCACTTCAATGACTAGATCAGTCAGGTGGCGGTGACTGCTGTTAGTTCTTTTTCTTTCCTGTGATTGTTTCGGCGCTTTTTTTATGGTTATGATCACCAATCCCTTTGTCGGAAGACGTTTTGGCTTTAGTGCTGTTTGTGTTCAGAGGAGGGGGAAATAAAAAACTCAGAATACTATGAAAAAATATGTAGCAGAATTAATTGGAACGTTTTGGCTTGTTCTTGGTGGGTGTGGAAGTGCGGTTTTGGCTGCATCTTTCCCTGATGTAGGCATTGGTTTACTTGGTGTTTCGTTCGCGTTTGGTCTCACCGTGTTGACGATGGCTTTTGCGATTGGGCACATATCAGGGTGTCACTTGAATCCTGCAGTCTCTATCGGTTTGTGGGCGAGTGGTCGCTTTCCTGCGAAAGAAATAGGTCCCTATGTGATTGCTCAAGTGGTGGGTGCGGTAGTAGCTGGTGGAGTTTTGTATATTATAGCGAGTGGGAACGCTAACTTTTCGCTTTCTGATGGATTTGCTACAAACGGCTACGGAGTTCATTCTCCAGGGGGTTACAGCTTAGTAGCTGCGCTGGTTACGGAGATTGTGATGACGATGATGTTTCTCATCGTGATTCTAGGGGCTACGGATAAGCGGGCTCCTAAAGGTCTAGCTCCAATTGCGATTGGCCTATGTTTGACTCTGATTCATTTGATCTCGATCCCTGTCACGAATACATCTGTGAATCCGGCTCGTAGCACAGGAGTTGCTCTATTTGTAGGTTCTGGTGCCATTGTGCAGCTTTGGCTCTTTTGGATCGCTCCGATTATAGGTGCTGTTCTCGGTGCCGTGACATACAAGTTTATCGGTAGCGAGGAAGAATAACCGAGATCGGCGAAGTGCTAGCAATGAAGTAGTGGAGGCGCTCTAGCGTTGTATCATAAATCTACTGCTTCTTTGCTAGTATTTGAGTCTCGTGTGGAGCTTTTTTTGAAAGGCTTAGTTCGAGGGGTGAGCGATAATAATATACCGCCCATATAGTAATTATGTGATCTCTAACCTTCGTTACGAAATTCTCATAGAGGCTGGGTCAATGAATGAGGGCTCGCCAAGACTGATGCTATCCACTCTGACAATCTTTCGATGATGGGTTTGGGGGGGATTTTTCCAGAGAGTAAATTACTTGTCATTCGATACTAAAGCAAGAAGTCTTCTCTTATGCACAAAGCACTCCTTATTCTCTTTACAAGTATCTCATGCGCCTATGGGCAAGGTTTTGCAGATGGAGTAAAGATTGGTGAAACTAGTGATACCAGCACGGTGCTCTGGACCCGACTCACTGCTAGGGCGGAGGCTGATCATCAGGTCGATCAATGGGACGAGAACAATCCTCACTGGCAAGCTCCAGGTCTCGCTGGTGAACTGAGATTCGTTTATTGGGAGTCGACCTTATCGAATAAGAAAACAGAAACTTCATGGAAAGAAGTGAGTGCTGACGATGATTTTTGCCATCAGGTGAAACTAGAAAATTTGAAACCCGCAACCAGCTACGTATTTGAGGCGGTAGCGAAAGGGAGTCATGCCAAATTTAGTGGAAAGTTCACAACAGCACCTGCCAAAAAATCGGCGGAACCTATCACATTTGTGGTTTCCACCTGCCAAGATTTTCCACGGCGTGATGATAAGGTCAATGGGCACCAAATTTATAAGTCGATGCTAGCGCAGAAGCCTGCATTCTTTGTCCAGACGGGTGACACCCTTTACTACGACGAACCCAAACCATACGCCAAAGACATCGGCACAGCTCGTTACAAGTGGAACCGCCTTTATTCATTGCCCTACCTGCGTTCCTTTCACAGTCAGGTCCCATCTTACTGGATGCATGACGACCACGATCTTCTCAAGGACGACTGCTGGCCCGGCCAGACTTATGGGAATTTGACTTGGGACCAAGGGCTTAAGATCTGGCGTGAGCAGATTCCGCAATCTGATAAACCCTACCGCACTTTCCGTTGGGGCAAAAACTTGCAGATCTGGTTACCAGAGGGACGTGAATTCCGTTCGCCTAACAACATAAATGATGGCCCCCAAAAAACGATTCTAGGAGCCGAACAATGGACCTGGCTGGAGCAATCGATGTCGAATTCCGATGCGACCTTCAAACTTTATATCTCCGCGACTCCAGTGGTGGGTCCAGATCGAAAAGGAAAAAAAGACAACCACGCCAATAAGGCCTTCGCTCACGAGGGTAAACGTTTGCGCGAATTCTTAAATCGTATTCCAGGGTGTTTTGTGATCAACGGTGACCGCCATTGGCAATATCACTCCATTGATCCAGACACAGGCTTAAACGAATTTGGAAGTGGGGCCGCTTCAGATGAGCATGCCGCTGGTTTCAAAAAATCACTCCAAGAAGATTGGCAGCCATTCCTTCGAATTAAGGGGGGATATCTCTCAGTTGAAATTATCGATAAAGTGGCAATGGTTCGACATCACAGCGTGGATGGAAACGTGATGAATGAGACGAAGATCCAAGCTCAGTAAATTAATTTTTTCCTCAATTTTATTTTGCCCTTCGCGGGCAACCCAAAACAACTGTTAGTCCCCGATCGAGTAGGCGGTAGGATCGCCCTCACCACCTTCTCATACCACTGGCGATACAGTTCCGTAGGACGGTGGTTTATTTCAACGGGATCAGCTCAAGTATTGGATCAAATGGCTCAGCTCATGTGAACTGGCCAGAGAACAGCTCTGGACTATGTCCAGAGCTATTCTGGCTGTCTCCTTTAGACTAAAGACCTATATTCATTCGAAATGGGTCGTTTACTGAGACTTGCGAATCCTCTATCGCAGAGCACCTTTTTTATGAACTCTAGGTTCATAAATACGCCTTAGCTCCCGTTATCATGCCAACACCACTTACCCGACTTTTACTGATTTTTAGTCTGCTCCTTCCTGGTCCTGTTTTTGGACAGGTGTTATTCGAAGACGATTTTGAGTCGAATGGACTCACCCGGTTCACTCAGGTTCTGAGAGGAAGTACTCCTTTCAGTCTTTCGGCTAACGGTTTACCCGGAAATGCGGGTCAAATTGGAAATAACGGACAAGCGACTGTTGGGGCAGATTCACAAACGAGTGGATGGCTTCAGCCGACTGGAATCTCGGTCGACGCGAATTCAGACTTTTTCGTCACTTTCGATTTCAGGATCGTCAACGAGGCGGGATTTGATGATTGCGCATTCCTCATGGGCGATCTCGTAAACGGTGATTATTATGTGACACTCGTTACCGAAGCTAGCGATAATAATGATGTCTTCTATAATAACTCATTTGTTCGGGAAGATGAACCGGCACTCGATAGCTTTGCAAACCAGGCTATCGCAGATGATACTTGGTATAATGCGGTCTGTTCATGGAACGCAGCCACTGATCAACTAGAGTTTACCGTCAGCGAAGAGGGAAGTGCGGCAGTGGTTGCCAGCTACTCAATCACTCTGGATAGTGCCAGCAGCAGTATGCCGTCCCTCAAAAACTTCACCAATGGGGTGCAATTCGGCTTTGGAACATTTAATGACACCGCTCTCTTCGACAACATCCAGATTGTGGAAGGCACTTTCGTAGAGCCAGGCCCTGAACCTGGAACTCCCTTTCAAATCGCAAATTTGGATCTTGATCAGGCTGCGGCTGGAGCACTCGGCACCCTGCCTGAGAACTGGACCTTTGCCTGGAATCCAACCGGCGTGGCTATCGGTGACGTCGCTAACTATGAAACTCTCACCCCCGTCGATAACGATTGGCGAAACCAATCACCCGATGCTCTGGGCACTGATGGTGATCCAAATAACTCTGTCGGAGTTTACGACACCAGCTCCGCATCAAGCTATGGTGGAGTTGCCTATCTGAACTCTGGTCTTTCTGCTGAAAGCAGTTCAGATGGCCTCGATCACTACGTTATCGTTGGCTACACTATCCAGCCAGGTGAAGAGGGCTACATTACCTTCAACGTTGATCTCGACTCAATGACGCACTCCACCTTCAGACTCTTCAAAGGCTCTGAAAATATGGACCGGAGAGTTTACCCTGTGAATGGTCGGAAGCGCCCTACTCTATACGCTGGTTTCGCTGAAGCAGGTGAGACTATCTATTTGGCGATGCTGGCTACTGATGATGTCGATACCTTTGCCAGACGCCGCTTCTCCGGAAACATCGTCGTGGAGACTTTCAACACTGCTCTTGAACCGAACCACGGCTTATCGGTCCGAAATCACGCCCCGGGCCATACTCTCGGCTATCCTCTCGCCCTTCTCCGCGGCACTTGTGATCCCAGTGCTACTGAGGTGATCATCAGTAATCTGACGTCTGGTGATGATCCTGTTTCCTGGCCAGCACTCGGCGGATATTATAAAGGAATGGTTCTGCTGCGTGGAGGCATTGGTGCGAATGACATCCTCATCGATGATGGTGTAGACCAAATGAATATCCCCCTCTCCTTTGTTGATCCTGGAAACACGAGGCGAGTCAACCCCATGTATCTGCTAGCCAGCGATTCCACCGGAGATTTTATTGCTCCTCCAGGGGAGCCGAACGATATCGCTTCTGCTCAAAAAAGAATCAGCATCATGGCTCTTATGTTACAGACATTTACCGCACAATCATTAGCTGATGCGGGACATGAACCACGGACTTTTTCTCTTAACCTTGATCCAGATACAGGTCTGCCGATCACCCAAGTTCTCTTTACTGACGTTACCGAGCAAGGAGGCGGCGCTGGCACAGGAATGAGACAGGGCTATCTTGAATTTACAAGCGATACCAGAGCAGCTCTTATCACTAGTGTTGCCAACCAAGCCATCGCGAGAGCATTAGGCCGCCCTAGTGGCACCATTCTTGATGGGAACGTTCAGGATCTGACGATCCTGGGATTTACGACATATAATTTCAACGGTAACCCTGGGGAACTCAGAGGTAATGGTGCTGCTGCAATAGGGACAACGTCCGCCTACTCAAGCCAAACGTTGCACACTTGGGCTGAGTCGATCGCTGATATTCCGGTCAGTCTTACGGATCGGACTGATATCGACTTCGATGTCACTCCCGATGACAGCGCTTTTCGAGCGAGCAACTGGGCAAACTATTCCTCGGCAATTGGGGTGTGCATGCACGAAATAGGCCATTTCCTGATTTCACAAAATGGACCTATGAACGACGTCTTTGGGATTGCGGTCCCTCATCTAGATGCGCTCTTCGAACAATATGGGGTCAGGCGTAGCGATATTCCTGACACAATTATGGGCCGGGGTGGTGATGACATGAATCGCTTTTTCACCGTCGGGGCCGGCGGCGGTCTCCACCCATCTATTGGCACTGACAGCGGAAGGGCATTTTGGAATTCCGATCTCTTGCGAGACTATGTTTTCAATTGTCCGCTTCTCAAGCCAATCGATCAGATCGATTTCCAAACTTGGCAGGGTAACTTCTCGGGAGCATCACCTGCAGAACTCGCCGAGGACGCGGATCCGGATAACGACGGTCTCAACAATCTACTGGAATTTGCAACCGGTCGAAATCCTTTCGTTTTTGATAAACAAGGTGCATTCGAACTACTAGAAGGGGAAAATGGAGTCGCTACCCTAAGTTATGAGCGGCTGACTCCTCTTGTCGGCCAGACCTTCCAAGGAACGACCGGAGTCGATTTTCTGTCAAACGGTCTCCAGTATGGCTTATCATATTCATCAAATCTTAATATTTGGAATCCTGCTCAAACCGCAGAGGTGACCCTTCTCGGGGATCCTCAAAACATCGGAAATGGTCGTCAGAGAGTTGAAGTTCAGCTCGCTCAGCCCTCGCAGGACAGAGCCTTCTTCCGCCTCGCAGTCACTCCCAATACTTCGGCAGCTTCAAGTGCATCCCTGCAAGCACCGTCTTCGAATGCCGTTGATACCTCAGGTATTACTGAGTCCCAGGTGGTTAGCCCTCGTTCATCAAGGGCGCCGGCAACCGCTCACGATCCATCGACCTGTCCCACATGTTCAGGCATCCATACAATACTTCGCTAGACGATAGGGCGATTGGCTAGAAAGCTGATTTTACGAATGAGGTGTGGCTTTCATGAGCAGGGCCACCGCCTCGTCTGTATAAAATGTGTCGTCGCCAAATATTGCGTTGAGTGATTCAGGTGCACTCAGGTCGATCAGGGCCAAGAGTGCACTGCTCAGTAGTGCCTTGATTGCCCCTTCCAAATTCAGGGCAAAGTATCGGATCTCAGGCTTGATCAATTCAGCGTCAAGGTCGGTCTCAGGGCGATCTGCCTTTTTCTGCAAGGTCCCTACATAAGGGAGAAATTCAGAGTATAGGCAGGACGAAATTTGAGGTATTAGCGGAAGAAAACCACTGATTACCTAGATTTCACTGATTTTCTTAGGCTCCGCAATATAGGCATCAGTGAAATCTGGGTAATCAGTGGTTTTTAAAACGATTTTCCAAGTAATGGCGATCACTCTAGCAAGATTTTAGTTTGGATTCCTCCCTTGTGCAGGAGCCCTGCCT
>CALGMJ010000118.1 GCA_937958875.1 uncultured Verrucomicrobiales bacterium | reverse complement strand
TCAGGTAAGTGCGAAGGATATCGGAAATCTGGCAAGGCGGAGGTGATCAGTGAATCGAGCATTCTCTTAGCATCGACAACGCGGCCAGATTTTCGAGAGACCAGCAGGAACCCGAAATCTTAGGTTTGACGGAGCACTAGTGAAGCGAGACTCCTTGCTTTGAATCGGTTTGTTTCCAAACCATCGTTTCAGCCCCATCACCTTACGCAAAATACTCTTTTTCCTCTTTCTTGACTTACCGTAATGGCAGGCCTTTTTACCATCAATGATGGATGTTCTTCTTGAACCTGACAACGAATGCGACCTCCTTTTTCTCTTTTCTCAAGGGGTTTGAGGCCGTCATTTTTGTCGTGTAGTGTGAACCTTACTAAGAATTCACACGCTATATCCATCCTAAGACAATTGTCCACCTAGACAAAAGTAGGTAGCCTTTGTCACATTCTAAGGATAGTTAATTCAACATATTTCATGAGCACATCCCTCATGAAAATCGCTAATGGATTCACGACCAATCCTAGAAAAAATGCAAAAAAAACATACACATGTAGGCCACATCTTTGCCCTCTCAGGAGCTTTACTGATCAGCCCAGCTTCCCTTCAGGCTACCCTCATTAGTTACTGGCCCATGGATGACATGACTGGAGACCTAGCAACCGCAGAATTTGGAAATGATGCCGTTTGGCAAAACCCTGCAGTCCCAGTCACGTGGGAGCCTAACGGCGGAATAATTGGCGGCGCAGCGAACCTGAGTGGTGCCGTTGCTGGATCAAATTTTTTCCGAGTGGATATGAACAACATTCTCAACTCGAGGCAAATGACGATCTCCATGTGGATCAATCCATCAGCAGAAGGGGATAATTTAGGGTTATTTATGACTCGAAACACGCCGTCTACGACACCGCCTCGTCTGATTCCTCTAGATGGAGATCCTCCTGGAGAACCTGTGACTCTGTGGGGCATCAACCGCAGACCAGATGGTCGACTCAACTCAAGAACCACTGGATCATTGGACTCACCAAGTGACGATCCCGTTATCCCACTAATTTTAGTTGATGATTCGGTTGGAGACAATAACGGGTGGTATCATGTCGTTATGACATGGAGCGGAGATGATGACGGTAACGATATCTTCCCAGAAACCTTTATTTACATCAATGGGGTATTAGCAAACAATACCACAAACCCAAGCACAGGAACTCTCGTCGGCGGACTCTGGGATATTGGTAATGATCCTCTCAACGGTAGGCGCGAATTTGCTGGCCTTATTGATGATGTCGCCGTTTGGGATCAAGTGCTGACCTCTGATCAAATTATAGAACTTTTTAACGGAGATCTCTCACCAAACCAAATCGATCCACCCATGGATAGTGACAACGACGATCTCGATGACGCTTGGGAAATGCGATTCTTTGGTAACCTCGATGAAGACGGGGGAGACAATAATGATGGGGATGGACTCACTAATGAAGAAGAAGAAGAGCTCGGCACCAACCCCACCCTAGCCGATACTGATGTAGATGGGCTCAATGATGATCTAGAAGCTCCGAACAATACCGACCCTCTCAATGGGGATACTGACGATGATGGAATTCTTGATGGAGCAGAGGTAAATGGCTTCAGCTTCAACGGCACGACCATCATGACAGACCCGACTAATCTTGATTCTGATAATGACACCATTTCAGATGGTGATGAAGTGAATGCAGCGACTCCAACGGACCCGAACGATCCACTCAGCCCACCTATTCCAGATCTTCCTCAAGATGGCCTCTTAGCTCTGTTCACCTTTGATAATGATACGGCAACCACAGTTTTAGACCGTGCTAATGAAGATGGCGCACAGAATACGACAGTCGCTCAAGGAACACCGACTTTCTCGGAAGGACAGATCGGACAAGCATTAGATCTCGACGGGAGTACTTCATTACAATTCGATGATCCATTTGCAAACACCATTACTGAGTTGACTTTATCCACCTGGATAAACCCTAGATCGATCGATGGATTCCGCGGAGTCCTAGTCACAAGAGACGCTACGGTAAGAGAATCAAATTGGGGAATCAATCTCCGCGATGATGAGGAAAATGGCAACCGAGCCGACTACCGCTATGCAGGCTCAGCCGGTGTTGCAACAGGTATCCAATTGAACGAATGGCAGCATCTAGTCATGACTTGGAATACCACAGAGGTGAAGACTTATCTAAACGGCCGCTTAGTAGAGACCATCACAACGAACGTACCCTCGGAATACATCTCAGGTCCCGTCTGGACCTTCGGAGATGATCCAAATACTGTCGCAGGAAATGATAACCGTGAATTCAATGGCCTCATCGATGAAACCTCCCTCTGGAGTCGAGCGCTAAGTGATAGCGAAATTTCCTCGCTCTTTAGAAATGGTGACCAGCAGTTGGGCATTGCACCTCAGGAAATCGCCGCGGTGACAATCAGTGATTTTGAGCTAAATGATGATGGTTCTGTTAGCCTCGAATGGACTTCGGACCCGACCATGACTGATACTTACACCATCTGGTTCAATGATAACTTGGAAACAGCAGACCCTGCCGATGGCAGCATTTTCCGGGATTGGAGCGACGCCAATGATAATTTCCAAAGCATGGGTGCAACCAGCTCAATCGATATTCCTGCTATGAGCTTGATGGGAATGGATCGAGTCTTCTTTGTCATTGAGCGCAACACGCCTGCAAACTAACGCTTTCGCTCAGAACTGAATCTCAAAAAGCCCCACTCGTTTTCACGAGTGGGGCTTTGTTTCGATCATCAATTACCCATTAAAAAATTAGTTCTTAGTAAGGAGCACAGCGTGTCGCATGACGGTAGCCTGAGTTCCGATAACGATGACTATCATCACGATAGTGATCGCGCCGATGATAACTGGATCCTCGGTGGTAAGAATCGTGACCTGATGAATAACCGCCATCATAATGATGGTAGCTCTTTTTTTTCTTCCGATTCTTACCAAGAGAATAAGCTAGCACTCCTACCGCAGCAGCGCCAAGGACAGCTCCCTCAGGAGTAATCACCTTATTCGCTCGCCCGCTTCGATCATAGGCAGTGGTGCAACTGACCCCAAAAGCAGCGGTCATGGCTAATAGAGTAAGCCTAGCAAAATTCTTTTTCATCCTGACCATTGGACCTCAGGTCAGAATCTTTTATTCAATGCTTCGGAATAAAGCTCTGTTATTCAGAAAGTCCGATGGTGACTCGCTTCCATACCTTAGCGAATTCAGCACGCTCGTCAGCCAGCTGTTCAGCCTCAAACTCAGCAAATGCCTTAATACCAAGTAGCCAGGCAAAGGCGATGGAGCGCTCCCTCATTTCCATTGATTTTGAGGCATCGACTTCTCCCCGCAGCTGCTCATGGATTTTTAAAAGCTCATTTCCATCGACCTGATTCCATTTCAAAATCGTTCCTGCCGCCGTCTCAAATCCATCGAGAGAGGTCTTTTTAACCTCCACCACACCTTTAATCGTATTAGAGGAAATATGAAACACCCTCTCCCCCACAAAATCTTGCTGAAATGCGAAGGCGTTTTTTAATAAATAATCATAGGCAACCCGTGCATTCAGAGGTGCCGATTCCGCCCTCTCGGTGAGAAGAAGTCGTGCCTGCTCGAACTGACAGACATGAATGATTTTTTTCATCTCACCAACGAGACTTTCCCAAGGAGTAGAGACCGATTTACCAGGACGCAGCTGAAAACCTTTCCGTAACCGAGCCAACCGAGTCTGGCGTGTCCGCACATGATATTTGGCCCGCCCCCGAGTCTTTAGCTGAGAAAGACGGCTTTCCAAATCAGCTAGCTGAGTCTCAACTTCTTTTTTATTTTGGGGGGGTGGCAATTCTGAGCCCCCTTTTAAAAGTTCAGCGTCATGTAAGTAATCCGCCACCAACTCTCGATAAACCTGAAACCATTCGTAGTCATCCAGTTCAGCACGCTGGATTTTCTCCAACATAATTCGAGTTTCCTGCAGCTGTCCTTGCTCCCAGTTCTTTAAGGTCAGGGCAAGGCTGCTCATCCATTCAACCACATTTTCAGGGGCAGCCGGAAATTCTTTCTGAGCGACAGGATACGGCTTACTCAAATTAACAGAGATCCCTCGCAAGCCTTTTGCAATTGGGTGTAAATCCTTCGTTTTAGCCAAACGTCGGGACATCTTTTTCGCATCCTGACGCGCCTCCCCGGGGAGCCCCGCAAATAGTTTCGCAATCAGCCCTTCTAACTCAGCCCAGGATCGAGTGGGTTCCGGCACGGCTTCATCTTTAGAAATTTTGGCAAATTGAATGGCTGCCATACGAAAGTCCCGCTGAGAAATCGCCTCTCGGCCCTGCTCCCAAGTCTTTGCCAAGAGTTCGGTCTGGGCCTGACTTTCACTCACTATTGCCTCAACTGGAGTAATCACACCAGGATCTGCTAAAACTTCGGGATCTTCTTCGCTTATCTCCTCCTTGGGAGTGAGCATTTGCTTCCCGATCAAGGCCATCGCTCCCAATACAGCACCACCAGCTAAGACCTGAATCAAAGCCGTACGCTTCCGCTTACCACGCCGCTTAGCCCGCGCCTGACTATGAATCGGAGGCGCGGTAGCATCAACAACCTCCGCGACTGCAAGATCCATCAAAGCTAGCGCTTCCCGGTAGCTCGAAGTCCGATTCTTGGGCTCATAAGCCATCATAATATCGATGGCATCACAGGTTGTTGGCTTGAGCCAGGAAGCCGCCTTTTGCAGCTTCGGAATGACTTTCTTTTTCTGCTTTAAAAAATTGGTATGCGTCGAACTAGCATCAAAGGGTGGATGACCAGTTAAGGCATGATAGAGAGTCGATCCCAACGCATAGAGGTCACTCCGAAAATCCTCGGTTTTCCGCTCCAGAACCTCGGGAGGCACATAATACGGCGTCGCCCAGATTTCTTCCGCCTTGGCCTTCCCCCCTTTCGTGATCAGAGCGAGACCAAAGTCAACTAGCTTCACCAGTCCAGAATCATCAATAAGGATATTACCCGGTTTCACATCCCGATGGATCACCCCCGCCTGATTCGCCGCATCCAGC
Organism: uncultured Verrucomicrobiales bacterium; assembly: GCA_937958875.1. Taxonomy (GTDB): domain Bacteria; phylum Verrucomicrobiota; class Verrucomicrobiia; order Verrucomicrobiales; family Akkermansiaceae; genus SW10. The sequence continues at coordinate 880 of CALGMJ010000118.1, read as the reverse complement.
CCCTCGATGACCTGCCTCCCCACCTCGAGCACCTCTGCCTCCGGCAGAGCCCCTCGCTCAGACATAATTAATTCAAAACTACGCCCCTCAAGCAGCTCCATCACGAGATAAAAGCGCCCGTATGCCTTTCCTACCGTGTAAATCTGGACGACATGAGGATTATGCACTGCTGCAGTCAGTCGAGCTTCATTCTCAAACTGCTCTACCCGCATCCCATCGACACTATATTCCTCATTGAGAATTTTGACCGCAACTTCGCGATCCAAGGTCGTATCCCAAGCGACGAAGACAACGCTCATTCCGCCCACAGCGTAGCGCCGTTCGAGCCGGTAATTCCCGAAAACTCGCTTCACCCGAGTCTCCACCCCACAGCGACACACCACGTTCGAAAATGGCTCGAAGGCTGTGACATCCATTTCACAGCCACAACTCGGGCAAATCTCGACGATGATTTCGGCGGGGTCGGCAGCACTCATCGAGTTATAGGGAACGCAGTACTAGCGCTGGAGAAGTCCACCAAGAACGCCCTGCCCTTCTCCGGCTTGAGGAGCATTCCATGGTATAGTGGAATTATCACTTCCTCTGGGAGGGACCGGACGTCGGACTTTCTCATCTTCACGGATGCCGCAGGAAATCAAGGCACAAGAACTCAGAAGTAACAAAAAAATGCGCATGACTGAAAGTGACCCCAATTAGAGCCCGGATCAAGTCGAGATCCTTGTCAAAATAATAGCGGCTGATTGGACCCTCTATGGAAGACCGTAGCGCTTTCTCAGCCCCCACTCCGTAAAGAGGAAAAAAATGAGTAATCCAAGTAGCCACGGATGATTCCAAAGCGAAAACTCTTCCAGCTCTTCGGCCTGTCGATTCCCGAGTAAAA
>CALGMJ010000117.1 GCA_937958875.1 uncultured Verrucomicrobiales bacterium | reverse complement strand
GTCAGAGGCTTTTTTACCGCAACAACAGCGGCGTTACTGCGACAACAACGATTACTGTGACAGGAGTTCCTGCGTTCCAGTCTATCAGTATTGATCAACTGATTGTAGGTGCAGGTGGCGGTATTGATGGAGCTCTCAATAGTGATGGAATTGAAGTGATCGTAGGTGGAACAAGTGTATTGAATGTGGATCTTACGGCCAGAACTAGTCGTGACTCTACTTACAATTCAGGTACGACAGTTAGTGCTCCAGCTGGTGTGATTCTTGAAGGCCTAGCTCCAGGGAATGCAGGCGGTTCTGAGTTTATTAGCACACGAACAGATGGTTGGGGGCATGATGCTCTTTACGATCTGGGCGCTGATCCAGCATTTGATAATGTGCAAGTCTCTGGGAGTGGAGATGTCACTATTGAGATTATCGCTCGTCTTAGTGATGGGAATGGGGCGATTGAAGGAAATAATATTGATGAGCAACTTGTTATCGGTAATTTTGATATTACTTTCGATGATGCAGTGCCTGAGCCATCATCTGCTCTCCTTGCAGCTATTAGTGCGTTGACATTGCTTCGTCGCCGCCGTTAGTGAAATAAAATTAAATATTTTTCAAATGCTCAATCCATTAGGATTGAGTATTTTTTTGTAAGTGATGTCAGGTTGTAAGTTCCAATATTTAGTGCCATTATCGGTTTTTGTATTGATATGCTCGATGATTCCCTCGTGTAAAGAGAGGGGAAAGGTGGGATCAAATATTGGTAAGGAGGACACTAGGTCTCAAAAAATAATATCAAAAAATGAGACGAACCCCGATGGCTTTGGGAGCCGCCTTAAGAAAGAGTTAGATCTTGTAGATTCATCTAAAGGAAGGTGGTCTACTGAGACTTTTGGAGAAGTAGCGTCTATAAGGCTGAAATCGCTAGGTAAGGCGATGATGAAAAATGGATCAGCTGAGTATTTGCATCTACAATCTTTCTTTGATTCTGAACCTCAATTCGATGTTCTTCGGCCTTCAGGAAATAAGTTGGACGTTATTTATAAAGGTGATCAAATAAAGGTATTTCGTGCCAACGTATCACAGGTTGACGATAAAAAATCGGATTTCAGGAAGGTCTTAAAAGATCTCGCAGCCCCCCTGTTGAGTCTTGGTGAGCCACATAGTAAATTTAAAATTTTTCGAGTAAACGAGGAAGGTGAGTTTGTGTTAACGAAGGTTATCGTACTTTTTTATGCTCACGATGATAATGGGAATTCTCTCCAAATTAATGCGCGATGGAATGTTGTATGGACAAAAGCAGAGGTTCCTTTGATCCGAAAAATTGAACTTATCGACTATGAAGAAATTCATAGTGTGAGTGAAGATGAACAGTTTTTTGTAGATTCTACCAGAGCGATCATCCCGGAGAATACGGATGCTCAAGAGCAGCTATCAAAAGGTCTTTTGCACTGGAGTCGTGGCTTAGAGCCCAATACGGGGGTTAGTACTAACGGCTATAATGGCCTCAGTGTTGGGGATTTGAATGGTGATGGGCTGGATGATTTATTTGTGTGTCAAACTGGAGGAATTCCCAATCGAGTTTTTTTACAGACTGCAAATGGGCGTCTAAAAGATCATAGTGAGTTATCAGGAGCAAATTGGTTAAACGACACTCGTTGTGTGCTCATCGTGGATCTTGATAACGATGGAGACAATGATCTGGTGTTAAATGTCCCTAACGGGATTGTTTTCATGGAGAATGATGGAGCCGCCCAATTTACAAAACGCCAAGAATTTTTGGCAAAAGGAGCTCCGTTTGGGCTAGCGGCGGCTGACCCTGATGGCGACGGATTTTTGGACGTTTACGTCTGTGGTTATGGAAGCGTCTGGGGAGGTGTAGGTGAATACAAACATCATATACCTCATCCTATGCATGATGCTGATAATGGAGGCGCTAACCTTTTTCTCCGCAACTCAGGTAAATGGACCTTCGTTGATGAGACTCAAAGTGTAGGATTCAATCACAATAATACACGTTGGTCTCTCTCTGCTGCTTGGGAAGACTATGATAATGACGGAGATCTAGATCTTTACGTGGCGAATGATTTTGGGAGAAACAATCTTTACCAGAATGAATTTCAGCAGACGGGAATACTGCGATTTAGTGATGTCGCACCAGAGTTGGGAGTGGAGGATCTATCTCCGAGTATGTCGGCTTCCTGGGGAGATCCAAATAATGATGGGATTCCAGATTTATATGTAAGCAACATGTTTTCAAGTGCAGGTAATAGGATTACAACTCAATCTCAGTTTATGACTGAGGCGAGCCAGAAAACTCGGGATCACTTTTTGCGTATGAGTCGTGGAAATACTTTGCTTCAGGGAAGAAAATCACAGGATCAAATTGCGTTTCAAGACACGAGTGAGGAATCCGGTATTACGGTTGGCCGATGGGCATGGGCTTCCCGGATGATGGATATTAACAATGATGGGTGGCAGGATATTCTGATCGCGAATGGTTTTATGACGGGAGAAGATCCCGCAGATTTGTGAAGTTTCTTTTGGCGTCGGGTCGCGGCGCAATCTCCTGAAGCTGCTCATCAAGAGCTAAGCGATAATTATTTAATGGGATGGGCTGCTATCACAAGGTTGTTAGCTCAAGGAAGATCCCTGAGTGGGCGAGAGCCTAATTCGTGCTTTCTGAATCTTGGAAATCAAGACGGCGTTGCGCAATTTGCGGACGTTTCTGCAGCCACTGGATTTAATTTTTCTGATGATTCAAGGGCTCTAGGATTTGTGGATTGGGACTTTGATGGAGATCAAGATATCTGGATGCTAAATCGAACGGCTCCTTCGGTTCGGTTTCTTCAGAATAACCAGCAAACCGGAAATCATTTTGTAGCGTTTCATTTGAAAGGTGTTAGTTCGAACAGAAATGCGATTGGGGCGAGAATTACGCTGACTACTCAGGATGAAAAAGGAAAAGAGATGAGGCAGATCCGAACTGTCACCACAGGTGGGAGCTATCTTTCACAGTCCTCTTTTTGGATGCATTTTGGGCTAGGAAAGCATCATAAGATTTCTTCAGTGACTATTCGCTGGCCTAAGGGGGCGATACAGAATTTTGAAGAGCTTGAGATTAATCAATTTTACCAGATTCCAGAGGGCGGAGAGCCTAAAAAGAGACCTCGCTCAACAAAGACGAGATCAGATTTAAAGTCGGGACCACTTGTTCCCCCAGCCCTGTCAAATGCAGCTCGTATGGTTTTGGGGAATAGGCCTCTTTTTCCTCCTTATCAATCTGAGCTGTTTAGTAATCCTTCTTCAGCGATAGGACTGGGAAAAGCCAGCTTGGTTTCCTTATGGTCTGCTGAGTGTCCTCATTGTCACGATGAGTTGAAAGAGTGGACTCAAGAGGCAGACTCTCTTGAGGAAGCCGGCTTCAAAGTGACTTTGTTGAACGTTGATCCAAAAAGCATTCAGAAAGAGCTGGTTAGGAAAAAGCAGCAGGAGTTAAGCTTACCTTTTGAGATAGGGCTTCTAGCACCTGAGGAAGTGGGGGCTATCGATGCTTATCAACAGGCAATTTCGGCGATACATCTTCCTCTCATGACTCCAACTTCATTTTTGCTAGATGAAAAAGGTCGAGTGTGTGTTGTTTATAGAGGGGCTGTTTCGGCGCATACGATAATTGAGGATCTATCGCTAGTTGGTTTGAATGATAAGGGGCTGATTGATTCATCTGTTCCATACCAGGGGCGATGGTGGAAAACTCCGAGAGGAGCTGATCCAAATAAGATCGCGTTAAAAATGCATGATGATGGTCTTACCAAACAGGGGATACGTTACCTGCAGGCTGAGATTGAGAATATGGAAGGTGGAGAGGCTCCGGAAAGAATCAGGCCATTATTTGAATTATACTTTAGTCTTGGGCGCTTGTTTTTTCAGATGAAAAGGCAGGACAAAGCTATTGAGGCTCTCAAAAAAGCTGTCGCTTTAAATCCGAGACATCTCCCATCGGTTAAAGACCTTGGGCGAATGCTCTACGAAGCTGGAGAGTTGAACGACGCCATTCCTTACATAAAGCAAGCTATTAGTTTAGAGCCGAAAGAGATTGAAAATCGAACTCTATTGATTTTTTCGGCGATGAGACTTGGTAAAACAGATCTTGCGCTTGCTGAGTGTAAAAAAGGTTTAAAGATTTCACCATCCAATAGCGATCTACATTTTTCTCATGGCCTGGCTCTCCAGTCCATGAGCCGATGGACTGAGGCGCTCCAATCGTATGAGAAGGCAGTGAGACTTAATCCACAGTTAGTCATGGCTAGAAATAATATGGCCTGGATTTTAGCGACCGCTCCAGATGAGCTGGTGAGAAACGGTAAGCTTTCTCGGCATCTTATCGAGCCGTTGTTGAAGTTGAATATTAAGGATAGGCCATTATTTTTGAGGACTGCAGCAGCAGGTGCTGCCGAATTAGGTGATTTTGAAACCGCCTTAAGGTTATTAGCTGATGCTCAGGAACTGGCTTCTTCTACGCTAGAGCCGCAGCTGAAAGTGGATCGATCATTCTACTCAAAAAAGGAGCCTTATCGAAGTGTTGAATCGAAATAGAATTACGGAAAAGCTGTTGAAGTGGTCCCGTTATTGCTGCCAATAAACGCTGAGTTTGTTGATGAATTTTGAGTTAGAGAGCTGCTCAGATATTTGAAATTCACTTTACGGCGAGGTCTCTTACCAATCTTCGGGAAGGAACTTGAGAGTTGTCATGGCTTTGAGCTGCTTTTCGCGAATTCTGGTGGCGTGGAGCGTTCGTTTTTCTCTGTGGGTGCCGGGGTGTTGGATGATTTCAATTTCTGCGGTGACGGTGCTGCTTTGTTTATCCCGCCAGTCTCCCCAGAAGTTTGCTTCGATTTTCCATGTTCCAGGTAGGAGATTTCGGGAGGATACGGATTCTGGGCCGTAGCTTTTCGTGATGTTGGGAGACCAGGTGAAGTGTGAATCATTGAGATTTTGTCCGTAGATTTTACCGCGAGGGTTTCTCAGAATTAGGTCGAGATTTGCCTGTTTAGCATCCCATTCTAATTTGATCCGGAGTGGGGTTTCTTCATGTCTGATCAAGCGTGTATCGATGAATTTTGGATGAAGCTGGTGGCGTGCAATCATGGCATTCATGTCTTCGAGATAGACAATGCTTCTCGAGTTTCTATCGGTGCTTAAAAGGATGGCTTGCCAGTAATGATGGAGGGCCTTTTCTAGTTTACCTTTTCCTTCATAGCTCCGCGCGAGGTCGTAGTGAGAGGTGTTACTTTTGTCTTCTAGCTGATGGATTCGAAGGAAGAGGGCGTGGGCGATGGAATGTGCATTCAGCCGACGAAAAGTGCAGGCAGCTTTACGAAGAGCTTCGGCCTGGTTCGGGAGGTGTTCAGCGAGCTCTCCTGCGATGAGGCGAGCTTCTTTGATCAAGGAGCGCCTTTCGAGAAGTTCGATGACATCGAGATAGAAGTCTGCGCGCCATCCGTATGTGCTGCGCTGAGCGAGGTAGAGAGGCGTCCAGTCATTCCCTGCGTCTAATGCTTTTTGTAGTTCTTTGACGTAGGGTGTCTCTGGGGACCAGTCGCCTCTTTTGATGGTGATTGTAGGGCTTCGTTCAGATGAAAATGGTGGGGTCTGTCCTGCTTTTCGGCCTCCATTTCCGTACCATCGTTTTTCAGGGACGCAAATTAAGTCATTTTCCTGCAGTGGGATTGTTAGGCCTGTCTTTTGACGAATGTCGTGTGATTGCATTTTGCCATTACGATAGATTTTAACTCGGTTGGCTGCGCCAAATGGGGTGACCCCGCCAGCGAGTGTGATGGCTTGTCTTAAAGTGAATGGTCTTTTGAGATCCACTGGGCCTTGCTGGCGGATCTGCCCACCGATTATAACACGGATGAATGGTTTTTTCTGATGAAGGTTTTTTTCCAGTTCATAGATTTGAGAGAGAAGCTCCATGCTGTTCTCTGGCTTGGAAGCTCGCTGAATTAAGTTTGCCGTTTTTTGTCGAAGTTCTTGAACGCTTTGATCTAAATCGAGGTCTTTCCAGCGAGTCTCATCCGCCCAGTAGGTATCGATTTCTTTTGCCAGGTTTTTGAGTTGGATTTCGGTAGATTGAGGGGGGCGGCTCAGCTGATCACAGTGAGCATGCCAGCGTTTACTGAGTTTGGTTAAGTGGTGTTCCTGGGTATCAATATTTCGATTTTTAAGGGTTTCCCATTGGGCAAATAATTTTGGCTCTGACTTTGGTGGGGTGAAGTCATACCGATAATAGTCACGGGCGGTTTCTAGGACGAGCCAGGAGGACTGCGAGTCGAGAACCCCATGTTTATGGTTGAAGGCTTCGATTTGTGAGGCTGGGTTCCCGTTTTCCCTCATTCTTTGAGATTTTTGATGAGCCCAGATCCATTTGGCTGCCGGGGTGATGATTGTATTTGGAGGAAGGGTGTGAGGGCGGCTGATGTTAATGATCTGACGATCGAGTATGCTGAGAGAAGATTCTGAGTCGGTAGCTTTAGAGTGACCACTCCAGCGGTCTAGTTCTGTTGTGTGCCAGCCACCGCCAGTTGCTAGGGCAATGCGCCGGAGCCAATGGGTCGTCTCGTTGCCCGAATCGATGATATGAAGAGGGCAAGGGGGACTGATGATTCCTTGTTTTCCTTCAGGGAATTGCCCATCGCTGATGAAAATGATGCTGTTAGATTCAGGGCTCGCCCAGGGGAGAAGAGATGGTCGGGCCATCCCGCGCGGGATATGCTCTGAGAGTTGAGCCAAGAGGTCATCGCGGTTAGTGAACAGAAGTGGCTCATCGACGATGTCTCGGAAAGTACGAAGGATGATGTTCTTTGGTTTGAGCTGTGATAGTAGGAGGTCTGTGGTGTGAAGAGTTTGTTGTGAAATAGGACTTGAGCCATCGAGCCAGATTTCAACATCTTCCGTAGGTGTGATCTGAGCTTGGGGTGGAGTCACGGGAAGTTGACACTGATAATTGGTGCCATCTTTAGCCTGAAAGCTGTAGGTGAGATCGAGTTCCGGGATGTGGGAGGTGATGGATGGGATGCTGGAGTTGTATCCTTTTTTTAGAATAGGCCCACTTGAGAGGCCAGAGATCTCTAGGTTCCACTCTCGCGCTGTTCCACGGTTTTCATGCCAGATGATCGCTTTTCCTGGATTGAGGATACGCATGGTGGTGAGCCAGATGGTTTTAGTCCCTCCAGGGGTGAGGGGGTAAACACGGGTGGAGAATGTGTTTGCTTCTTCGTCGAGTTCTAGAATTCCGGGATCGACTTTTCGACTGACGATTTCCTCGTATGCCACGCGCCCTCGTTTTACGGGGACGATGACTCCTTCTCGTTTTTTGCCCATGACGTCCATGGCGTAGGCCACGATGGTTTCGTCCTTTTCTAGGGGGCAGGTGAATGTTCCTTCTGAGATATTTTTTTCCTCATTTTTGAAGATGAACTCCATCTCTTTGATTAGGAGTCTGCCCTGAAGCTGGATCGAAATTTTAGCCTGCTCGAAGAGAGCGGGTTGCTCTCCGACGGTAATTTTCACCTGAGCGCTAACGGGTGAAAGGAATGAGATTACGAAGATGAGGATTCTAGCGATCACGGAGAGTCAGACCTTTTGGATGGGGAAGTGTTCAAATCTGTTCGTAATATGAACAGAGTTCGTGAACGGGGGTTTTCAAAGTGAAATGCCTAAGCTAGAGAATGGCATGCCTGAGCCATTTAAGAATCGGTTTAATGAGTCCATGATTCGGCTGATGGCTTCTCATCTTAAAAAAGCTGGATCACATTTTGATGCAGACGCCTTTCTTGCAAGGGCGCTTGAGGGGCTAGAAGCACTTGAGCTGAAAGATAGAGGGTTACAACTAGTCGATGCCTTAGAGGAAGGATGTCCGGCAGATTTTTCGAAAGCATGTGACTTAATGGAGCGCTCACTTCATCCCGAGAAAGGATTTTCTGATGAAATGGATGGTGCCGGGGTTTGCGCGTGGGCCGTTATGCCAATGGCTGAGTTTGTGGCACGCCATGGAATGAAGGATTTCGATCTCAGTATGAAAATGCTGCGTGAATTCACGATTCGTTTCACCTCAGAATTTGCGGTGCGGCCTTTTCTTGTCGCTGAGCCAGAAAGGGCTCTAGCGATGCTGCATCAGTGGGCTGTAGATGACAATTTTCATGTACGAAGGCTTGCCTCGGAAGGCTCTCGGCCACGTCTGCCATGGGGAATTCGTCTTTCCCAGTTTGTTGAAGATCCTGCGCCTTTGTTTCCAATTTTAGAGAAGCTTAAAGATGATCCTGAAGAATATGTGCGGCGCTCGGTTGCAAATAATCTCAATGACATCGCGAAAGATCATCCTGAATTGGTAGTCGACGTCGCTAGGAAATGGCTCGTGGGTGCGGATCAGAAACGTAAGCGCTTAGTGAAGCACGCTTGCCGAACTCTGATTAAAAACGGTCACCAAGGAGCGCTTTCAGTCTTTGGATACCGTGAGCCAGACTTGAAGTTGGTGAGGTTTGATCTTTCTGCGACCGATATTGAAGTGGGGAAAGAATTAGAAATTTCAATCGAGCTGAATTCAGTAGGATCAGAAATGCAACCCTTGGTGATCGATTACGCGATTCATCATCAGAAAGCGAATGGTCAACTTTCTCCGAAGGTTTTTAAATGGAAGCAGGTGGAGTTGTTCGCGGGGCAGTCGGTCGCTTTATCAAAGCGTCATTCTTTGAAACCGGTGACAACGCGGAAATACTATCCGGGTCTTCACCGGGTCGAGCTTCAGATCAACGGGAAGTCTTTCGGGATGAAAGACTTCACGCTGAGAGCTTCATGAGGAAGCTAAGCTGAGAGAAAATCGACGATACGCGCCTTCGGCCTGCCGATAATGGCCTTGCCGTCTTTCACCAGAACTGGGCGTTGGAGAAGCTGCTTATGCTTTACCAAGATATCGACCACGGCCTCAGGATTGCCCACGTAATCATCCGCATTGAGCTCTTTTTTCTTAAAGAGAGAATCTTTACGGACGAGGTCCTCCACGGGGTCTTCAAGTCCGGCGACGATCGCTTCTAGGTCTTCTTTAGACGGAGGGGTTTTGATGTAAACGATGACCTCGTGCTCGACTCCTAATTCCTCAGCGACCGCCAAGGCATTTTTAGAAGATCCTCAATGATTGAAGTGGTAAATGGTCACTTTCGACATGGTCTGAGGCTAAGATAAATTTGGCTGATAGCAATCTGTTGAGGGCAACTTAATGGTTTGAATTGGACGAATGCTTGATTTTGGAGGGGTGAGTTGGTCTCCAAGACTTGGTGTTGCGGCAAAGTCGAGGAGGTGATTTTTTGAATCTGATGAATGATTTAGGTGAGCATAAGTGTTCAGCGGTTGCAAATTGGGATCGCTTCCTTCAGCGTTCGCAGAGATGTTGAGATCCTTAATGACGGTTTCCGGGTTCACTTTGATGAGCCGGGTTTTGGGTTTTTTACGGGATATCCTAATCGCGCGCTTTGTTGGGACCGGGGTAGTGGCAGAGGCTTTTTTTACGGCTTTCCGTTTTCCTAATATGTTTCGCCGTATTTTTGGGGAGGGGGCGTTCAATTCGGCATTTGTCCCGCTTTTTGGGAAACGGGTGACGACGGATGGCCGCTATTCAGCGATGCAGTTTGCGAATAACGCTTTTTCCGTTCTCTTTCTTGTTCTGGGGGTGCTGACCTTATTGGCAATTCCAATTATGGGAGCGATCATGTTCATGGTCGTGCCGGGCTTTCTGGCAAAATTTGATGAGACGCTAACAGAAGCTCCGCAGGAATTTCACATTTCTCTCCGTGGAGCACGGTCTGTTTATTTTCAAGGCTCCGAGACTCAGCTTCATGATCTAAAGTTGATCGAGCGGGGAGATCCATCGTTGGCAAAAGTCTTTCTGGAGCCTTTCGGTGGCGAAACTCAGGCGGTTGGAGAGACTGTCGCGGTAACGGATATTCTCGATCTGGGAATTAAAGATCGGAAAGAAATTCGAGAAAAAGAAGGAGAGACGGCGGATGAAGCGCGAGCTCGTTTTTATGATGAAGGGGAGTGGCAGTTTAAAGACGGTGAACTGAAAATTCCTCTTCCGGTGAATCACAATTTTGCCGTGCTTACGGGATCTGTGCATGGTGAAGGTGGATTGAAGATCTTTCGGAACCATCCTGACGCCTATCCGCTGACGGTGACGCTCTCAAAGATTACCTTTGTTTATCTCATGTGCATGGCGCTAGTGGCTCATTTGAGTGGGGTGCTTACGACGTTGAAAAAATTTGCAGCTCCAGCCTTTGCTCCAGTTTTACTGAATATTATTTTCATCATTGGGCTTGTCGGGGTGGTTCAGTTCGTAGAGGCAAAAGGGCATGCCCTAGCTTGGTGTGTGGCTATTGCAGGATTTGTTCAGTTAGGCACTCTGTGGTGGGTTTGTTTACGGGCGGGCTTACCAGTAGCTTTGAAAAATCCGGTTCTTGATGCGGATACGAAGCGTTTGCTTTGCCTGATGGGGCCTGGAGTGATTGCGGCAGGCATTCAGCAGATTAATTTGCTCATTGGAGGGATCATCGCTTCGTTTCAGCAAGGAGCGATCGCCTATCTTTATTATTCTGACCGAGTCTATCAGCTTCCCTTGGGCATGATTGGGATTTCCTTTGGGATGGTTCTCCTGCCTGAAATTACTCGCTTAGTGAAGTCTGATAAAGAAGAGGAGGCGGGTCAGACCATGGTGACAGGGATCGAGTTGGCGATGATTGTGACTGTTCCAGCAGCGATCGCTTTGATGGTCATCCCAAATGAGATCATTTCTCTGCTCTTTGAGCGGGGGAGATTCACTGCTGAAGATTCTGTTAAAGCGGGGCAAGCGCTGGCGGCCTTTGCGGTAGGGTTGCCGGGTTATGTGCTCATTAAGATTTTACAGCCCGGTTTTTTCGCCCGTGAAAATACAAAGTCTCCCATGCTAATGGCGGGGGTTACGGTTTTGGTAAATATTGTGGTGAGTTTGCTGCTTTTCCCGGTCTTTGGGCATGTGGGAATTGCTTTTGCTACTTCAGTAGCGGCATGGGTGAATGTGGCTCTATTATGGTTTGGCCTGAAGGGGTTCGTCAGGTTGGAGCGGGAAAATTGGCGTCGCTTACTGGGAATGGCTGCTGCTAGTGGGGCTATGGCTTTGGTGCTCTATCTCGCTTTGCCGTTACTTTCTAGCTGGCTTGTAGCCGGGCTTGTCCAAAAAATCATTGCGATGACTTTATTAATCGGTCTGGGCATGACCACATATGCCTTGGGAGTTCTTAAGTTGCGGGTCACGAGTGTCGCCGAGCTGAAAGCAGCTTTTCGTCGATAAAAAGGATTTTAAATCTTTTCCTCATACTATGAGTAAGAAAAAGGGCTTCAGGAATTACTCCTGAAGCCCTCATTATTATTGACTGAAATGAATTGATTAGAGCTGCTTCTGCAAATCTGTGTACTCCTTACGAAGTTTCTGAAGCTCTGTCTCACGCTCGGCGATCTGATCCAAAAGATCGGCGAGGTCACGAAGAATTCCAGATTGATTTGCGGATACTTTCAATGCGCGGGTGCCCATCACAGCTCCACCTTGGCGGACCCAGTTGTGAATGGTCAGTTGAGTGATGCCGAATTGCTTACTTGCATTTGCGACTCCACCACGCCCGTGCTTGACGTTGTAGTCGTTTACCCATTTCAAAACCTCTGCCTTCTCGGCTGAGGTGTAACGTTTGCCTTTGCTGTTAGCCATGCGAATGAGATAAACTTGTAAATACCTCCACACAAGCGGAAAGCATAAGCCGTGTGGCTAGACTAGAAATAGGTCAATAGATAATACGTTTAATCTCATCTAGGCTAGATGCCACATGGGTTGAGGCTGAGATAACGGCTTCCCGGGAGATATACTTATTGAATGCAACAAAGATATCGACTTCATCTTGTGTTTCAAGGTCGCTCACCCCGTCTCCCACCATTACTAATTGATCAGGCTTTTTCTCCTTTTTGATCCGGGCGATAATTTCGGGTTTTCCTCCATTTCGAGTGGTCGGATAATCTGCATCAAAGCCAGCGTAGGTGCCATCTTCCTTGAAATGAAGGGGGACAGCTTCGATTTGATCAATCTTGAGCTCAGCGGCTAGAGGTTCGATACAGGCCTTAAAACCGCCAGATATGATGATGACCTCCCAGCCGCTAGCTTGAAGTTCAGCGATGGTCTCACGTGCGGTGGGTTCGATGTGTTCCAAATAAAGCGCTCCGATATCAGTGCACTGTTGCTGGGTCGGCTGGATCAGGTCGAGGCGTCGGCCAAAAATTTCTTCGATGGCGATTTCACCATTCATGGCCTGATTGGTGAGGTCTTCGACTTGAGCGAAGACTTCGGGGCCTGCGAGTCGTCCGAGTTCATCGACACCTTCAATGGCTGAGAGGGTGGAGTCGCAATCGAAAGCGATGATTTTTTTCATAAACCGAATACGGATTAGAGTTTATCAGAGCCGTAGTATGGCTGGAGCGCTTCTGGGATGTTCACGCTGCCATCCGGCTGTTGGTGTTGCTCGACGAGGGCGACAAAGAGACGGGGCAGGGCGGTGCCGGAACCATTCAGAGTGTGGCAGAATTGATTTTTCCCATCGGCATCCTTGAAGCGTAGCTTCATACGGCGTGCTTGATAGTCGGTGAAGCAAGAGCAGCTCGACACTTCAAGATACTTACCCTGACCGGGGGCCCAGACTTCGATGTCATAGGTTTTACAGGACGAAAATCCGAGATCTCCCGTGCAGAGCTCGATGACTTGATAGTGGAGTCCGAGTTTTTGGAGGGCAGCTTCGGCGTGACCGGTAAGCTTTTCTAAAAGGTCAAAGGACTGGTCTGGGTGCACCAGCTGAACGAGTTCAACTTTATCAAACTGGTGCATACGAATGATGCCGCGGTTATCGCGTCCTGCACTTCCTGCTTCACGGCGGAAGCATGGGGTGTGCGCAGTCAGTTTGATAGGGAGTTCATCTTCAGCGAGGATGGTATCACGATAGAGGTTTGTGACTGGGACTTCTGCCGTGGGTGCGAGGAAAAATTCGTTACCGTCCGTGCCATACATATCGTCTTCGAATTTTGGCAGCTGGCCGGTGCCATACATACATTCACGACGGACGATGTGGGGCACGTTTACTTCTTCATAGCCATGTTCACGGGTCTGTAGGTCGAGCAAGAATTGGATGAGTGCCCGCTGGAGGCGAGCCCCTTTGCCTCGATAGACTGCGAAGCCAGAGCCGGCGATGCGTGCGGCATCATCAAATGAAATCAAGCCGTGATCTTCTGCGATTTTCAGGTGATCAGCAGGAGCTTCAATAGAGGGCTTATCACCCCATGCTCGGATGACAGGATTTGATTCTTCATCTTTTCCGACAGGGCATTTTTCATGCGGAAGGTTTGGGATGGTAAGAAGTAGCTCTGTCTGACGGTCGGCTGCTTTTGAGCCTTCTTCGTCGATGGCTTTGATCTGTTCCCCGATTTTCTTCACTTCGGCTTCGATCGCGGAAGAGTCTTCGCCATTGGCACGAAGCATTCCGATCTCCTTGGAGGTCTTTTTGCGCTGTGACTGGAGGGCTTGCTTTTCGGTCTCGTTTTTCCGGCGAATTTCATCGCAGGCGAGCACTTCATCAATCAGTTCAGCCGAACCATCGTAGCGATTAACGAGGCGGGCTTTGATCTGATCGGGGTCTTCACGGATAAGCTTGATATCGAGCATAGTAAGCGCGTTGAGCTAGGCCGGAGGTAGAGTAATTTATGGGCTTTACCAAGGCTGGAATCATCAAAGCGCTCTTCCTTTTCTAGCCTAAATTTCTTGACCTTCTCGGGCCTCACTCTCCAGCGCTTCTGCTTCTTTGGGAGAATTGAGCGGAAAAAATGACTTCAGCGAGCCAGAGAAAGCCTGGAATTTGAGCGATCCAGCCTAGCAAAGCCCATGCGAGATGAATGTGACCAAGAGCACAGGCGATGGCATCTACCCCTTGACGGGGTGGGCCTGAAGCCGATTCATAGGTGACTCTATAAAGAGGCGCTTCAGGATGGTGGTTCGCATCGGCAATGATCAGCCCGTGCAGTTTTTTGTGCGAGAACCAGGCTGCAATGTCCCGGCAAGAATCACATTGGAGGTCGAAGTAGATTGTCGCTAGTTCTGTCTTTTGTGGTTCCAGAGAGGGAAGCCAAGTGCGCACTTTTTTTCGATAGTTGAGCCATTTCTGGCCATATCGAGCTTCGAGGTCACTCTCTTCAGACCAGCGCGCCAGTCCCAGAGAATAGATGAATGAGATCAAGGCTATGCTGAAAGTGAGCCAGCTCTGCAGATAAATGGCCCATAGGATTAAAACTAATACCATGGAGGTCTGCATGGGATTTCGCAGATAGCGGTATATTCCAGTGGTGATTAAGGTTTTGGGAGGATCAAAGGGGATGGGAGTGCCTCTACCTTCGATTGCAAATTCCCGAACTCCAGCGAGTCCCAGCGCGATGAGCGAAGTTAGCGTAATACTGAAAAGACAGTTTAAAATTAAGGAGCGTTGGGAAATCAGGGTGGAAATTGTTAGATCAGGTGCTGAATCGATCGCAAAGGGGGCGATGCCCACTGCTAGTAAGGCGAAAGCAAATGAAATCATCCAAGCTCGAATCTCAGCACGTCTATCAAGCATGGTGAAATGGGCGAGAGCGAGACCCGGTAGAAAGCCAATACCAATAACGAGTGCTTCTCCCACAAGCCAACCTTGGCCCAGAAGTAAAATAGGATGGAGCAATGGCATGGTCCACAGATCGAAGATGATCATCCCAATGCTGACCCATAGGAGCGGGTATTTATGAGGCAGTTTCCCTAAGATGAGCGTGCTAAACATTCCCCACCAGACGACCCAGCCGATGTAGAAGGATAGTGGAATCTGGAAGAGTTCGAGTTGGTGAGGTTGAAATTGCCACCAACCTTGCCGTTGCGCCCAGAGATTAAGCCAAGGTAGCGTGGCCGCATGCCAGCTCGTTGTCATTAGAATGGCTATCCGAATTCTCCGGTGAGGCCGGAGCAGAACCCATCCTAGAAAGGTGAGCAAGATCGGGAGATAGAGCACCCCTCCATGAATCACCCTTTCATTCATTACTGGCTCGTAGGTTCTACGAAGAGTGATTCGATGAAGTATTCACTCGCTTTTTTCATGCCGTAGCGCTCTAGCGGTTTGAAATACCAAGCGGGGTCGAGTAGCCGCTCGTAGCGCGTAGTCATCGTTATGAGTGTGCCGTTTTCAGCGCGTTTGAGATTCCAGCTGATGTCATGAAGCTGCATCCATTCGCCAATTTTGGTGTCATTTTTGGTGACTCGAAAGCAGATCTGATTTGCGGTGCTTTCGCTGACTTCGACGGCAAGGGCATCGAGACCTTCCATTCCGCTCAATTGAATTTCCCATTGATCTCCCAGTTGAATTCCTGAGCCACTAATCTGCTGAGGGGTAGGGAAGCCAGCTTTCAGAAATAGGGGGAGACGGCTGAGATCAAAAATAGGTCCTCGAGCCAGAGCGGCTCGCGTTTCAGGAAGGGAAAAAGGAACTTCCTGACTGACTGTGACCGTCTCGGCACGTGGGAAGCTAAGGCTTTCGCTGATTCCTTCGATACTGAGCAAGAAGATTGTGCCGAGCACAGAGCAATTGAGCTTGAAGTTGTTTTTCCTTTTTCTTGCGGCCCAATCGATCAGGAGGCCGATAATTGCTCCTACCGCATAAAGAATGGGGGCTGCCATAAGGATACACACAACTCCTTCGATTAGCAGAATCCCGATCAAAAGGAGAAAGAAAGTCATCCCTTTCATAATCTTCCCGGTAGCTGATCCAGGTCGTGGCGAGAATGCTAAGGCAATCGACATGCAGGCGGGTAAGCCGATGAATAAAAGTGCGCTGCCACTGAGAGAGCTCCGCTCCAGGACACGCCATAAAATAGCAATCACCACGAAGGAGAGGGTTAGGGCGATCAGGGAATACTGAGGGAGTCGCTGTTTCTTTAAGTTTCTTGTTTCCGCTTCACTTAAAACAGGTGTTTCTGGAGGATCATAGGGTGAGCCCATGGATTTGTATTGAGTAGAAAATGAAATAAGTAAAGTTTTATATTTTCAGTAATTACTGAAAATATATTTCTCGAGGAGCTTCTGTCGTTAAAATGAGGGCGTTAGGCTCTCTATGATTCCTCAATCTTGCTGGCTAATTCAGCGAAGCGACCGTTTTGGTGTAGCAGTTCTTCGTAGGCCCCTTGCTCGATGACACGCCCTTTTTCTAAGACATAAATGCGGTCTGCATTTTGAATGGTTGAGAGTCGGTGGGCGATAACGATGCTGGTGCGATTCTGCATGAGCTCATCCAGTGCCTGCTGAATGAGAAGCTCTGTCTGGTTATCGACTGACGCTGTCGCTTCATCTAGCAGCAGGATGGGAGGATCTTTCAGAAGTGCCCGTGCTATGGAGAGGCGTTGTTTTTCGCCGCCTGAGAGTTTGACCCCACGCTCTCCAATATTGGTATCAAGCTGTTCCGGGAGTTCTTTGACGAAATGATGTGCCCGTGCTGCTTCCAAGGCTTTCCAGAGTTCATCATCTGATGCGTCTCTTTTCGCAAGGGTGAGGTTTTCTCTGACAGAGCCATTGAAAAGAAAGGCCTCCTGGGTGACGTAGCCGATGGAGTCTCGAAGAGAATTTTTCGAGAGAGCTTTTAGCTCTTGGCCGTCGATAGAGAGGCTTCCCTGATCATATTCGTAAAAACGGCAGAGTAGGTTGACGATGGTTGATTTTCCAGCACCCGTCGTTCCCGCGAGGGCAATCGTTTGGCCTGCTTTTGCTTCTAGCGAGACCTGATGGAGAGTCGGTTGATCTTCATCGTAAGCGAAAGAGACTTGATCAAAGATAACGTGTCCTTGGACGGGCTGCGCGAGTTTTTTTCCGCTCGCTGCTTCTGGCTCATCATCGGCATCTAGGATTTCGAAGACCCGATCAGCGGCGGCTCTTGAAGACAGTGCCATTTGGTTGAGTTGGTGGAGTTTTCCCACCGGCTCGTAGAAGAGAGAAAGTAGGAAGAAGAATTTAAAGAGTTCACCTTTTGTCATCTCCTCATCCATCACTGCCATCCCTCCGGCACCAAGCACGAGAATATAGCCTACCATTCCTAGGAAAGACATGCCGGGTGAGTAGAAAGCCCACCACTTCATGAGACGTAGCGAAGCTCGGCGTAGCCGCATAGAGAGTTTATTGAAGTGTTCGTGCTCTTCCTTCTCAGCAGCATAAGCCTTGATCTGGCGAATGCCGGCGATGTTATCGTGGAGCAGAGCATTGAGATCCGAGGATGACTCTCGCTGTTCTTTATAGCGGGATCTCGCATCATGAGTGTAAAGCCAAGCCCCAAAGGCGAGAAAGGGGACTGGAAGAGTAGCCCATAGAGCGACTTCCCAATTCGTGAGATACATCATGAGCCCGACTGCGGTGATCTGAATGATTGATACAAGTCCGAGTTCGATTCCATCGATGAGAACCCGCTCCATCGCTGTGACATCTTCCACCACACGAGTCATAATATCACCAGTGCGGCGGGTATCGAACCATCTCAGAGGAAGGCGCTGGATCTTTTGATAAAGGTCAGAGCGGATGTCGAAGATGACGCTCTGTTCGAAGTGGTTATTTAGAATAATCCGCCCACAGTTAAGAGCGTCTTTCATGAAGAATCCACCCAGACCGAGCAGAATCCAGAAGAAGAATTCATCATGCTTAAGTGGATTCGGAATGATGTCATCCATGATGATCTGGGAAATGGATGGGAAAATAATCACGGAGATCGCCATGACCGAGGCACAAAGAAACTGAGATCCACCGAGAAGGGGGTATCTTTTCAGGTAGGACAGCACTCGCAGCACGCTCTTCACGGAGCTGAACTTGCTTAGACATGCCCCAGATGCAAGCGATCAGGAGGCCTAAATGATAAAAAATTCCAAATCATTCACTTTTCAGTGAATTTTCTGATTGCCGTCTGGCCGTTTGAACCAGTAGCTTCCTCAGAACCACACCGGAACGTCTCTCACTCATTATGGCTAATACCTTTGGAATTCTCGCTGCACTCGTCCTTGCTTTTGCTGCTTATGTAGCGAGCAAAAATAAAACCTCACTTCAGGAGGAACTCACTGATATCGCTTCTGAGCAAAAAAG
This sequence comes from uncultured Verrucomicrobiales bacterium, assembly GCA_937958875.1. Classification (GTDB taxonomy): domain Bacteria; phylum Verrucomicrobiota; class Verrucomicrobiia; order Verrucomicrobiales; family Akkermansiaceae; genus SW10. The sequence continues at coordinate 5,547 of CALGMJ010000117.1, read as the reverse complement.
CTACAAGCAGAATCAGGATACCTTCACTGAACTGAAGGCCCAAATCGACCAACTCGATGACGAAACTCAAGACTTCCAACTTGAGCTGAAGGATAGAGAAGCTAAGATTGATCAGCAGAATGCGAAAAATACTGAGGTTGAGACTCAGATCGCAGAAAAGGAAGCCGAAGCTAAAGAGGCTGAAAACAAAGCTGATGAAGCAGACGAAGTTCTTAAAGAGCTTGGTGATGTTGCAGATCTCATTCCTGAGTTGAAGCGCCTCAAGTCATCTATTGCTGATCTTGACGATCAAATCAGTGTTTCTGACACAGAGGTTTCTACTCTTGAGAATTCCAAGGCCACAAACTCTACTGAGGCGAAGGATCTCGCTCAACAACTTAGTAGCCGTAATACCGGCAAATCCTACTTCGTTACCACTCGGGTTCGTTCAGTCTATCGTAATTGGGGATTCGTAACTCTCGGGGCAGGGGATAATTCAGGTGTCGTTGCTAAGTCCAAACTTAAGGTTCTTCGCGGTGATGAGGAAATCTGCCAGCTCATCGTGACTGCGGTAGAAGATAATACCGCAGCTGCTAACATCATCCCAAGCACTGTAAATCCTGAACTGGATATCTCTGTTGGAGACGTCGTTGTTCCTTTCGAAGAAGCTGCTGCTGAGTAATCTTTCTCTCTTAGACCACACCTAAACGATACCAAAATTTCACTATGAAAAATTTATTCTACATCCTGGCTGTTGTTGCTATCGCAGTCGCTGCTTTCTTCGGATGGCAGGTTAAGGGGAAGCACGAGGAGAAGATTAAAGAGCGTAAAGATCTTGTTTCCAAGAACAAGAATTTGAGCACTAATATTGAAGATCGTCGCCAAGACCGCAAAGTCGCGACTGATGAGATGAACTCTGCTCGTGATGCTAACAATGAGGCGATCGCGAACCTCGAGGCCACCAAAGCTCGTTTCACTGGACTAAAGCGTAAGCTTTCCGAAGTTGAGACCCGTCAGGAAGAAGCTAATGGTCGTATCGAAAAGGTTGATCAATTCATTGCTGAGATCAAACAGCAGGTCCCAGGTGATATTCGTATCGAAGATGTTCCTCAGATTGTGAGTGACCTCCGTGAGGAAGAGAAAACCAAGAACAAAGCTCTCGAAGAACTCGATCTTGTTCGTGAAAAGCTCAACAAGGAAGTCGTGAAGCTTAAGGATGAGATCATTCGCACAGGTGGTAAGATCGCCGAAAGTAAGAAGCGTGTCTCTGCGAATGACTTTGAAGCATCCGTATCTGCTGTTAATAATGAGTGGGGATTCCTTGTGATTGGAGCTGGCGAAAATTCAGGTCTCACTGGTCAGTCTAAGCTTCTCGTTAAGCGCTCTGGCCGTCTCGTTGGTAAGGTTGCTATTTCTAACATTGAGGCGAACCAAGCGATCGCGGAAGTTGTTCCTGGCACTTTCGCCAAAGGTGTCGTTGTTCAGACTGGTGACCGCGTCATCCTCGAGACTGTGAACCCGAATTAATCGGGATTCTAATCTTTAGATTTTTCAAAGAAGGCGACCTGGAAACAGGTCGCCTTTTTCGATTCTAACGTAGTGAATTTCAGGGAAGGGGGGCTTTTTAGAAAAATGGGTGAATTCTAAGAATGACGGGCCCAAGCTTTTGCGTATCGTTAGTTATCATGAAATTGATGATTACCGCATTAGCGGCCTGTTCTATCTCAGTCACTTGGGCTTATCAGCCGGTGACGATTTCTCTCGGCACAAAAGCTCCTGATTTCTCACTACCTGGGATCGATGGGAAAAAATATACCCTTCAGGATTTTTCTGGGGGTAAAGCCCTTGCCGTGATTTTTACCACGAATCATTGCCCAGATGCCATCACTTCCCATGGGCGAATGGTCGCTCTCGTAGATCATTTTAAAGATCAAGATGTCAAATTCGTCGCCATCAATAGTAATTCACCCGACGGCCTTCATCCCCCAGAACTTGGATGGACAGTCTATGATGATGGCTTTGAGGACATGAAGCTCATTGCTAAAGCGGAAGGGTTTAATCTTCCCTACCTCTATGATGGCGAAACGCAGGAAACAGCAAAGGCCTATGGTGCTGTTGCCACTCCTCATGTCTTTGTCTTCGATGGGAATCTACAGCTTGCCTATGACGGGCGTCTTGATAATGGGCGTCGCCGTATCGGACCTGTAGATAAGAATGAAGCCCGTGATGCGATTACCTCACTCCTGAAAGGGGAGAAGCCAGCAGTGACTAAAACCCGTCCAGCAGGTTGCTCGACGAAATGGAAGGAGAAGTCAGCATTAGTAGCCAAAGAGGATGCCAAATGGAAGGCACTTCCTGTTACCGTAGAGGTGGCAGAGGCTTCGCTCATCCAGACACTTGTTGCTAATAAGGGGAGAAAAGGGATGAGGCTTTTTAACATCTGGTCGACTAGCTGTGGCCCTTGTGTGCAGGAATTTCCAGATCTCTCAGCGATCGCCCGCCAGTATGCTTGGCAGCCGTTTGAATTCATCCCCATTAGTCTTGATGAGCCAAGTGATCTCGAAAAGGTGAAGACCTTCCTCGTTGATCATGAATGTGGCTTACCGCCTCGGGTTGGTAAGAGGCTTAAGAAAGAAGGTCGGGCAACAAATAATTTCATTTTTAAAGGGGATACCGAAGCTCTAGCTAAGGCAATGCCCGGCTGGAATGGCTCCATGCCTTACTCGCTCCTTGTTGGCGCCAATGGCGAAGTTCTCTATGAGCACCACGGCGTTATCGAGCCCCTCCCTCTGAAGAAGAAAATTGTCGAACAAGTGTGGAAAATGCGGGGAGAGTAATCGCGTTTACTTTTCCTTCTTTTGACGTTTTACCGCTTTGGCGAGGATTTCGAGATAGATTTCCTCGCCATCTTGTTTTGCCGCTTCATCAATAGCCTTTCCTAGTGCTGCAATATGGACTGTTTCAGCCGAAGTTTGATCTGAGCCAACCCGGCAATCGAAGTCCCAGAAATCTGTTCCCTCGGGGAGCTTTTTATTGCGTTCCCGTTTCAGGTATTTTTTTACTTCGCCCTTGATTCCCTCAATCACGCGGGCCGGAGCGTGCTTACCGACTGCTTTTGGAAACGCTTTCTTCATAGCGTGCTTGTGGACTGCATGAGAGATTTCGTCGAGTCTTTCATTCCCAGTCGTCTGGCCAGCAAGAGGTAACTCGCAAATAGCAGGGCAAAGACCCATGGCTGCCAGTATAAGGCAGAGCTGAAGGCCGCTTCTGAGTCAGCTGCGGTGTCTCGCTGGTGATGTAGGGCCACATAGCCTGAAAATGCGAGACTCACACTCCCATAGCCGATATTAAAAATAAGTCCCTTCACACTCAACACAGTGGCTCGTTGTTTTGAGCTTGAGAGCCGGTTGAGCCAGCGGCTGAGGAGAAATCCTAAATGCCCTAAAGCGGCCATCACTCCGATCGCTGGCAATATTCCCCAGATATTCCAACGTTGCGCTAGGCCCAGCAGGCAGAGAAAAACCCAAGTTGCGGTCAGGCTTAAATTACAAAGCACCGAGTATCGCTGTGCGAGCCATCGGGAGAGTTTTGGGATCATCAACCCTAAGAATCCAATTGCTGCCGCGATAAACCCGTAGGTCCATTCCGGGATGGTAATGAGTCGATAATATTCGCTGTTAATGGTCGCGAAGTTTCGAGTGATTCCATCAATCAAGACTCCACCGAGAACGATTAAACAAGCTGCCTTCGTCGTCATTACCCATCGGGCGGCTTGCCAAGTCTGGGCAAAAACATCCTGAAAGTTTGCGCGATGAGTTTGAATGATCGTCAATTCTTGAAACCTGAGCGAAACGCCAAAAGCAGCGATCGCCTGGAGCAGGCAGAGGAAGACTGGAATGCGTAGCGTCTGTTCCAGGGTAAGCTGTATTTCCAGTCCAAAGAGCTCAAGGGCTCGATTTACGGAACTCGGATCATAAAGGCCCGCTCCCAGAATCATCGCAAAAATCATCGCGCCTGACTGCCACCGCATTGTCGTCTCCAGGACCTCATCCCAACTGTCCGCTTCCCCGTGTTCTTCAAGGGTATCATAAGCGAGTGCTTGATCCGCCCCGCTCGCCGCAGCCTCTGCGAGTCCACTTAGAATTCGATTCAGGGCACACACCAGAAATAGCCAAGATCCAGCACCCTGAGGGGCTAGCAAGAGGGCTAGCATTTCCAGCATCATAAGTGCTCCAGCCGCGATGAGTAATTTCCTCCTTCCAAGTAAATCAGCCAAAGCTCCTGAAGGAACTTCTGCTAGAAAAATCGTTGCCGCCCAGATCGCATTCAGCGAGATAAACTGAGCTAAGCTCAGGCCTAGATCTAAAAATAGAATCGCAAGGATCGGGTAATAAAATCGCGCGCTAAAAAAGATGGTGAACCAAGTATAAAGGCGCACATTTCGATGCCGAAATGGCCCCTCATTCACCGCCTTGAAAAGCATGCTGGCACGCTATGGGGATTCTCTTAAAAAGCCAGAGTTGAGATTGAATGATGGATGAGGGAAAGATTATCAGTTTTGATCGTTTCCGTTCTTAATCCGCCAAGCTTTAGGAAAAGGGTGCTTGGTAGAGGAGCCATGAATTCCAAAAGATTAGCGCATTGTAAATCATGTGAAAGATGATGGCGGAAGCGAGCGAGTTCATGCGGTGGACGAGCCAGCAGGCACCGAGTCCAAAGATGCCGACGGAGACCAAGCCAATGATGTCATATTGAAGATGGATGATCGAAAATAGAAGGGTCGAAATGGTTGCGGCCCAGGCTGTGCCGAGTCGATTCCTGAGTCCGCAGAAAAGGAATCCCCGGAAGACGATTTCTTCAAAGATCGGTGCGGCGATGACGGCATTGAGAATGGTATCGGCATGATCAATGGCGGTCGGGTAGGCTATACCGATGAAGTCGTTTGGGTCTAAAACCGTGAGCTGGTCGGTGAGTAAATAAAGGGGATATTCAAGTAAGTTGACGATCCCGAAAGCAACGATGACATCCTTCCAGACTGGGGGGTGAAAAATGCGGAAGGTCCGGATCAAATTTTCTGGCTTACCGAAGAAATAGCATCCCAAAATGAAGGCTGGAACCATCCGCCAAACGAACTCGAGCAGGATCCATGGCGCTAAGAAATCTCCAACAAAGAAGAGGACAAATGTTGCTGCAAATTCGTAAATTTGGTCGGCGGCGATTTGTGCAACAGTAAAAATGGTAATCAGAACCCAGGGCGACCAAGTTTTGAAAAGATGTTTCGAGTGAGGCTTTATTTCGTGATTGCGGAGAGTATGCCGTAGTAGAAAACAGCTTGCGATAGTGACAAGAATCCAGGGGAGCCAAGAGATCAGAGATCTTCTTAGCGCTGTGCTCTCAGTCTCATCGAGATAAGCTGCTAGCTCCGGATCTCGATTCATCCCATAAGCGACTTCAATGACATAGGCTGGATAGAAGTCGTGCGGGAAAACGTCGGCTAGAGAAAGATCTTCAGGCCATTCGAAGGAAGAAGCTAGTTGACCATTTGACTCGGCAATCTTTCTCGAAATC
>CALGMJ010000116.1 GCA_937958875.1 uncultured Verrucomicrobiales bacterium | reverse complement strand
TCTGGAGCTCATCGAGCGCGTAGGAGGCGACTTCTAGGCAATCTTCGAGCTGATCGAAGGGATGGGTCAGGTGCTTTTTTTCAGAAGCGATGGTCTTGAAGCGTGGATTTTGATAGAGCTTTTCAATGACTTCTGGGTGCTGGTAGTCCCATTGGGAGGCTTTGAGAAATTCAGCGATGGTGATGCGCGAAGTTTCAGCCCGGCTGACATCTTGTCCCGAGACTTTCACCTTGGTGATCATTTCTGAAAGTTCGGCCTGCTTGGATTGAACTTTAGAGATGAGCTGGGTCCATCTTTGCTGAGACTCGGTGGTCTGGGCAGAAAGAAGGGGTGTGCTGAGAAGAAGAGCTAAGCAGAGGAGGGAGTGTGAAATGAAGCGCATGAAGATGACTTTGTTCGCACCCTCCTACGCAGGTACGAGACGAGTCATTCAATTCTTTTTTAAGAGTTATGCTTAATTTTGACTTTAGTCATATCTGGCGATCAGCGATCGCTTTTCCTGCGAGATGGCCTGTGGTCCAAGCCGCTTGGAAATTAAAGCCACCGGTGATGCCATCGATGTCGAGGATTTCGCCAGCGAAGAAGAGGCCGGGCTGGTGTTTGCTTTGCATCGTTTTGAGATTTACGTCTTTCAAAGGGACGCCGCCACAGGTGACGAATTCATCTTTATTGATCGATTTTCCAAGGACCTGAAAGCGGGCCTGGGAGACGTTTTCGAGAATCTTGCGGGTTTGGTCTTTGGTAAGATTTGCCCAAGTTTGTTCGCTGGTGACTCCGGCTTCTTCGCAGAGTCGTTGCCAGAGGCGTCGAGTCATACCGGGAAAGGGAGAGTATTTGTTATAAATTTTACGGGCTCCGTTCTGGGATCGTTCTTTCGTGAGAATTTCGCGTGCTTGCTCAGGAGTGGTGTCGCCGAGCCAGTTGACCTGGAGGGTGAATTGGTAGTCTAGCTCTGCGAGGTCTCGTGCGCCCCAGGCTGAGACTTTGAGGACGGCTGGGCCACTGAGTCCCCAGTGGGTGATGAGCAAGGGACCAGTGGCGGAGTGTTTGCCCGCTTTTACGGTGGCCTGAGGGACGGAGACGCCCTGAAGGTCAGTCAACCGCGGGTCGTCGATTTTAAAGGTAAAGAGCGAGGGAGTGGGTGGGAGGAGAGAGTGCTCGAGGTTTTCTGCAGGAATGCGGGCGTGTTTAATGCGGGTTCCGCCAGTGGCGACGAGGATGTTTTTCGCATGGATCGTCTCATGGGTGGCGGTGTCGATCTCGAAGCTGCCATCATCCTGTGCGCGGATGGCGGTGACTCCGCAGTGAGTGCGGACACGGATATCCTGTGTGTAGGCGGCTTGGGTGAGGGCATCGATGATAGTTTGAGAATCATCGGTGGTGGGGAACATGCGGCCATCGGCTTCAGTTTTCAGTTCCACGCCATGGTGCTCGAACCAGGCGATGGTGTCACTGGCCTGCCAGCGGTGAAAAGGGCCCATAAGACTGCGATTTCCTCGTGGGTAGTAGGTGCTGAGTTCACGTGGATCAAAGCAGCTGTGGGTGACATTACAGCGTCCACCGCCGGAAATGCGAACTTTAGTGAGAACTTCTGGACCTTTCTCGAGGATGACGATCTCTTTCACTCCGGCTTCTGCGGCACTGATGGCTCCAAAGAATCCGGCAGCTCCTCCTCCGATCACGACTAAGTCTGGCACACGCCGAGTGTGGCGGATTTTTCAGCGAAGACCAATGTTGCTTTCACGGGCAAGGGGCTAAGCCAATTGACTGAGTGAGATCTATCTTCTTTTCACCTTCAGAATTCATGATTGGTTTTCTCTCGACCCTTCGTTAACTATTTCGAAGCATATTCATGAAAAATTTCTTTTTAGGATTACTACTTGTTGGCGTTTCATTTGGAGATGAAGTGATCAAATCACCTGACGGTAAGGTCGCGGTGACCCTGTCTCTTAAGGATGGTCTCCCGCACTGGTCTGCCACCGTGGATGGGGCGCCCGTTCTGAAACCAGGAGCGATCAATATTTATCAGGGAGATAAGGCGACGAAGCCTTTCACGTACGAGACGGAGAAGGTGGAGCGCGCCGAGGTCAATCAGACGTGGAAGCCGACTTGGGGTCAGTTTTCCTCCGTAAAAAATCACTATCATGAGGCGACCTGGCTTCTCACTGGGCCGAAGGCTAATGATACCAAGCTTAAGGTCCGCGTGTATGACGAAGGATTTGCGCTGCGCTATCTGGTGAAAAAGCCGACCGGAAAAATAGGGGATCGCACGATCTTCAATTTCGCTTCAGATGACACTTTCTGGGCGGCTAATAAGGAAAAGCCGAATCATGGGCCGATGAAATTCTCGGCCTGGGAGCAGAAGAAGAGAATGCAGATGCCCATGACGGTGAAAGGGCAGAATGGTCTTCACTATGCCGTGCTGGAGGCTGCCATTTATCACCAGTACCCTTTCTTCCTGAATCGGATCGGGGCTACGACTTTTGAGACACGGACTTATCAGACGAAGTGGGCCTTTGATGAAGCTGCCTCTTCTTGGCGCGTGCTTTCGGTCGGGCGCAGTGCAGGGGATCTCATCGAGAGTAACCTCCTCTGGAATCTGAATCCTGAAAGCCAAATCAAGGACACTTCCTGGATCAAGCCTGGCTATACCCTATGGGATTGGCGCGCGTGGGGAGCAAAGGCTCCAGATGGTTTCGAATACGGGCTAGATATGGCATCTTGGAGGCGGTTTATCGATTTCGCAGCGAAGCATGATAAGGTGCACTACCTTATGCTGGACGCGAATTGGTATGGGCCTGAATTTCTCGCAGAGAGTAATCCGACCAAGAGCCGCGATCATATCCTAGAGCAGCTGCCTGATGGTGAAATCGTGCGTAAGGAAGCTCCGGCAGATTGGGCTGAGCCCATCGATGTTCCGGCGATTATCAAGTATGGGAATGAGCGTGGAGTGGGCATTATTCTCTACATTAATGACAAGGCGCGGGTGAATTTTGATTTCGATAAAACACTCGAAACCTATGCGAAATGGGGAGCTGCAGGCATTAAGTACGGCTTTATGGCAACTAAGGGAGATGCTAAAGTCCAAGCGACTCGTAAGATCGTGCAGGCCTGTGCAAAGCATAAGCTCATTTGTGATTTCCACGATGGCCCTATTCCTGGGTCGGGTGATGAGCGGACATGGCCAAATTACATTACGCGGGAATTTTGCCACGCTCAGTCTGATGCGAAGCGTGCCTTTAGCCCGGATCACTTCGTGACTACGGTCTTTAATAACGGTCTTACTGGATCACTCGACATGGCAAATGGCCTGTATGCCATCAAGGATGCGGAAAAGGTGCGTCCAAGAATCTTCAAAAAAGTCGAGACCACTGTGGTTGCCGAGACTGCACGCACGCTCATCAGCTATGCGGCGCTCGCGATTCTCCCGGATATTCCTGAGGCCTATGAGGCAAAGGCAGATCTCTTTAAATTCATCGAGACCATGCCCATGACCTGGGATGATACGAAGGTGCTTAGCGGAGAAATCGGGAAACACATTTCCGTAGCCCGCCGTTCTGGTGATCAATGGTGGATCGCCTCCGTGAAGGATAAGAATGGTGGCCAGATGGAGCTAGACTTCTCCTTCCTGCCTGAGGGGTCTTCTTGGGAAGCGACTCTTTACGAAGATGCGCCAGATACCCACTACCAGACAAATCCTGAAACTTACCTCGTGAGAAAGGCTGAAATCTCCGCAGGTCAGAAACTCACCATCACCCTCGCTCCTGGTGGTGGGCACTGTATTTCACTTAAGAAGAAATAGTCCTCTGAATCAGAGCTGGCTCGAACGGGCGTTGGTAAAATGATCGATCAATTGTAATCGATTAAAAATCATCATTCTTCCATCATCTCATTTTAAGAAATGAGATGATGAAGCAGCCCGATCAATTCAGTCTCCTACCAGAGTGGCCAAAATCTATTCCATCCTGTTGTCCTCGCTGTCAGCAGAAGTTTGATATTCGTTACAGCCTAGAATTAGGACCAGGTAAGGTTGGGCGTCATCTCAAACGGGGTGCGCCCTTGCTCGCCGTGTTCATGGTTGTTCTCATGTTTGCCACGAAGCTCAGTTTTCTGAATATCGGGGGAAGTGGCGGGGCGATGGCATTTGCGGTCGCCATCATTCTGCCATCATTGTTGCTTTCTGGTTTGGCGAGTCTTTTACCTAAAAGGGTTCGGGTGCATTGTTTTCAGTGTGGGAATGAGAAATTTCACGCGCTCCCGAGAGAGTTGGATAATCGCATTTCGCGTGTCACAGAGTGATTTTTACTAGGCTGGGGGATTGCGCTCATGAGAGAACTCCCTACCTTCTATTTTCAGTGAGGCGAATTTTTCAGATTTTGGCATTTGGGACATCCCTAGCGCTGGGCCGGGTCCCAGTGCCTGAGAGGTCAGATCCTGATTTTTCACAGCTCGTGTCCGCTGATTTCCTAGAAAGAGAAAACGCCTACCTTTCCTTCACTCCGTGGATCGCGCAGGATCAGAAGTATGCTCAGAAGGTTTTACTTCAGCGATATGCTGCTACGGATGACCCTGAATTACGGGTCCGGCTTTTTAAGCTCCTGGAGCGAGCGTATTTCCCGATCCATGGCTTTCTAGGAATTCGGATGCGTCATTGGTATCCAAAGCGAGATACAGATGGCGAGTTCATTGATGGGGTGCAGATTCAAGATATTGTGGAGGGGAGTCAGGCGGAGACCGAGGGACTTCAGGTAGGAGACCGCCTCATTGAAATTGAGGGCTGGCAGGCGAAAGCGAGCGTGAATTTGGATGATAAATTCATTAAGCAGATTCAGTCCTACCCTCCTGGTTCACTCATTAAGCTCCGGTTGGTGCGCCAGAATAAAGAATTAGAAATGGATTTCCGGCTCGGAGTGCGTCCCACGCCCGGGGAAGATCTTGAGAATCGGGACGGTCCCGTAAATCGTCATCTGCATTTCCATGACCGACCGTTATTACGAGTGAAGGAATTTCAGATGTGGCTACGTATGGAGCTAGAGAAACTTGAGAAGCGAAAACAGAGCTGACTTGATCAGCCATCACCTTACCGGAAGGAAAGGCGTGGACAGCTGGCAGTTTTTAGCCGAGCCTAATACGCATTCCCATCCTTGTTGGAACCAATTTTATGTTTAGGAAGATTTTTTACACCTTGGCAGTGATCTGTGCGGTCTCTTTATCGCCGACTGCCCAAGCCGCAAACTTTAACGTTGTAGGGCGAGAGATGGCCCGGATGTTGGAAAACGCCCATTACGCCCGCCTTCCTTATGATGAAAAGCTGAGCGCTAGGTTTTTTGACGAATACATCGAGAGTCTGGATCCTACCCGTCTTTATTTTCTGAAAAGTGATATCGACGAATTTTCTGAAAAATACCGTGATCAACTCCATATCCTCCTAGCTACGGATCGCTCCATTCCCATGGCGGAGGAAGTCTTTCATCGCTACGCAAAGCGGGTCTCAGAGCGGGTCGCGCTTGCGAAAGAGCTCCTGGAAAAGGAAAAATTCACTTTTGATGGTGACCGTTGGGTCATGAACGATCGTGATGAGGCCCCTTGGCCAGAGGATGAGGCAGCCGCACGCGAAGTTTGGAAACAGCGCATCGAGGAAGCTCTTCTTTCTACTCTTCTTCGCCGGGAGCAGATCGATAAACGTGCAAAGGAACAAGGGAAAGATAGCCCATTTACTGATGAGCTAGAGCCTCGGAAAAAAATCGCCCTCCGCTACGAGCGCTTGCTAAAATTTACCAAAGAGGCTGATACCGAAGACATCGCAAACTATTTCTTCAGCGCTGTCGCCCGAGCCCATGATCCTCACAGCGAATACCTCAGTGCTCGTGAGTTGGAGCAGTTTAAGATCGGTGTGAGTAATGAGCTCATCGGGATCGGTGCGGTTTTGAAAGCTGAAGATGATGGTTCCACCAAGATCGACGGCATTGTGAACAATGGTCCTGCAGATAAGCAGGGTGAACTCAAGCTTGGTGATCGTGTTGTCGCCGTAGATTCACTGAATAATGGAGAGTGGATCGACATCATGTTCATGTCTCTTGACAAGGTGGTAGAGAAAATTCGAGGTAAGGAAAACACTTCCGTCGCGCTTAAAGTAGAGCCTGCAGATGGTGCCTCTAGTGAGACGAAAATTGTCATCATTGAACGCGAAGTCGTCACCATGAAAGACGGGCTGGCAACAGCTGAGATCTACGAATATACTGGAAATGGAGAAACGTCTCTTAAGCTAGGCCTCTTACGAATCCCTTCCTTCTACTTCCCTTATGAAGGCAGAAGCAGCCAAGTCTCCGAAGATGTTGAAAAGCTCATCAGACGCATGGAGAAAGAAAAGATTGATGGTCTTGCCATCGATCTACGTGGAAATGGGGGAGGATCTCTTGAGGAAGTACGACGTTTAACTGGATTCTTTGTAGGCCGAGGTCCTGTGGTGCAAATCAAGCATACGAGCGGTCAGACAAAGTCCTTAGATTCAGATTATCGGAAGCCTTTGTATAATGGCCCCATGGTAGTCTTTACTGATAAGGGCAGTGCCTCCGCGAGTGAAATTCTCGCCGGCGCGCTTCAGGATTACAATCGCGCAGTCATTGTAGGTGAATCTTCTACTTTTGGAAAAGGAACGGTTCAGCAGCCACTCGATATCGGCCGCTTTTTTGCTCCCATGGAGGATACAAAACGCGCTGGTTACGTGAAGCTGACCATCCAGAAATTCTATCGTGTCTCCGGTGACTCGACTCAGAAAAAAGGCGTGGTCCCAGATATTATTCTGCCTTCCACAAATGGAGTCCTGGAGGTCGGGGAAGCGCACGCAGACTTCGCCCTCTCTTTTGATAGTATCCGGAAAGCAGCCGACTTTCGTTCCTTTAATCGTCAGAACCTTTTCATTCCCGTGCTCGCGGAGAAGAACAAAGCCCGGATTAGCAAGAACCAAGAATTCATCTATCTCCAAGAAGATATTTCTCGTATCAAAAAACGTCTGGAAGAAAACCGTTCTTCTCTGAATCGAGAAGTACGGATGTCAGAGATCAAGGAAAATGAAGCTCGCCGGAAAGCGCGGAATATGGAGCGCATCAAGCGCTTTGCTAAGATGGAAGAACAGGACATGAAGGCCTTGAAAATCTTTCGCCTGACCCTTGATGATATCGACGCGGAGACGCTCCCTCTCGTGAATCGAGAGAATGATCGGAAGCGTCATATGCGCCGCGCTAAGAATAAGTTCGAAGACCTTGATGATACTCCAGATTGGCCTAGTGGAATCGATGCCGTGAAGCGTGAGAGCCTCATGATTTTGAAGGATCTTGTGGAATCCGTAAAGGATGGCTCGATCGCTGGTGTGCTTCAGAAACCGTAAGGATCTTCTGATGGGCCAGATTGCCGAAAATTTATCGCAGGTTCAGGAGAGACTCCAGCAAGCTGCGGAAGCTGCCGGGCGGGAGCCAAGTACGATCCAGCTCATGGTTGTTTCCAAGACCTGGCCTGCGGAGATCATCTCAGAAGTAGCGGACGCTGGTCACCGGGTTTTTGGCGAAAATCGTCTTCAGGAAGGGGAGGTGAAGATTCCTGCCCTGAGTGCGGATCTTGAGTGGCATTTTATTGGCACGCTCCAGCGAAATAAGGTCAGGAAAGTCCTTCCGCTTTTCCATGTCATCCACAGTATTTCCAGTATGAAGTTGGCCCGTTATACTAATCGGGTCGCCGGTGAACTGGGTCTTCAGCCTCGCATATACATTGAGCTTAATCTTGGAGCAGAAGAAAGTAAGCACGGCTTCACTGTGTCTGAGCTCCGAGAATATGCACCGGAGATCCAGCATTTTGAAAATCTTCAATGGCAGGGTCTTATGTGTATTCCTCCTCAGGTAGAAAGCCCAGAAGAAGCGCGACCATGGTTCTCCCAGCTCCGTGAACTTCGTGATGAACTACAGGCCTCTCTTGGTCAGCCTCTACCCGGGCTTAGCATGGGGATGAGTGGGGACTTTGAGATTGCGATTCAGGAGGGCTCCACTGTGGTGCGAGTTGGGTCAGCTATCTTTGGCCAGCGCAAAGCGTGGAAAGGGATCGAATCACTATGAGTCGTTTAGATCTAGCTCAAGTCGCCGTGATGGGGAATGAACTCGCCCTAGCATGGAGTGATGGTGCAGAGAGTTATCTTGGTTTTGAGGCCTTGCGTAAAGCTTGCCCTTGTGCCGCATGTCAGGGTGAACCCGATGTTACCGGCATGGTAGTCGTCCCATCAGTGAACCATACTGAGAAAAGTTTCCACTTACTAAGTCATACTCGTATGGGCGGTTACGCTCTACAGCTTACCTGGGCAGATGGGCATCGCACCGGGCTTTATTCGTATGAATATCTAAGATCCCTGGGGGAGTCACATGGATGATGATGTCTAGTGCCGTTCAGAGATATTTTATTTTCGGGATTTCTCTACTCTTAAGTAGCTGTATCACCGGAGTTGGAAAATACGGTTACGATAATCCGAAGCTGAGGGCATTACAGCATGAGCAATCTGCGCGCTACCTTCCGGGCGCTAAAAATCAGACGCACTTCGTACGTAAGATTGGTCCCAGGGTTTACCCCATCAAATCTGGAAATCAGTCAGGCAAGCTTCAGACTGCTGAAGAAGTTATCGGAGGCGGGCGTGGCGCTGCTATTACCGCAGATGGTTATTTTTTAACGGCTTATCATGTCATTGAAGGCCCCGCATTTTACCTCTCAGAAGTTTCGTTCAGCTCAGCTCATAAAAAGCGTCTGAAGAAGGAAAAAATAGTGATTCTCAATGAAAGGGAATCTCAGAAGCATATTAGCGAAAGCAATCGTCGAGGTCGCATCGTCTGGTTTGATAAAACGTCGGATTTAGCGATCGTCAAATTTGACCAACGCACGCCGAACTACTTTCGAGTGCTCCGTTTTCCTGAGCGAGGGAGCACCGTCTTTGCCACCGATGATCAGGGTAGTAGTATCATCCCTCGTGGACGCAGCTTTCAAGAATCCGTCGGGAATGGCCCATTTTTCTCGGCCGGAGGGGTTCTCTCTATGCGTCCCTACCATCATCATCCTGGATTTCAGAATATCGAGACCAGTCTCGTTGCTCGTGGTGGCATGAGTGGTAGCCCTTTGGTGACGACTTCCGGCGAGCTGTGTGGAATCCTCTCTGAGATTAGCTTACACTATCAGCTTACTGGAGGCGGCTTTCGGAAAACAACTCAGACTTCTGCTCGCATGATGCCGCCTGAGATCATTCGCAGAATCATTCGTGAGGATCGGAAAAAATCACTTTAGATCTCTGTCCAGGACTCAGTGAGAGAGGTGATTTCTGAAATATCGTCGATCTTTCTTTGGTAGAATATTACCTCTGAAAGTTCGCTAAATCTAGTTTTCTAGCACACTATAGAGATCTCATAGCCAACTTCGCCGATGAAAGTATTTCTTTTCCCCCTACTCATCTCCTTACCAATCGCACAGGCCCAGCTGGCTCCTGCTAAGGACCACTCTAAGATCAGAATTCCTAAGGGCCTAGAGCTAAAACAGTTTGCGGATAAAACCCAAATTATCCAGCCAACGACGCTCTGCCTTGATGATCAGGGGAATGTCTATGTGGCTGAGACTCATCGTTGGCGCCGCCAAGTGCAGGACATACGTCATGGTGGTAGTAAACGGGAAGATTTGATTGGCCGTGTCCGTGATGATATTTCCATCATGGATCGTAATGGGCGCATGGAATTTTATAAAAAATGGTCCGGCAAACACCCTTCATTTTTAAAGCTGGAGGAATTCGATGATCACGCCGAGGTCATCAAGTTACTGAAGGATACAGATGGTGATGGTAAAGCCGATGAGGTTCACCGTTTCCGGGATGACTTTAATGAGCCGCTCGCTGGTCCCTCTGGAGGCCTGATCGAAAAAGATGGAACCGTATTTTTCTCCATGATTCCGGCAGTTTACAGCCTGCGAGATCGTGACGGAGATGGAAAAGCCGAGGAGGTCAAAACACTCGTCGATGGCTTTGGTCTACGGATTAGCTTTTCTGGCCATGACATGAACGGTTTCGCCTGGGGTCCAGATGGTAAGCTCTACTGGTCTATTGGAGATCGTGGCTATGACGTCTCCCATGAAGGGAAAAATTTCACCCGTCCTGACAGCGGCGCCATCTTTCGGATTAACCCTGATGGCACTGACTTCGAGATCTATGCTATTAATCTCCGTAATCCCAAAGAGATCGTCTTTGATGAATTTGGAAACCTTTTCACCGTAGATAATGACTACGATAAAGGAGACCGTGAACGCATCGTCCACCTCGTAGAGCATGGAGACTCTGGCTGGAAAATGGGCCATCAAACCATCGGCACCTTCAGCGAATCTGCTTACAATCACATGGGCCCTCGTAAGCCAAAACTTACTGATGCTCTTGATGCTTGGATGAATGAGCAAATGTGGAAACCGCGCAATGACCGTCAACCTGCACACATCATTCCGCCCGTCGCAAATAGCGTCAATGGCCCTTGTGGTCTCGCCTACAACCCCGGTGTCACCGCTCTAGGTGATCGCTTTGCAAAGCACTTCTTTATCGCCAGCTACGTTGGTAGCTCTGCGGCCTGTGGAGTCGGCTCTTTCACTCTAAAACCTGATGGCGCTGGCTTCGCACTCGACCAGGAAAAGTGGTTCATGAAAGGCTCCGCCGTGACAGACCTAGATTGGGGACCTGATGGGAAACTTTACCTCTCTGACTACGGTGGTGGTTGGGTCCGTCCTGAGAAGGGAGCCATCTTCACCTTGGCCGATCCTAAGTTACTAGGAAGCACCGAGGTTCAGAAAGTAAAAGCGCTCTTTGCTAAAGGTTTCTCA
Organism: uncultured Verrucomicrobiales bacterium; assembly: GCA_937958875.1. GTDB lineage: Bacteria > Verrucomicrobiota > Verrucomicrobiia > Verrucomicrobiales > Akkermansiaceae > SW10. Next base: position 1,981 of record CALGMJ010000116.1, on the reverse strand, counting down.
AACATGGATGCTAAACAGCTCTTCGAACTCCTCGCTCACAAAGATCAACGTGTTCGGAAGCGTGCCCAGTTTGCCCTTGCTGAACGCGGATCAAAATCAGCTTCAGCCTTGAAAGCAGCCATCAAAAAAGGGCAGCCCCTTCTACGCCGTGTGCACGGAATTTGGGGCCTCGGACAGCTGGCCGATAAAAACCCCGCTGCACTGAAACCTCTCGCCGCCCTCTTTAATGATTCTAAAATGGAAGTTCGTGCAAACCTCGCACGCACACTTGGGAATCACCCTGAGCATCTTGCTCCCTACCAGAGTGACCTTATCAAACTCCTCCGCGACACATCTCCACGGGTAGCATCCCTCGCTGCCATTGCCCTTGCAAATCAGGGAGATGAAAAATCCGTCGCTCCTGCACTTGCTCTGCTCGAGAAAAATGCGGATCGCGATGTCATCGTTCGTCACGGAGGAATCATGATCCTCGCAAAAGCCGCGCCATCCTCTACCTTGGTAAAGCTCAAAGACCATCCTTCGGCAGCTCTTCGTCGGGCCGCAGTCGTCGCTCTTCGTCGGCAAGGAGCTAGTGAAATTGCCTCCTTCTTTCAGGATAAAGATCGCTCCATCAGGGAAGAAGCGATCCGTGGTGCCTATGATGAAAATATTATCGCTACCTTTTCTAAGCTCTCCTCCCTTGCTCACGAGATTAGCAAAGAGGTTACTAAGGAAATGGAATACCACCCCCTCACCGCCCGCCGCGCCATTCATGCTGCCTGGACGCTCGGTCGAGAGAGTGACCTCAAAGTCATTACCGGGATTATTAATGACAGTACGGTAGATTTCCGAGTTCGTCGAGATGCCATCATCTCCCTCCTAGACTGGAATGAGCCCCCAGTACCTGACCCCGTCACCGGATTTGTTAGAACATTACCGCAGGACCGTATCAAACTTCCAGCAGACATCTTGGACATGCTTAAGCCCCTCTACGAAGGTGCCCCAGATGACCGCCCTGCTGCACGTCTTCTCCCCTGGTCTCTCGACTTCGTGAAGCATGAAAAGCTCCCGCTTTCATCATCACAGCTCACTAAATACCTCGAAGCAGGTTGGGTTCGTGACATCGCTCGTGTCGCTTCCCTAGAAATGCTCGCTGCACGGAATCCTACTGATGAAGACTGGAAGCTCCTTCTTCGAGAGCTAGCTGAAGATAAAAATGATAAAGTCAGAAGTAAGGCCCGTGAAGTTCTCTTCCGAGTTGATAAAGAAGGTGCCTTCGACATGCTCGCCAAAGTCCTCGAAAATCCAGCCTCTACTCTTTCTGAAAAGCAATTCACCCTTCAGACCCTATCTAAGCTAAAAACCCCTAAAGCAGCTTCCCTGCTGAATAACTTACTGGATCAACTCATCGCTGGAAAAGTAGAATCAGGACTAGCCCTTGATATCACCACAGCTGCGGAAGCTACAGCAGATAGGACGGTGAAAGCAAAACTAGAGAAATACCGTAAAAGCGTTGCCTCCTCTGATCCACTTGCTGAATGGTTTGCCGTCGCCCAGTATGGAGGCGATATCAATCGTGGTAAAAAACTCTTCTACAGCCATGCCTCAGGTCAATGTCAGCGCTGTCACATGATGAATGGGACAGGAGGAGACGTTGGCCCCGAGCTCGCGGCTATCGGTAAAACCCGTGACGAAGCCTTTCTCTTACGTGCCCTGATTACTCCAAATAGTGAAGTCGCAGAAGGATACGGTATTGGCGCTGTCACCCTCAAAGATGGAACCACCGTCAGCGGTACCATCCTCCCGGATGATCGAGCAGGAAATGCTCAAGTCAAAGTGGGCAAAGACATCAAAACCATTGCGAAAGCAAAAATCCAAAATCGGACTCAACCCATGTCAGGAATGCCACCTATGGCTGGCATTCTCACCCAAGCCGAAGCTCGTGATATCGTAGCCTACCTTCGTTCCTGCGTGAAAGACTACACCGACGATAAGCACAAGT
>CALGMJ010000115.1 GCA_937958875.1 uncultured Verrucomicrobiales bacterium | reverse complement strand
GATGCCTATATTGCAGAGCCTAAGAAAATCAGTGAAATCTGGGTAATCAGTGGTTTTCTTCCGCTAATACCTCAGGTTTCGCCCTGCCTCTGCTCTGAATTTCTCCCTTGTGTAGGGACGCTGCTGAGCGCCAAGAGTTTTATGACTGGCTTTCTCTGTCATTTTTGGTCGTGTCGTGAAGATTATATCAACTAGATCTTTGTTTTTTGTAAGATGCGCTGAGCATGATCGCTCACCGAGTTTTTGAAATCGGTCATGGAAATCTCTGCATTTAGTTCGCTTTCCAGACTCGTCATCGAGACTCCATCGAGCCCACAGGGAGTAATGGAGAGGAAGCCACCGAGACTTTTTTTCTGCACGTTAATGGCAAAGCCATGCAGCGTAACCCAGCGGCGCACGCCGACTCCGAGCGAGGCAATTTTTCGATCCTCAATCCAGACTCCAGTGAGCCCTTCTCGACGCTGAGCGCTCACTCCAAAGTCTGCTAGAGTGTGAATGAGAAGATCCTCCAGTTTACGCAGATGGGTATGTAAATCCTTACCATGATTTTCGAGATCAAGAATGGCATAACCTACGAGCTGGCCAGGTCCATGGAAGGTGGCCTGGCCGCCACGATTGATCTCCACCACAGGGTGGGGAAGAGCGGAGGGATTGAGTAAGCTACTCTGATCTCGCGTGCGGCCAATGGTATAGACAGGTGCATGTTCGAGCAGGAGAAATTGATCATCAATGAGACCTTCCCGGCGCTGCGCTACTAAATCTTCTTGGAGTTTCCAGGTGTCTTGAAAATCGAGATGGGAGCCGAGGTCTTTCGTTGTCATGAACTTGTAGGCTTCTTAAAGGCAGAATTTGGGGAATGCACAAAATTTAAATTTTTCCCTGCTGGGAGTGCTCTCGATTTTCCAGAGGGTATCCCTTGCAAATAAAAGGCAGATTCGTGAGAATATACTTCAATGAGTGATCAACCACTGAGCGGCAAGACCGCAGTTGTGTTCGGAGTCGCGAACAAGCGCAGCATCGCATGGGCCATCGCAAAAGCTTGGGCTGATGCTGGAGCAAAACTAATTTTCAACTATCAGGGCGAACGTCTCAAAGACAACGTCGAGCAACTCGCTGAGTCTTTTGGAGAGGATGTCGCTCTCTATCCGTGTGATGTCACTAGTGATGAAGAGATCGATGCTTTCTTCGAAAATGTGAAGAAGCACACGGATAAGATAGACCTTGTTCTCCATTCCGTCGCTTTCGCCCCTAAAGAAGCTCTGGAAGGAGACTTCCTCAGCACCAGCCGGGATGCTTATCGGATTGCACACGATATCAGCGCCTATTCTCTCGTTGCGCTCGCACAGCGGGCTGCTCCCTTCATGACGGATGGAGGAAGCATTGTCGCCATGAGTTACTATGGTGCCGCTAAGGTTGTGCCTCATTACAATGTCATGGGGGTGGCTAAGGCGAGCTTGGAAGCTTCCACTCGCTACCTCGCAGCGGATCTGGGAGCGAAGAAAATTCGGGTCAACTGCATCAGCGCTGGCCCTGTCCAGACTCTCGCCGCGCGTGGTATTTCTGGATTTTCCTCCATGATTAAGCACTACGAAGAGCATGCTCCTCTAGAGCGTTCCTGTACGCCTGAGGAGCTTGGCGCGACAGGAGTCTTTCTCGCGAGTGAAGGCGCTGCATCCATCACTGGTCAGGTGATTTATGTGGATGGTGGCTATCAAATCATGGGGATGTAATCAGATGTCTGAGTGGTATTTTGAAAATAAGGGGCAGCAAAATGGCCCCATTTCTAAGGCTGATCTTCAGGCTAAGATCAGCGCTGGAGAACTCGGGGCAGATGCTCTGATCTGGAAGGATGGCATGGCGGATTGGCTCCCAGTGGCGCAAGTATCTGAATTTAGTGTAGCAGGAAGTGGTGGTCAGAGTCACTACGCTCCGCCGACATCGAATCCGGTGAATATGAATACTGGCAATAGCCTGCCGGCTGTTCCGCCTACGAGTGGGCTTGCCATTGCGTGCTTAGTTTGTGGAATTCTGGCCATAGTTGCTTGTTATATCCATGCGCTTTTTGGCATTCCTGCAGTGATTTGTGGACACATGAGTATGAAACAGTTCAGGGATCCTAATCGACCGATGTCAGGTAAGGGGATGGCCATTGCAGGACTGATTTGCGGCTATATTGGGATTCTCATCCAAGTTGTCATCCTTGTTTTTATCGGTTTTTTTGCTGCAGCGGTGGCAAATGGTGAAGGAGGCTTCAAGGATTTAATTGAAGAGGCTGAACGTATCGAGAGGCAGCAACAAGAAATGCAAGATCAGTTCGAAGAGACGACTGAACCTTCTCAATAATTCATGTTTAGAGCTCCTAAATGGATCTTGGTGATCCCTTTGGGAGTTCTTCTCCTGATCTCCTCGTGGCTGATTTTTCAAGCTGCTGGAGCTTGTCCCGTCCGTAAAACGACGGGATTTTTTTGTCCTGGATGCGGTGGGACGCGGGCTGCTTTAGCGATTTCGCGTGGTGATGTTGGAGAAGCTTTGAGCCAAAATTTTTTCCTCACCACCGTCCTGATCATCACGATCATTCTTGGCCTTTTCGGCCGCTCCTTGTTGAGATCACCCGTCTGGCTACCGAGAACGCTTTTTGGTATCCTCGCTTTTTGCCTCTTATTTACTCTACTGAGAAATTTCGAGGCATTTAGCTGGTTGGCACCGCGCTGATCTCAGCTTGCTGGAATGGCTGATTCCTGCGGCTCGGGGTAGATGAATTGCTTCCCTTCGTAGTTTCTTAATACGACGCGCTCCTCATTTCTCTCCAGCACATATTCTGGATTCAGCGGAATTTTCCCACCACCACCGGGGCCATCAACGACGTATTGAGGAATGCCATATCCAGTGGTGTGACCACGCAGGCTATCGATGATTTCGAGCCCCTTATTGATTCCAGTCCGCAGATGTTTGGTGCCCTCGATAAGGTCCGCCTGATAGAGATAGTAGGGGCGGACGCGGCACATTAAGAGTTTTTGAACAAGATCACGCTGCACTTCGGAAGAGTCATTAACCCCTTTGAGGAGTACCGATTGATTTCCCATTTGGATGCCCGAGTCGGCGAGGCGTCCAAGGGCATCTCTGACCTCGCTTGTAAGTTCCCGAGGATGGTTCGTGTGAATGGAAATGAAGAGCGGATGGAATTTGTGAAGCATCTTGCAGAGCTCAGGCGTGATTCGCTGAGGGAGAAAGAGCGGAATACGAGAGCCGATACGGAGAAACTGAATGTGAGGGATCTCGCGTAGCCGAGTGAGGAGTTTCTCTAGCTTAGAGTCAGAAAAGAGAAGGGGATCTCCGCCAGATAGGAGCACGTCTCGGACTTGTGGTGTTTTTTTGAGATACTCGATGGCCTGATCCCACTGCGTTTCTAATTTTTTCTCGGACACTCCAGAGACCACGCGAGATCGGGTACAGTAGCGGCAGTAAGAAGCACAGCGATCGGTGACGAGAAAGAGGACGCGATCTGGATAGCGATGAACGAGCCCAGGAACAGGCATGTGACTATCTTCCCCGCAGGGATCTTCCATTTCAGATGGATCTGTGTAGGTTTCTTCGATCCGAGGGATGACCTGACGCCGGATCGGACAATTCGGGTCAGTGGGGTGAATCAGATTAAAAAAGTGAGGGGTGACTGCAGTGGCTAGTTTTGTGCCAGTGAGTAAAATGCCAGCACGTTCCTCTTCGGAGAGAGTGAGGTGCTGCTCGATGTCTTCCAGGGATTGAACCCTGTTTTTGAGCTGCCATTTGGCAGAGTTCCAGTCTTCCGGGGAGATGTTAGCCCCGGCCCAGTAACCAGGTGCGTGCGATTGAAATGAAAGTTCGTTCAAGATGGGGCATCTTAGCGTGCTTCTGCTCCATGTCAAAAAATGGAAATCAGAGTATTTAAGTTTGGTTAAATACTTAGCTTGGTTTACATTGCCCTGCAACTGATGTTCACCAAGGCCCAGCGCGCGTTAATGCGTCCGAGTTACGCTCAAATCATTGAGGCGCTGAAGCGCTCTGATGGCATGCCGATCTCGGACTTAGCTCGTGAGCTAGGGATGAGTTATATGGGAGTGAAGCAGCATTGCTTAAAACTCGTCGAGAAAGGCTATCTCGAAGAATGGCGCATCCCGCGTGGACGTAAAGAAATCGGGCGTCCCGAGAAACTTTATCGACTGACGGACCGTTGTGATGAGCTATTCCCCCAAGCTGGTGTCAGCCTCAGCCTGTCGGTCTTGGCTAATGTTCGCGACCTCTATGGTGAGGCTGCTCCCGAAAAACTTCTCCTGACCTACTTTCGAGATCTTCAAAAAGGGTGGCAGCCCAAAGTAAGAAAGGGGAAATCTCTTGTCGAAAAAGCGACCCGTCTCACTGACCTGCGTGATCAGGCAGGCTGGTTTAGCCGTTGCTATTATCGGCCTGAGACAGGCTTTCGGATTGAGGAATTTCATAACCCTATGGCGCCGATCTATGCGGTCTACCCGAGCGCGATCCGTATGGAGCTACAGATGATCGAGCAACTTTTGGGTTCAAAAGTGCACCGTGCTGATATCTCGGTAGGAAAAGGTCGCCGCCGGACCGTGTACGAAATCGCGACCCTCGGGATGCCTTCAGATGAAGTCACTCCACGCCGAGAACTTGCTCTGCCCGATTTTTCCCAAATGGGAGATCTCTTTCGTGGGCTGTAAGACACAGAGCGACGCGATTTCAGTACTAATTTGTTGATTTGGCTAGAGGGGGAAGCTTCCGAGCTTCTACTGACTGACAAAGGGCTTTTTTGCTTCCATAGAAAAGGAGCGAAAACAAAAAAAATCCGCAGTTTGTTGAACTACGGATTTTTTAAGAAAAAGTGGTGGCTCATCCCGGGATCGAACCAGGGACACAGGGATTTTCAATCCCCTGCTCTACCAACTGAGCTAATGAGCCTTTTTTGCGTAGCTTCCTCTGAGAGGTTGCGGTGCGGCGGATTGATAAGGGGAGCTTAAGAGATTGGCAATATAAAATCTCTCTTTTCTCCCTACTTTTTTTCTTTAGGGGCTGAGTCGCTCGATGATCCAGCCATCGGCGTCTTGTCGGTAGCGTATACGGTCGTGCAATCGGCCCTCTCGACCTTGCCAAAATTCGACGTGGGTGGGTTTGAAATTAAATCCACCCCAGAATTCAGGGCAGGGGATTTCGGTGCCTTCAGGGAATTTTTCCATGAGCTGTTTTTCTCGTTTTTCGAGCACGGCACGAACAGGGACTTCTTCGGATTGGCGTTCTGAAACCCAGGCGCCAATCTGTGATTGGTAGGGACGCGTCTTGAAGTAGGTTTCTGAAGTTTCGCGAGAGGTTTTCTCTACGGTGCCACGGAGACAAATTTGCCGTTCGAGGTCTTTCCAGAGGAAATTGATGGCGGCATGGGAATTTTGAGCAATGTCACGGGCTTTGCGTGAATGGTAGTTAGTGAAGAATTGGAGTGAGTGGTCTTCTAGTCCTTTGAGGAGAACGGTACGGATACTGATACGTCCACGAGAATTACTGGTAGCTAGGGACATGGCATTCGGCTCCAGGATTCCGGAGTGGGCGGCAATTTTAAGCCAATCCTTGAGCTGGATATATGGATCTGGGTGCATGTCTGCGACCCGGATTCCACCCTTGGTGTAGTTTTCGCGGAGGTTAGCGAGATTCATGATTGAGAGTCGTCAGGGGAGTCTGGGATTTCAAGGGTGACATATTCATCGCCTTCTAGTTTTCGCCGGATGCTATTGATGCTGAAGACGGCAATGAGTCCCATGAAAAATAGAGAGCCTTCCAGTCCAAAAGGGGACCAGATGATGCCTCCAATTTTGGCAAATGTTTCACCGACAAAGCCGGGGAGAAATTTCCCAAGTATTGGAATCCCAATCATGACGCTACAGATGATGATCATGGGGATTAAGGCGATGAGGATGATTTTGTTTCGCTCGCTCATGGGAAGACTGTTCCAGAGTCCTCGGTGTTTTGCAATGTCTGGTCCAGAGATCCTTGCGCCAGCCATGGGTACCCAAAAGATCCTACAATCCTTAGTCCCAAGACCAAAGCCGACCAACCATCTCGACTCCTTAGACCTTGCTCATCCTGAGGATGATATGAAAATGCCTTAACTCATTTTTGAACCATTCCTTAGTATCGATTGAAACGATATTAGATTGGTGAAAATCGATTTAGAGAAGTTGAGATTGAGCCTTATGACTCTGGAATGAATTTTCTACCGAGGCTGGAGGGGGCTGAAGCTCAATTAAGAGCCATCATTGCAAGGACGCATGATCTTGAATCGGAATTGAAATCGATCCGTGAGGATCTTCCTTCTGAAGTAGCGGTAGAACCGCTCGTGGAGGAGATCCCTCAACCTCCTCCAATTCCTCAGAAGATGAAGCTGGAATCCGGACTCAAAGCTCAACCGAAAGACAAAATAGAGCCAAAAGTGGTCCGGCCGAAAGCTATGGTGGAGCCGGCGGTGAAGGATTTCGGAGGAATTGAGTTACAGATGGGGCGGGTGTGGTTTGTCCGAATCGGCATTATGCTTCTTTTGACGGGTTTTGTCTTTCTGGGGAACTATGCTTACGAGCATTATGTGGTGCGTTTTAGCCCAGGTCTTAGGTTAACGCTTCTTTATGTTGTGACTTTCTCGCTTTCGGTGCTGGGAATCTTGTTTGAGAAAAGTCGTGAGAGTCTTCGCCAATATGGGCGAACTCTCGCTGCGGGTGGACTTGCCGGAGTGTATTATTGTAGTTTTGCTGCGCATCACGTCGAGGCATTGAGAGTGATTGAGTCTCCGGTCGGATCCACTCTCATGATGGGCATCTCAGCACTTCTGCTGGTGGGCTATGCTCAGTGGCGACAATCGCCGAAGGTCATGACTGCAGCTCTGGGGATGGCATTTTATTCTACGGCGATTAATCCCGTGGGGTGGCTGGCTGCTCTTTCGGCCTTGGTATTATCCGCCTTTGCAGTTGCGGTTATCATTAAGAATCAATGGAAGCATAGCTGCTGGGTCCCGATGCTGGGTGCCTATTTGTCCTTTTTGTGGTGGCAGTTTTTAGTAGCGCAGCCAGGTGAGAGCACGTTGTGGTTTTTGCCAGCCTATTGGCTACTCTACGCGGTCGCTGGATCTCAGTTTAAGGCACGAGAAAATCTGACGAATGAAGTTGTCTTTCTCAGTGTGAATAATGCGTTTTGTTTCGGTTTATTATCACTGGGATTATCTACGCTGGGGCAGTTGGATGAACTTTGGAAAATTGCTTTGGCTGCGTCCTTGGCGGTAGGTGGATTGGCTCGCTTTTCAAAGCCACGGGGAAGGGCTCATTTTCTGACCCAGAGCATAGCTTTTCTATCGCTAGCGATTGTTCTGAAGTTGAGTGGTTACTGGGAGTTTCTCATATTGATGTTTAATGCGGTATCGCTGGCGGTGGTGGCTAAGAAATTTGAGGCTCCTTATCTAAGATGGGTTTCGTACGTAGTCGCTGGTCTTTCTTTCATCTTGATGAGCGATCATTGGTCGAGTGAGGTCGCTCTTCCTGAGGTGGCTTGGGGGTGTGGCTTCTTGCTCTGGCTCGCTTATGGCATTGCTTTACGGGGAGCGAGAGCTGAGGGAGAAAAGCTCTGGGGGCTCGATGGTTGGGTCACAGCTTCGGCCTTATGTCTCATTTTATATTTTGGGCTCTGTGGGAGTCTGGCCGAGGGAGAGCGAGCGCTATTGTTCATTCCTCTCGGAGCGATCGGTGCTCTGATGAGCCGGGCTGGAAGGTGCCGTAAATGGGGGATTGAGTTTTTGGTTATGCTCCAAGGTCTTGGTCTGATTTTTGGCTTTTCAGATTTACTGGTAGGGGATTCCAGTTGGCTTCTTCTAGTAAGTTCGACGCTGTGTTATCTCATCACATGGTGGAAAAGGGAGGTGCTTTCCATGGAGGAAATTCAATCTCTTCCGATTCAGCGTTGGGCTTTCTCTATTCTGGGAGTGCTGAGTGTTCTTCTCCTATTATTAAACGAATTTGATTCTGCGAATGAACAGATCCTCATCTTCACTTTATTACCGGGAGTGCTGTATTTTGGAGGACGTCGATTCGAAGAGGTTACGCTACGTTGGGTTCCGTTACTCCTCTATTTGGGAGTGTTTTATCGACTGTTTGATGCGGGACAGGCAGGTTTTTTTGTCGGTAGTCTTTTGCTCGCCGGCCATAGTTGGATCGCTCGAAATGAGCGAGTGATTCTGAATATTATCGCTTTCGTGTTTTCCGTAGTCTGGTTTGCCTTTTTAATGAAAGGGGGACCGGAGGTCAGTGTCTGGCTGAGTCTTTCGGCAACGGTCGGGCTTTGGCTTGCCCGGGAGAAGGATGTGAAAATTTGTTACCTCTTCAGCGTGTTTTACTTAGTTGTAGCGCTGGGTCGCGGTAATTTTGAAATCTTCGCGATATCTTCAGTTTATCTCTCTGTGTTGATTCCGATGTCTCTTTGTATCTGGAGAGGGAGGCGAGAAGAGGGCGAGATTTATTCTCAATTTACAGTTTTTCTGACTGCTGTTTTATGGGGCGTGGTATCGGTTGATTTCGTGAGCGGTAATCTGGCCTTCGCTTGGGCTCTTCTAGGAATGAGTATTTTTATTCTTGGCCTGATGGTTCAGATGAGAGCGCTACGAGTATCTGCTTTGGTGATTTTAGCCTTAAGCTTAGGGCATGTCGGGCTGGTGGATGTCTGGAGGCTTGATCCACTTCCTCGGATTATCAGTCTACTCACCTTAGGTTCGGTTCTCCTCGGGCTGGGTTTTGTTTACAACCGCTGGCAAGATCGCCTGAAGGATTGGCTCTAAAAAAGGAAACACCCGGAGGGCTTCGTGAGAAGCTCAACCGGGTGGTCCCTTTGCCTTATGTTTTTCTTCGAGTGAAAAATTTTTAAAATTACTTTGGGATGTAGATCTCAGATCCGCGAGCAAGGGTAGTGCTCTTGGGGATGTTCCATCCGTTTAGTTTATTGAGTTTATCGGTAGATGTTCCGTGCTTCGCAGCGAAGGCATCGAAGGTGGTTTCCTCGGTTAAGATGATGGCAGAAACACCGCTCGGTGAAGGTGGCTCTTCCTCGATCGTTGGTGGCAGAGGCATTGGCTCAGGCTGAGGAATCACCATTGGCTTTTCTTTCCGAATGATTGGGGTCGGAATGGGAGCCGCTTTCGATTGAGTTGGCTTTGTTTCAGTTTTTTTCGTTGCCTTTGGAGCAGTAGCTTGGGCTTTCTTTACCTTTTTAGGGGCAGAGATAAGCTTGGTGCTAGTAGAGATTTTCTTCGCAGGAGCGACGGCAGGAGCAGTTCTTGCTGGTTTGGCTTTTGCTTTTTGCTTTGGCTTACTCCCTGAGACAACGAGCTTCTGACCGCGGACAATCCGTCCTACATTGACGTTCGGATTCAGAGCTTGAAGCTTAGAAACGGTCATTCCATGGCGGCGGGCGATACTGTAAAAGGTGTCACCTTTTTTGACAGTATAGGTAGCGTTCGGCTTGCTGGCTGTTTGTGCTGAGACGGTGCCTGTGGTGGTTTTGACTTTCAGCACTTGGCCTACTTTCAGCACGGATGGATTAGTAATGCCGTTTGTCTTAATGAGGGTCTCAGGTGAGATCCGGTGGCGACGAGCAATGGAGCTGATCGTGTCACCAGGCTTAACGGTATAGGAGGAGGCTTGACCACTTTTCAGCTGCCCTTTAAGAGCTGCGATCTCAGCCTGTAATGTGGCAAGGTCCTTTTCCTTTGCTGCAATTTTTGCGCGCAACGCAGGAGTAGCCTGGCTGGTGGAGGTCAGCATCAAAGCCGCCAGTAAGGTTTTGGTCAGTGTCTGAGGCGTCATGGCGTGAGGACTCTAGTTTAAATATTTTAAAACGGGCAAGCTAAATTTTAACTTTTGTTAACAATTTTTTTAGAAACTTTAAGAATATTAGGCTTTTTTACCGAAAACTAGCCATATGGGCATTAAAGTTTGATGTGCACGAAGCTGTTGAAATATCTCGCAGTCATTATTTCTGCAAATTTCTTCTAAGAGAAGTGGAGCATTCTGCGTTTCTCAGGTAGTTCTAGCCAAGTATGGCGAAGAGCGATCAAACCCGCATGACCATTCAGGAGGATTTCGTGAAACAAGCACTGGCAG
>CALGMJ010000114.1 GCA_937958875.1 uncultured Verrucomicrobiales bacterium | reverse complement strand
AGCCCTGACAACCCGGTAAAGGAAAGCCAACGAGCGGAAGTGTTAGCGCTGATTTCGTTCATGAAGCATACCGCAGCATGCAGCGCTTCCTGAAGGGATGGCTCATTGAAGGTGTGGAACTGAGAGAAATCAGCTTCCGACCAAGTCAAAGTCGTTTGGATCTGCTCGCCCATTGGCATTGCCTCGGTTGCGGTTGGCTCCACTAGGTGAGTGATTCGATTTAGAATTTGGTTCAAAGAGTCCTTGGTATCCATTTTCGGTTGAGTGTTTAAGCATGGCCAGGGCTCTCGCTCTTGGCAGGTCGTTGATTTTTTTGATTTGGAGTTTTCGAGCGGAGGGCGTGACTGAGCTGCGTTTTTCCCGGCGGTGTTGAAGCCATAGCTCCCAGGCAGCCTGAATTTCAGAGTCATCAAAATCTGGAGCCGAAGGCTCTTTTGAAGACGTAGTCTTCTTTCTTTCTTTTCCTTCCTTACCTTCTTTCTCCTTTGGTTTCTCGGTGGTTCTTTGCTGGTTCTCCGGTGGTCTGGTCGCTGGTCTTTTTGGTGGTTCTTTTTTGGATGGGGCTCGCGTTACATCGCTGTATCTACAAAGGATCAACACGGTTTCTCCCTGGTCTTTTCTCTGGTCTAACTCGTGGTTTTCTCGGAGCATTTTTAAGAAGCTGCGGACTTTCGTGCGCGACCAGCTCCAACGCTTTTCGAGATACCGCTCGCTTGCCGTTTGCTCTCCTATCTTGAGGTGTATGAGCTTGCCGGAAACGAGCTGAGAATGATCTGAGTGAGCTGCACGTTGATAGAGATCAAGGTGCGCTTCATACCGGGAGTAACACCGCTCTTCCTTCGAGAACGGTCCATCGAGAAAGAAGTCACGATCTAAGCAGAGGATGCCACTCATTCACTGGCGCTCCTTTCTACTAAGAGTCGCAGCATGAGCCTCTTTCTCGTTCCAGTAGCGATAGTAGCAGACTGAAAGAGCGTGCTTCTTCACCCCCTCAGGAGATCTGTGCTTGTGAAGAAATGGGGCTTTTTTTGCAATCGTGATCTTGATGTAAGGATCTCCCCAAACTTCGACTTCTTTGGCTACCTTCAGCCCAGCGAATTCAGGAACTTCAGACAGCTCGATGAGTCCTTCAGGAACAACAAACCAAAACTGACGAGGTCCATATTCATAACCGTTACTCAAAAGCTGATGCTTAAAATCCTCACGACCTCCTGGGAATTCTTTACTTCTCCCTACTCCTGTGAACTTTGATTTTTTGGCATCTGCAAAGAAATCGGATCGACTAACCTTTATCTCATGCTCAACCATGTAGCCTGCTTTTGTGAGGTGGAAAAAGTCACATTCCCACCAGTTAGCGGGTGTGTAGTTAGGTAGGCACATCTCACAGCCAGAAAGGAATTCACGGCGCAGAGCAAATTGAATGCTAGATTCCTTCATGCCGCCTCCCTCTCTACGATCTGAAGATAAATCGCAGGGCCTTGATCACGATGATTCTTGTCCTGAAAAAAGCGTGTCTCGACGATGTATTTCGGCGAGTCATCATGAAACCAGCCACAAGCGACGAGGGCGTCCTCGATCTCTTTCCAGTTACCTCGACCGATGGAGGAGCTATCCCAGTAACTTTGACGAGGCCCAAGGATCCGAGTCACCCTGACCTCGACGAGAGAATCAAAAGGTTTCCTCACGTGGCCGAGCTGCCGAAGCTTGTCCTCGATCTTTTTTCGTACGTTGGCTGATTTAAACCACTTTGAGCCACGCCCATCGTTTCCGTTTGTTAACTCGATAGGAAGTATGCCGTGCCAAAGGGTGAGCGCTTCAGTTTCAATGACCTGACTCATGACTGACCTCCTTTCACGTCAATGATCTTGAACTCTATCACCCAGACCCAAGGGTTTACATCCCATTCAAATCCGCGTTTCTGGTTGATGGAATCCCAAAGATTAATCCACTTTTCTTTTAAGTCCAAAGTTCTTTCTAGGAATCCATCACAAGACGTAGTGATCCCCTCTGATCTAATTCCTTCACAATCGATTAACTGGATAGGCTCTAAACGAACATCGACGACTTCAAGAAGGATTCGCGAAGCGGCACGAGGCATGTGAATCGAAGGCGTCCAAGGATTCTCGACTCTGTGACCCTTATTAATTTCTGACTCTTCCTCCAATTCAGAGATGCTCATGTCAGCTCTATACAGAATAGTCCCATCTCCAGAAGGACAATTCATATGAGTTTCTCTCACCCATAGACGATCACCTATTCGACCATAAGGGCACTTAAAATAAGGACCTCGGCTGACGGTGTCTTCTTCTATCTGCCAGTGAAGATAGCCCACTTTAGAATCCTTCTTTAGGCAGGTATCTGAGACTACCTGACAAATCACGTGATCAGAGCTAGGAGGTTGATGCTTCATCACGCGCCTCGTCTGCGTCTTCTGGCCATCGAGAACAGCACTGACCATCTCGCGATTGAATAGGATCGGGTGCTCTTTGATTTCACTCATGAAAGCCTCCTTCCAAAACTCGATCAAGGTGCTCCTGATCAAACCAGATCACTAATCCAACTCGTGTAGATTCCCTTCCGCCGCCAAGCCCCCCACCAAGCCCAAGAGCATCAGACCTATCGCA
>CALGMJ010000113.1 GCA_937958875.1 uncultured Verrucomicrobiales bacterium | reverse complement strand
GATAAAAATGGGAGTAACACATTTTTAAATACAGGACCTGCAGATGAAGAAGCGCACCTTGTCGTTCTAAAGCTGACCTACGGTGAAAATGATAACGACCTCTTGGAACTTTTCCTAGATCCCGGGGCATCGGAGCCAAGTACTCCCCTAGGTCAGGTGACGGGATCGAATCTCGCTTTTGATCGATTGGGCTTTGGAACCTTCCAAAATGGTTCACAGGAGATTGATAGTATCCGTATCGGCCCAAGTTATCGTTCCGTCGTTCCATTTGATGGAGTGATTGTTGTCGATGACGATGATGATGGCTTGCCGGATGATTTCGAGTTGGTGGCATATGGAAATCTCACCTCGACATCGGGAGACGATGACTTTGACAATGATGGTCAGAGCGATCTTGCTGAAATTATCGCCGGAACTGATCCTCAGAATAATAGCTCATTGTTGGCGTTTACTGCGAGTGAGATTGATGAAAATGACGATACGCAGTTTATCCTGACTTGGAGATCTGTCCCAGAGCGTGATTATTCAGTCTGGAGAACGGATACTCTCGAAGCAAATTCCTGGGAAGAAATTATCCCATCTATCATTGCGACAGGCACGACAACTTCCACGCCAGTTCCATTAAGCTCTGGACGCTCTTTCTTCCAAGTAAGAGTGCAGCGGTAAGGATACGCTGAATATCAGTCCTCCCCTTTTTTAAGCTCGCGCCTCTTCCCCTTTCTGGGTGAACTCCCGCCTCATGAAGCAAGTGACGGTATATACCGACGGCGGGGCGCGAGGAAATCCAGGGCCTGGGGGATATGGTGCTATCTTGACCTTCGGTAAACATCGTAAGGAACTAAAAGGAGCCTTTGCTCATACTACCAATAATCGTATGGAGCTCATGGCTGCCATCTCGGCGCTGGAGGTTTTCTCCGAGCCTTGTGCAGTGACGCTTCACTCGGACTCGAAGTATGTCATTGACGCTCTCACGAAGAACTGGCTGGCAGGCTGGAAAAAGCGTGGGTGGGTGAAATCTGATAAAAAACCTGTCTTAAATAAAGATCTCTGGCAGCGGCTAGATGCCGCGGCGGCACGTCATGAAATGAAGTGGAAATGGGTTAAGGGGCATGCGGGGAATCCTCTGAATGAACGATGTGATGAACTCGTTCATGAAGCCATTGATGCTGGAAATCTTCAGATTGATCATGGCTATCTGGAACAGGCTTGAGTAATGCTGATGTCTTAAGACAAAAAAGAGGCGCATGACATCCAACCTGCTTTTAAAAGCCTATCTGCCTTCGATTTTTTCCAAATAACTTCATCTCAGCTCCGAGACTTAAAAATGGCTTCGCCAGGAAAAGAACGGCCCAACGATTCATTCGCCATGGCCGTGATCGCCGCCCTTGGCTTTATCGCATGGGGACTATGGGTGAACTGGGATTATGGCTGGGGCACTCGATTACAGGTAGCCATGACTCAGGGGATAATCAGCCTAGTCTCCACCTATTATTCTGCCGAACTTGTCGTCTGGATGGTCCAAAAATTTCACCTCCAAAGACTCACAGTCTTTAAGGCAGGGCTAGCCAGCTACCTCATCATCTATGCTCTTGTTTGGGCCGGACATTTCATCTCAGGAACACCGGAACTCCTAGTGACCATGCTTCCGGGTATGATTACCGGAATATTTTTCTGCTTCGGCTATGCTCTTCGCGTAGAACATTTTTCAGACGGGCTCTAGGAAATTCCTAAGCGCTGATCTGCTTTCGAACGGATGTTGGTATAACTTTCCGCATCTTTGATGAGTTCCTTTCCATAGCTCGGAATCATCTCGCTGAGTTTTTCCTGCCACTGAGGCATTCGGTCAGCGAAGGCTTTTTCGAGTAAGCTCAACATGATGTTTACCGCAGTGGAGGCTCCGGGGCTGGCTCCCAGGAGGGCGGCGAGAGAGCCATCGGCAGCTATGATCGTCTCGGTGCCAAACTGTAAGATTCCGCCAGTCTGGTCATCTGATTTGATGATCTGAACGCGTTGCCCTGCCGTGGCAAGACGCCAGTTGTCCAGCTGAGCATCGGGGAAAAATTCCTGAAGGGCTTCGATACGGTCTTGAGGACTCTGGAGACATTGCTCGATGAGATACTTCGTGAGATCAAAATTTTTCGCCCCCACTGCAAGCATGGGGGTGAGGTTTGAAAGCCGGACTGAGCTAGGAAGATCCAACAAAGAACCACTTTTAAGGAACTTAGGGCTAAAGCCTGCAAAGGGACCAAAAAGCAGGGAACGCTTACCATCGATGACGCGCGTATCGAGGTGTGGCACGGACATAGGTGGCGCCCCGACTGCGGCCTTACCATAAACTTTAGCCTGATGCCGCTCCACGATTTCTGGTTTATCACAGACAAGGAATTGCCCGCTTACCGGGAATCCCCCGAAGCCTTTTCCCTCTGGAATGTCAGATTTTTGGAGAAGCGGTAGAGACGCCCCACCCGCACCGACGAAGACAAAGCCAGCATCGATCGTGCGGTTAATCTTCTTATCAAGATTTCTCACGACCACCCGCCAGCGGCCATCTTTTCTCCGCTCGAGGTCTTTCACAATATGGTGAGTGGCAAGACGAATGCCATCTTGTGCATCGAGGTATTCGACAAGGCTTTCCGTGAGTGCACCGAAGTTGACATCCGTGCCGGTCTTGACCCGTGTCGCGGCTACTTGATCACGTGGATGACGTCCCTCTAAAAGAAGTGGCGCCCACTCGCGAATCACAGCGGGATCTTCAGTGTATTC
The DNA here is from genome assembly GCA_937958875.1 of uncultured Verrucomicrobiales bacterium. GTDB lineage: Bacteria > Verrucomicrobiota > Verrucomicrobiia > Verrucomicrobiales > Akkermansiaceae > SW10. Next base: position 8,869 of record CALGMJ010000113.1, on the reverse strand, counting down.
CATTTCCTGGAAGAAATGGTGTTTCTTCATGGTCTCATAGCGCTCACGGAGAAAGTTCTTATTTTCCTCTCCCCAGACGAAACTCATGTGAGGCACTGGCTGAATGAAATTTTCTGGATGCGGAAGTATCCCTTGAGTCACTAGGTGTGCCCAAAATTGCTTGGACTGTTCAAAGGCTTCATTGATCTCAAGAGCTTTGGAAATATCGACCGATCCGTCACTTTGCTCTTTAGTATAGTTTAACTCACACAGGGCAGCGTGGCCCGTTCCTGCGTTATTCCAGGGGTTCGATGATTCCTTCGCTACTTCAGCAAGGGCCTCGACAATTTGAATTTTCAGCGAAGGGTCCAGCTGATGAAGAAGCACTCCTAAGGTCGCACTCATGACTCCACCTCCAATGAGTACGACGTCAGCTTCCGCCATAGTAGCTACGCGATGATCCATGCCAGAGTCGTCATGCAATGATCTCATTCTGTCAACTCTCTAGCTGAAGGATTCGACTAGATTTCACACTCGCTGAGTGGTTTTGGCCGGCTAAGATCTCACTCGTGAAAGATCTCAAAGATGGCCTGCGTGCACTGGTGCGGCTGGATTTTAATGGCCGGGTCCATAAAACCTACCGCGGGTCAGGAATTCAGGAACGCTATGAGCAAGAAGTCGCAGTGCTAAAGGTGTTAGAAGAGCGAGAATGTCCATACGTGCCTCGGCTCCTAGAAGAGCACCCGGAGGAATTCCGTATTGTCACCACCTCTTGTGGAGCTCCCGCCCTGCATCTGACAAAGAAAAAAGCGACGAGCCTTTTCGAAGCACTCGAGCGTGACTACGGAGTAGTGCACGATGACCCAGAACCGAGAAATGTAACCTATTCAGCGGTGCTGGGGCGTTTCTGCCTTATTGATTTCGAGCTCGCAACCATCCTCCCGATGACGGAGGAGGCCACCAAGTATGTCCCCAGCAAAGATGCCGTCTGGAAAATCCGATGGACTGCCCAAAGCCAACAGGGAACGAAGCATGATGGGAACGATGATTCTTATACCATTCTAGGACTAGCACCTGAGGAAGCGCACCTCCGTGCCGATACTAGCGAAGAACTCCTGGACCCTGAGCACACTCTTCTGGCGGTTTCTGATGGTATGGGCGGACGAAAGGCAGGCGAGTTTGCGAGCCAACTCATCCTAGCTTGGCTGCGTGGGCACGCTCATGCCATTTATGATCACTTTTCGAAAGACCCAGATGATCCCGAGCCATTGGCCGAAGTTTTAAAAGAGGTCCACCTCGGGCTCAATAAAATCGCTCTGGAAGATGATCTCACCAAGGGAATGGGCGCAACTCTGACTGCAGCTTATATCATGCCGGGACACCTCACGGTCGCTCACCTCGGTGATTCTCGGCTTTATCTTCAACGAGATGGTGAAACACAGCTCATCACGCGAGATCATTCCCGCGCTTTCGACCAATGGCAGGCTGGTGAACTCAATGAATATCGCTATCGCCAGCACCCGCGCCGCGCCGCTCTCTATGATTCACTCGGAGGAGGTCACACGAATATTAATCCTCAGCTACTCAATGTCCCGCTTCAGCATGGCGATCGTCTACTCATCTGTAGCGACGGCATCATTGATGGACTATGGGAAAAAAATATTGCTCAAGAACTCGCTGCTGACTCGTTTGATGACATCGCCGATTCCCTCATGAAACGTGCGGTAGAAAATGATGGCCGTGATGACTGCACCTTCATTGTCGCTGAGATTTCCCAGCTATAAAAGTACCTCACTCAGTCTCAGCTGCCGCTGGGACTGGGACGCTCATCTTTTTTAGCTCTTCATCAGTCCACGGCGTGGTGCGTGATTGATGTTTTTCACGTAAATCTCGTACTTCGTCTTTACTAATCGATCCTTTTTTATTCCCCCAAGCGTAGCGAATGTAGGAAACGAGTTCAGAAAGGCGATCATCACGCGTGATACCGAGAGCTTCCGCTGGAGCCATGTAACCAGCTTGGTATGTCTTCCCTTCGATAGGCCCGATCAAGCCATTGATAAAAACTGGTAAGAGTTCCTCTAAGGGACCTTGCACGCGTTTTGAGTCTACCAGACTGGGAGCGAGGGCATTCGTCATCCCCTCCAGCTGAATCCCCTTCCCATCAGCACCATGGCAGGAAACGCAGTTTTGGAAATAAAGAGTCTCACCAGCCTGAATCAATTTAGCCTGCGCAGCTGGCACACTCTTCTCGATTTGGAGACCCCGCTCCCACTGAGCCAACGCTTCCTTCCAGGCGGTGATGGCGGCATTCCGTTTTTCGGTATTTTTAATCTGAGCGAAGAGCTCTCCACTGCGGATTTTCTGAATGGTGGCTGTTTCTGTTTTCCAGAGCGCTACCACTCCTGCGAGAGTAACCCCTAAATGCCCTGGATGCTTCTCGATCACTTGGCCGATCCAGTCGAGATGTTGAGAATCTTGGGACCATCCTAAGGTAAGAATTAGCTGTTTCCCCACCTCTGGGTGAGGATCTTCGAGATACGACTGCAAAGGCGAAAAATTCTGAGGGTTTTCGTGCTGGCGCACCGCGGCCGCCCGTACTCGCCAGTCAGGGTCTTTCAAGGCGTCGGGTAGAATGGCAATATTTTTTCTCATCCCCTCCAGCGTCCAGAGCGCATGGAGTCGCCCGAGAGTATTCTCTCCCTTTCGAACGAGTTCTTCTAATGCTGGGACGACTGACTCTCGATCTGAACGCAAAATTATCAGGCGCTGAGCAGTGAGTCGCCACCAAGCTGCTGGATGAGAAAGGTGGGCTACGAGTTCAGCCGTACTTTCATCGAGCATGCGTGGTTTTTTATGACTTAGGGGATGATCTTGATGTGAGACTCTCCAAATTCGTCCTCGTCGCTTCACCTGAGAGAGACCTTTTTGATCGATGAATTTACGATCATCTTCACTTAACCAGGGAGAGTCTTGGATGATTCCACGCGCCATATCGACAATGTAAATCCCACCGTCTGGACCAGTGTGAGTATTAACAGGGCGAAAATAGAGGTCAGAAGAAATGAGGAACTCATCCTGCCCATGAGGATTCGTGAGAGTCCGCTGGCCATTTTCATTTCTAATCAAAGCACGTCGTACGACGTGAGCCGTAGGATCAGTAATGAAGAAGCTCTGTTGATCTGCCTTTGGGAGATGAGCTCCTTTATAAACACTCTGCCCCCCGGCAGAAGTCATGCCTCGACGATCAGTCTGAGGGCGACCTCGATCATCAGTAGGGCAGATATTTTTCATCTGAAGAAAGTCCTGTTCATACCCTTTCCCGAAGGAGACTGGCTCTGGTTCACGAGGAAGTTCTGCCCCCCGTTGTGAAATCAATCCCCAATACCGACGCGGCATCTGGGCACTAAAAAAAGGTTCACTGTTCGTAGAATAGAACACCTGGCCTGTCTCGTCATGATCTAGCCCCCACTGAGCCCAAATATAGTTATTGGGGAAACGCTGCCAGACCCCATCAGTAAACCGATAATGCCGATAACCATAAGAAACATAAATACAGTTATCGATATTCCAGATAAGCCCGGAATCCTGGTGCTCTACAGAACGGTCTCCTTCATGCTTTTTTCCATTCCAGAGGAGCTGCTTATCTTCCGCAATGCCATCTCCGTCTAAATCTCGATAGGCGTGGACTGCGGTAGAATCTGTCTCCACTACTGCGAGACGATCATCCAGAGGAAGAAGCATGCGCGGAAGATTCAAGTTATCGATGTAAACGCTCACCTTTTCATAGATGCCATCACCATCAGTATCTTCGAGTCGCTTCACTCGCCCATTGCGAGCTGTTTTCGTTCCCGTGCCTTGGGAATCCTGCATGTAGCTCCGCATTTCTGCGACATACATGACGCCATTCCCATCCCAGACCGCTAAGACAGGTTCTTCAAGATCTGGCTCAGCGGCTACGATCTCAACTCGATAGCCCTCGGCAGCTTTCAGAGCAGCCTGGGAATCCGCGACATTCAGTGGCGGAATCACCTCAGCCGAGAGTCCGCTCATCATCAGGAGCGAGAGAGAGAAAAGAAAGCGAGTGAGCATAAATCTGGAGCAGGAGTTTAAGGGCTCCCTCTCCATTTACAAATGACATTGCCCTAAACGGCTGGCCTATGTGGAAAGAGACTGGAGAGCCTCTTTTCGAGCTTACTTCTGAGAGGCACGTAAGCCAGCGGAGAACTCGAGCTCGATATCATCGACGAAGTGACCGTCAAATTCCTGGCCTTCAGCTGGAAGCTGGTTGGACACATTTTCCTGTGCACTCGCCATCACAACGAGAAAGCGGAGAGAAGATGGAATCTGTAACTCGACCGTGACTTTTTCCCAAGTCGTAGGGTCTGCATCGGTTAAGAGATCAGTCTGAGAGCGCAAGACGACGTCGGGAGACCAGCGGAATTCTTGCTGACTACCAGCCTGACCCGCGAGTTCGAACATAAATTTGGTATCAGAATCTGCAGTTCCCTCTACCCGATTACACCATGCGGTGAGACGAACACGCTCCGCACGACGGCCAAGCTCGGCACGAATTTCTTCAAGATCCACAACACGCCAAACCTGTGAGCCGATTTTTTCATGACTTCCAGCCTCCTGAGTCGTGGAGAGAAATTGTAACATCCCTGCTCCAGTGCGAGGCTGCACTCCATCAATCGCTGCAGTAGCACGGGAGTAATCACCCGCCCATTGGTCAGGCTGAGTAGGATGGTGCTTAACGAGGTAGCCAGGGCTATTGAACTGACCAAAACCAGTAGTACGGAACTCAGCCGTCGGCATAGGATATGCCTGGGCATTACTTCCAGCAGCAATTCCAGAAGATTGCTGATCTACAACTTCGAGAGAAGCCTGACCTTCCATCCGATAATTTTCTCCAGCAACATTCACATCAATGCGACCTTCGAAAACCTCGGCTCGGAGCTTATTACCTGCAACATCGATGCCAAAACGAGTTCCAAAATCAACCACTTGCCCTGCTGGGGTATCAACGGTGAAACCTTCCGCTCCAGGAGGAACATGAACTCCGATTCGGCCGGTCGCTAAGGTCATGAGATCTGGAGCGACCAAGTTCCCATCAATAGGGCCTTCAAGCGCGACTCGGACTCCATTGACAAAAACAAGCTCACGGCTTTCCCCAGCGGCAAGTTTTAGCTCACTCGCCTGAAGGAAGCGCCAGTCATCATCCCAGCGTGCGATAAATCCACCACTCTGAACAAGGTTCGGAGCAGGTGGAGCTGGCTTGAAAAAGGCGAAGAATCCAAGAACGATGGCAGCAGCAGCCGCCATCGGAGCAAAAGTCCATAGAGCTGATTTTTTTTGCCGATCGAGGGCAGGAAAAACGAGAGTATCAGAAAGCTCACTACCAGAGTTCTCGTGAAAGTGGCGCTCTAGGCTCGCGTGGGTCCCAGCGATTTCCCAATAGCGCGCGCGCGCTTCCGAAGAACTCAGAAGTTCAGCCTCCAACGCGCGGACCTCATCCGCGGTAAGCCTACCATCTAAGTAGGCATTGATCGTATCTGTGAGCTTCATGAAATTTTAGGAAAGAGAAGTAGAGGCTAGAGCACCTTTAGTTTGTTTAATAATGCACTCCCGCAGGGTGCTGCGCGCTCGGCTAAGAGCGACGTAGACAGAATTTGCTCCCCAGCCGACATCGGCGGCGATTTTTTCCGGCTTCATATCATCCTCATAGCGCTGAGTAAGCATCTTCTGGACGGAAGGGCTGAGGTTTTTAAGGCATTTTTTCAAGGCCAGAATCTGAGTATCATCAGCGAGGACTTCTGGAGCATCTTCAAGCAATGTCTCCATGACCTCATCCCCAAGAAGAAGTTCGGATTTTTGTGATTTGCGGAAGTGCTCTTTCACCTTGAAACGAGCGATAGTCATCGCCCAAGCGGTAAAATTTGTACCCAGTTCAAAGTTTTCCGCCTTTGCTGTAATCGTGAGAAAAGTCTCCTGTAACAGATCATCAACCTCGACACTTCCAGGCAAGAGAGAGATCAAAAAACCACGTATCTGCGAGGAATGCTTCACGAAAAGCCCCTGTACTTGGGAGACGTGTTTTAAGGATTCCGGGCTTTGTGGATCTGCCATAGCTTCAATTTATACCAGATTTAACGAAAACCTTAGCAAATTTCACCGGTAAAGCGTGCACTCTCGTTTCAACCAAAACGCTAATCCTTCGTGTCTTTATACCTAAAACCCTTAGGTTTATGTCGCGCCACTAGTGCGCTGTCATTGCTTAAGCTTAGGATTTCTTAAATGAATGCATCTGCCAGGCGCTAAAAAACCCCTGAATCCGGATAAGGATTCAGGGGTTGAAAAAATCTTTTAGAGGAAAAGGAGATCAGTCTTTATTTCCAATTTTATGGCTATTGATGTATTCGATAGGTTTTTTCCCGTCGTAGAGGATACCATCGATAAAGTCTTTTGTCGGTGGTTTATAGCCGTCGAAGTCATCAGCGGGCACTTCATCCTTTGTGATATGGCCTTCTTCAATGAGGCTCTTGGCAGCGGCCATATATACGGAGGGAAGGTAAACTTTCTTGGCGATGTCATCATACCAAGACGCTGGCTTTTTCTCGGTGATCTGACCCCAACGGCGCATCTGGGTGAGGAACCAGACTCCATCAGAGTAGTATGGGTAGGTGGCCTTGTATTTGAAGAAGACATTGAAGTCAGGCATTGGACGCTTGTCTGTCTTCTGGAAGTAGAAGAAGCCTGTCATGGAGTTTTTGATAACATCGTAGTCAGCGCCTACGTAGTTTTTCTGGGAGAGAATACGGCAGGCTTCTTCACGGTTGATGAGTTTTCCTGATTTCTCTTCATCAAGCCATTTACCGGCACGGATGAGAGCTTTTGTGACGGCAATGAGGGTGTTTGGGTTTTCGTCTGCCCAAGCCTTAGTGACGCCGAAGACCTTCTCTGGGTTATTTTTCCAGATGTCATAGTTCGTAACGACAGGAACACCGATGCCTTTGGCAACAGCTTGCTGGTTCCAGGGTTCACCCACACAGTAGGCGACATTCTTACCAGACTCGAGAGTGGCTGGCATCTGTGGAGGAGGGGTAGTGGAGAGTTCGATATCTCCATCGGTAAATCCTTTGAGATCAGTTGAGGTATACATGCCGGGGTGAATGCCGGCAGCTGCGAGCCAATAACGGATCTCGTAGTTGTGCGTAGAAACAGGGAAAACCATTCCCATTGGAAGCTTTTTACCGCCTTCCTTGGCTTCATCGACGATGGGCTTCAGAGAGTCCGCAGTGATAGGATGCTTGGGAGTTTCTGACTGTAGGGACTCGTCATTCTCCTGCATCTTCTCCCAGATGGTATTAGAAACGGTGATCCCGTTTCCATTGAGGTCCAGGGTGTATGGAGTGACGATGTGGGCCTTCGTTCCAAATCCGATGGTGGCGGCGATGGGCTGACCAGAGAGCATGTGAGCACCGTCAAGCTCGCCAGTGATGACGTTATCCAGAAGCTGCTTCCAGTTCGGCTGAGCGATGACTTCGACTTGGAGGCCTTCTTCTTCGAAGAAGCCTTTTTCCTTAGCGATGACGATCGGGGCGCAATCGGTAAGCTTAATAAAGCCGAACTTTAGCGTGTCTTTTTCGACATCCAGCTGTTCCGCCTGAGCGAAGCCTGCGGTGGTGAGACCGATAGCTGCGGAAAGGATTTTTCTACGATTCATAGTGATTTTTGGTTCGTTCCGTTTGTAGTGGAATTAGGCCAAAAACCATAGCGAGGGCTATGCCAACTGGGGGCTGCTCGTAATCCTAAAAAATATGAATCAAAATCATCATTTTATTTTAAATCCCATGTATGAGAATTTTTTATGCAGGATGAGCGCGCTTAAAAGGTGTATTTCTTCTGGGGCTCGGGAATACAGATTTCAGTATCTGGGAGCGCGGAGTGAAGCTGTTCCTGAAACCAGGCCGTGGCTGGTGGATCACCGTGAACAAGGTAGAGAGTCTTTGGCTTCACTTTGATGGCGAAAGCTAGGATCTCTTCACGAGTGGCGTGACCAGAGAAATCAAATTCTTCGACACGGCAGTTGAGGGGGACTTTATTGTGTCCATCAAGACGTATGATGTCTCCTGTGGAGGCTTCCTTGATTTTGCCTGCTGGCGTTTCCGGGTCAGCGTAGCCGACGAAGAGGAGGGAATTTTTAGGGGTGGGGAGAAAGCCTCTGGCAAAGATATTTGAGACTGTTTTTTCAGACATCATGCCACTGGAGAGGCAGTAAATAGCACCGGGCTTGTATTCGATGGGCTTTCGTCGTCGCCGATTTCCCGTGACGAGGTCCATGTCTTGAAGAATTTCAAATCCAGGTCTGGTTCGCCGTGTTGTTTTAGAGAATTGGTCATAAAGCACAGTCATTTTCGTACTTAGTCCGCCGATGATGATGGGTGTTTTTTCAGGGATGATTCCTTTATCTTTAAAGCCATCGAGCATAGTGAGGATTTCCTGAGTCTTGCCGATCGCGAAAACTGGGATTAGGGCGGAGCCACCTCCTTGCAGAGTTTCTTGAAGGGCTTGGGCGAAGCGGTTTTCTTCCCGGCTACGTGAATGCCCCTCAGGAGTAGGGTATGAGCCTCGGGTGGTTTCTAGAATGAGAAGATCAGGTTCGTAGAGATCTTCGGGAAATTTGGCTCCTCGGATGAGGGAGTGGTCATGGAAATGAATATCACCGGTGTAGAAGATCGTCTTTTCTCCATGCGTGATGGTAATGCCTGCTGAACCGAGGATGTGCCCGGCATCGTGAAAGGTAATTTCTGTTTCGAGATCGCCTGAGGGGCAGATACTGAATGGGCGTTCATAGTCGCGCGTCATCCAACGATCTTTTAAATAGTCGAGC
>CALGMJ010000112.1 GCA_937958875.1 uncultured Verrucomicrobiales bacterium | reverse complement strand
GCCCTTGAAAAAGAATGGAGCGGGTGAAGAGATTCGAACTCTCGACATCGACCTTGGCAAGGTCGCGCTCTACCACTGAGCTACACCCGCATCTGAAGTTCCGGAGAAGCTTCGTTGCGGGCGCTTGATACCCAGCTGAGGGAGCTTTCGGCAAGAACTTTTTTAGTCGTTGAGCCACTTTTTTGAAGAATGAGAAGATGTTGGCTAAGGTAGATCCCTTCAGTTTGCTTAAAGGGAAAGAAAAGCGAGCGGTATGGATAACTCTTTAAATTTTACGCCTCATCAAGGGCTTGAGACGGCTTTAAAAAGATTTTTTTAAGGAAATAGAGATTTTTTTTGAGGAAATGACGTCAAACAAACCGTGCGCTTGATTCGATGAAATTTTCGCTTTTGTGAGTGGAACCGGGAGACAGTCTTAGAAAGTCAAACGACTTCACACCCCTTTTCGTTATGCGTTGTATCCAGTGCGGAAACCTTCAAGATAAGGTCATCGATTCCCGAACATCTAAGGATGGGACTTCGATCCGGCGGCGGCGGAAGTGTCTCAACTGCGGATCACGCTTTACGACTTATGAACAGGTAGAGCGAACAGAGCTCAGGGTAATCAAGGCAGATGGTTCGAGGGAGGCAATGAACCGGGAAAAGCTTCTCCGAGGGCTAGTGAAAGCTTGTGAGAAACGGCCAGTGTCGATGGATCTCATTGGCCGGGCAGTAGATGATATTCTCTCGCGCCTTCACCGGGATCATATGATGGAGGTGCCTTCGTCTTCGATCGGGGCACAGGTGATGGATAAGCTCCATGAAATCGACCCGGTGGCATACGTCCGCTATGTCTCGGTTTATCGGCAGTTTGAAGATGTAGGCGAATTTATTCGGGAGATTCAGGCGCTTGAAAAAAGAGCGCAAAACGATGCGATGCAGCGCCGCTTATTTCAGGAAAAATGATCTGTCTTGTAGGAAATCTCCCTGTATTGCAAGTGGGCCACCATCAGGTGATCGGCTACGAAACGGGCTGGATCGATCATGCGCTTGAACGGGCGGCGATCGCGGCAGATCGTGAGGATTTTCCCTTTATCGATGAGATTCGTGATGGGGTTCTTCACTATATGGAACATCGTTGTGCGCTGCGAGTGCTGCCGATAGAGGATCTCTTCGCGCGGATGCGGGGGATGTTAAGAAAGATTGGCTGTCTAGCGATTGCCCAAAATTTAGAGCCTTTAGCACCGCCTATGACGGTTTCGCTTAAGAAAATTGCGCAGGATGCTGGCAATGGGTTCGAACTCGTTTTCTTTTGTCTCTTGAGTGAGGATTTAAATCACCTTCGTGAGTATGGAGTAGAAAATGTCCGCTTTCAGCATGCCGAAGAAGCAGCCATGATTTTGCGCGGCAAGGAGAGTCCTACGAAGGCATGCCGACAGTTGACGCAGGAGATCGAGGCTTTTCTTGAACGCTACACTGCGGAACGCTCCTTTCCTGAGAGGCACCTCACTTTGACATTAGAATCATGACACTTTTTGAAAAGATTATCGCTGGAGACATCCCGTCAGACATCGTTTATCAGGACGATTTATGCTTTTGCTTTCGCGATATCGCTCCACAGGCGCCCGTGCATCTGCTCTTAATTCCAAAGAAGCCGATCACCCGTATTGGCGAAGCTAACTCTGAAGATTGTTCACTTTTAGGACACATGATGACGAAGGTTGGTGAGATTGCGAAACAGGAGGGTTTTGCCGAAGATGGCTTCCGAGTGGTAATCAATAATGGAAAAGATGGAGGCGAAGCGGTTCCCCATTTGCACCTACATCTTCTCGCGGGAAGGCAGCTTCAGTGGCCTCCAGGCTAGTCTTAGCTTTCTTTAAAAGTCGCATGAGAATTTTGCGACTTCACACTCGTAGAGCTTCCGGCGATCACTCAAAGTCACGTGCGTGAACTTCGATGATCTTCTCATCCAACTGTCAGAATTACCCACGCCCACTTTCCGCGATGATCCTACACGCCCGTTGAAAACCCTTGCGCTGGAAAAGATCTCTGCTGAAGACCTCCGGAAGATTGTCAAACAAGCACACCAACTGGTCCAAGATGAAGGTCAGGAAGAAGAATCAATCATCCATGCCGCGCGAGCGTTAGCGCTTAAGAAGGAGGCTCGTGATTTTTCACTTCTGCTCAATACGATCATTGACTGGCAAGACCACTATCTGGGCGAGGTTCTAGCAGATGACTTCAATTGGATTCTGAAACAGCTTGGCGCTGACGCAGTCCCAGAAGCTTTAGAAGTAGCGAAAGATCAAACAAGGAATCGGCGAAGCCGTACTGTAGTGACCGAAGCTCTTGGGTATCTGGTAAAAGAAGAAATTATGGCGGAAGAAATCAACGCCTCTTTTATTGAGTATCTTTCCGAACTTCATCCTGACCGTTTGATCAACAGTTTTTTCATCGCCAATCTGATCAATAATGACGTTTCTCAGGCAAATCAAACCATCCTAGCAGCTTATGATGCAAACGTTGTCGATATCACGCTCAACGGCCCAAAAGAAATGGTGGAAAGGGATTTGGGATTGCGAGATACCATTGAACATCCAGTCGAAGATCTCTTCGCTGAAGAGGCTAGGCTAGCGCTGGATGCAAAACGCGAGGAACTCGGCCCGATGCCTGACACAGGTGACCCAGTGGCATTTCTGGACTATCTCATTAGGCTTTATCAGCGGCCTGAAGGGGTGGTGGACATTTCGATGCTAGATGGCCTTTTACTCGTCATCATCGCATCTCCCGTGATGGCACCTCCATCAGCTTTGATCCATCTGCCATGGGACTGTCAAAATGCAGATCCTAAAGAAAGCCCAGTCTTTGACTCGATGGGAGTCGCTCAAAAATTCAGCACCGCCCTCATGGAATACTATAATACCATGATCGAAGATTTGGATTCAGGTCAATACGTCCCGGCGCTCGCTTTCTACGGCGAAGATGATGAGAGTGAAGTCGAGACCTATCTGGGGACCTGGGTGGCAGGTCTTTACTGCGGAGTCCGATATCTTGTAGAAAAGCATGGTGAAAATGCCTACACGAAAAAAGTAGAGGAGCTGGCGCTCAAACTCGTGCCACAGACAAATGATGGAAAAACATTTACGGAGGCCCAGGCAGCTAGGCTGCTCGGCAAACCGCTCGAACTTTTCTACATTGCTAGGGCGGATCAGCAAAAGAACCCTCTCAATTTTTCAGGCAGCCCGATGTTATCGGCGACTTCAACCGAGCCAGTAGTACGAGAAACGCCGAAGGTTGGACGAAATTCTCCCTGCCCGTGCGGCAGTGGTAAAAAGTATAAAAGGTGCTGCGCGAACTAATCTTCTAGAAAAACCAACCGAAACGACATGCCGACCGAAACGAGAGAGGTCCATCCTGGGAAGAAGCCACGGGAAGTCAGAACGCTCGATGGTAAAACTCTAAAAGTACCTGACGACTGGGACTTACTCTTGCCTGGTGATGCCGCTCTGAGCCGACGCATTAAGAAGGATGGGCCGACTTGGACGATGTTTGAGATGAAGGGTCGAAAGAAATTCTCCCGAGGAATCTGGGCTCCCGCTGAGAGGATAGGCACATTAGAAGATGAGTTAAAAGCGGAGCGGGAAGATCCAGCTTACCAAAAGAAGCTGGAGGCTGGGCGAGCCCGGGCTGCGAAAAAGCAGGCTGCTTATGCTGTCGATTTTGAGGCCGCTTTACTCGACTATCTAGCATTCGCACCAGAGCATACGAAACTCGCACAGGATCTTGCTCGCGTAATTTCAGCCCATGCAGTTCCGGTGGGGAGCGGGACGGTGGCGCGAACTCAACGAATCCCAATCGAGCAACGTGCCGAGGCAGCCGTGATTGCCTGGATGCGCCACCAGACAACGGCTTATGATAATATGGTCATTCCTCGTAAAAAAGGAGCCCGTCGGGAAGTACGACGAATGCTTGCCAAACGTTCCAAGCAACTCCTGAGACGCTACCAAAAAGTTGGCGAAAGCGATATGACCTCTTCATCTTGCGAGTGCCCACTCAGGAAGGCGCTCGACCAGTAAGAACTCGCTATTTTTGCTACCACTTCATCCCGTGCCGCTACTCCACGACCAAACGGTTGCAGGCTTCGCGGTAGGACTTCTTACTTCGGATCATAGTTCACTACTTCCGTTTGACTCGCTGAAGAAAGTCTCCCATCGGTAGTCACAGCCGCGTCCTCCACCAATGAGATCTCGATCTTGCCTTTTTTCGATAGCGTGGGCGTCACTTGGAATTCATACTCAGTCCTTGAACCTACAAAACTCCCTCCTGTCCCATTGGTAATGACAAGATCATTGAGAGACATTCCAGTGACTGGTTCATCAAACTTTAGTGTTACTTGAAAAGCTTCTCTAGCTTGTGCCGGAGCCTGCAGCAAGGGACTCACTAAAGTCTGAGGATTATCTTTCTGACGTTCTAAAAGAAAGATCTGATGCATTTCCGCAAGCTTCGTCGGATTCGCGCCTGCCAGATTCGTTTGCTCTTGCGGATCTGATGCTAAATTAAAAAGCTGCCAATCTTTTGGAGCTCTAGCGATCGGCCCGTTCCTCACGATTTTCCAGTCCCCATGACGCAATGCCCAGCGATTTCCGCGATGACTTTCTGGTCTATTATTCCATAGCCAGTATAAGGTTCGCTCTCCCAGAGTTCCGGTATCTGTCATTAAGGGTGTCAGATCAGCACCATCCCATAAGAGATCCTCTTCCGGCGTATAGCCGACGAGTGAAGCGACCGTAGGCAAGAGGTCTGCCACATGCACTGGCTCATCGACTGATCGTGGCGCAAATTTTGCGGGCCAGTTAAAGAATCCAGGGACCTTGATTCCTCCCTCGTAAACTTGCGTTTTTGATCCTCTGAGATCGTCAGGTTGATTGAAATCAGTCAATCGTAAATCATCGGGATAGGCACCTCCATGCCAATCCACCTGAGGCCCATTATCCGATGTAAAATAAATCATCGTATTATGCCGCTGCCCTGTCTCTTCGAGCGCTTTTACGATCTGTCCAATCGCGTGGTCGAGGTGATTTACGACTGCTAAAAAAAGCCGCTTCTCTGGATCCTGTTCGGCTTGAATGATTCCATTGGGATCGTGGAACCATCGGATCTGATCCTCATTTAGCCAACGGGTTTGATCTGCGGGATCTAGTTGAGTGGGGGTGTCAACAAATTGACCTCGTTCATCAAGCGGAGTGTGAGGGGCATGGAATGGTAGATAAAGATAGAACGGGCGGTCATGCTTTTTCTGAATAAAACGAATCGCTTCCTGCTCCGTCAAATCCGTCGCATGCACTCCATTTTGATAACCATCAATAATCTCATGATCGCGAAACCAGGTAATCTCATAGGGATTTCCTGGGCGGTAACGATGGTCATACATTCCTACTGCTCCGGCCAGCGAGCCATGCGCTGCATCAAAGCCGTGAAAGAGGGGCCCCCATTCGAACTCACCACCCACGTGCCATTTACCACTCATAAATGTCTCATACCCAAGATTACTGAGCATCCGGTGGATCGTTAAAGTATCGCTCGCAAAACATTGAACATTCGACGCCTTTTGAGCCTGGTATCCGTGCCGAGATGGAAATCTTCCCGTCATAAGCGCCACTCGAGTAGGAGTGCATTGTGACATGGAGTAATGTTGCGTAAAGGTGACTCCTTCCGCGGCTAAGCGATCAAGATTTGGCGTGTAGACTGATTCAGGATTATTGTAGCCAATGTCAGCAAAGCCCAAGTCATCAGCCACAATCACGATGACATTCGGTTTTGTTTTCGCCCAAGATTGCGACCAAGATAACACCGCTATTACGACCATCAATTTCTGCACTGTGTCTAAAAAAAATTTCATCATGGTCTGAGCGGATTCATCCTTAAAAATCTCCCCTTCACGCGATTTACACCACATACGAAGGTGAACTTTTAGCAATAAAGACTAACGATGATCTCTCGTAAATCGATAATCCCGTAATTTTAGGGCGTGGGATCACCACTGGGGTAGGTTTCCATGATTTTATCAATCCTAGACATGAAAGAAGATTAATATTCCAATTAATTTTCAACTGAGAGATTTTAAATACTGGGAGAATGATTTTTCAACCCACGAAAAGGCCTGACATGAAGCCATGCTCACTGCTGCATTATGGTTCTTGTTAGAAGAACTCGGAATGAAAAAAATCTACTACCATACCCATGAATCTGGCGCGTTTTTAAAGCGAATCAGTGGTGCCAACCCATCTCGTTCACTCTACACCACGCTGCCTAAACAGTTCTGTTTTGAGAAAGCTCGCACCGCACCTACTCTGCTTCAGTCAGACAAACTTTGGAAACGCAAAGTCCGAGCTGCAAAGACGCCATTGGAGTTTTTCCAAATGGCGGTGTGATGCCTAAATAAGAATTTCTACTCTGCAGAAAATAACTGATCCACGCGCACTCCCGGAGTGAGGCGATCTGCCAACTCCTGGG
>CALGMJ010000111.1 GCA_937958875.1 uncultured Verrucomicrobiales bacterium | reverse complement strand
GTCATGTTTCGGAATACTCGCAAACAGCTGAGTGGTTTTCCTGAGCGAAAGGCTCAGCTGATCGAGCTAGAGGGGGATGAATTCGGGGCTAAGGTGGATTGGCTTGTGAAGCTTCTGAAGGAGCTAGGTGGAAAGAAAGTTCTCCTCATCTGTAAGACACTTGAGCTGGTGGAGGAGATCCACGAAGCTTTATTGGATCGCGTAAATCTAAAAATTGCTCAGTTTCATGAAGAGTTGACCTTACTACAGCGCGACCGTCAGGCAGCGTATTTTTCAGAAGAGGAAGGGGCTCAGCTTTTACTGTGTTCTGAGATTGGTAGTGAGGGGCGGAACTTCCAATTTGCGCACCATTTAGTGCTCTTTGATTTACCAGAGAATCCAGAGTTGCTCGAGCAGCGGATCGGACGTTTGGACCGGATTGGCCAGACTGAGACGATTCATCTCCATGTGCCTTATGTGAAAGGGGCTCGTTGTGAGCGATATGCGCGTTGGTATCACGAAGGGCTCAATGCCTTTGAAAAGAATCTGCAAGGAGCGGCGATTTTGGTGAAAAAGCTGCAAGAAATTCAGGCTGATAATTTACCGGATTTTATCGCGGAATCCAAGAAGCTGCGTGCCGAGACTGAGGCCCTCATGGAGCGTGGGCAGGATCGACTCTTAGCGCTGACTTCGAAGGGGGCTCACGAAGTCGAGGAAACACTAGAGATCATGGATGCGTGGGATGGGGATCGAAATTTTGAGGATTGGATTTTACGGCTCTATGATCACTTCGGTCTCAAGGTGGAGGAGCTGGGTTCGCGAGGCTATCTACTTCATCCGGGGAATGTCATTACCGACGCGTTTCCAGATTTACCGGAAGATGGGATGAGGGTGACCTTTGATCGACAGCAGGCGCTCAGCCGCGAAGAGATCGGTCTCATGACGGCGGATCATCCCATGGTGAGGTCTTCGGTCGATCTTTTGCTATCCGGAGAAGCGGGAAACAGTGCTTTCGGGGTTTGGGAAGGGCCGGGTGGAAAAGCGATTATTCTGGAGGCCTACTACGTCGTCGAATGTATCGCGCCGGCTGCGTTACAGACGGATCATTTTTTACCTGCCTTACCAGTGCGTGTCGTAGTGGATCATCGGGAAAATGATCTCTCTGCGGATTCGGCTCTGATGAAAGCTTCTCTGAGGCCTGGAGGTCATCGTAAACTTCTCGATCAAGCTAAGGTAACAGGGGAGATTCTTCCTAAAATGCTGAAAGGTCTGGAGTCGCTCGCGAAGAAGAGGCGTGAGAAAGCGGTGGAGAAAGCGGTGCTCGCGATGAGTGAAAACTTGGACCAGGAACGGGCTCGGCTGGAGGATTTACGGGAGGTGAACCCGATGATTAATGAGGCTGAGATTGAAGCTGTCATTTCAAGAAAAGACGAGCTGGAGAAGGTCTTACGTGGGGCGCGGTTACGGCTGGATTCTTTGCGCTTGGTTTACCGTATTCCGCCACGATAGTGAGGAAGGTGGAAAAACGAACGATCATTTTTTTCGATGGCGACTGCCTGATGTGTCAGGGCGCGATGCGTTTTTTTCATCGTGTCGATGAAGAGGATCGTTTCTTTTTTGCGCCTCTTGGTGGAGAGACCGCTACGCGCTTAGGCATAGAGAATGGAGAGACGATGGTGCTGTTAAAGCAGGGTGAGTGCTATGAAAAGAGTGAGGCGGTTCGGATGGCTGTCGCAGAGATCTGGCCACCTCTTGCGTGGTTAATGGCGCTGATTTCAGTGAATTTTCGTGATCGCTGTTACGACTTTATTGCTGCTCGCAGGTACCGTCTTTTTAAAGCCGGGAGTGTCTGTAAGATTCCTGATGAGGAGTTAAGAGATAAGATTTTATCTTAAAATAGAAACTCATCGTACGGTGAGTTTCCTAGATGAAATGGCTTTCCTGGTAGGAGAAGTAACCTTTTCTTCCATCTAGCGGGCGGCCAATGATCAGGTGGTCAGCCAGAGTGAGTCTGAAAAGATCTGCGGCCTTGACGAGTTCCCGGGTGAAACGATCATCTGCCGAGCTGGGAGTGGGATTCCCAGAAGGATGATTGTGAATGACTAGAAAGGAGGGCGCTTGATCGATGAGGGCGGGGCGGATGACATCGCGAATCACTGCCGTGGTGGAGTTTGCGGTGCCTTTTGAAATTTCGACCCAGCGGCGCAGTTGGAAGCGGGTGTTGAGTGTGGCTACGATGACGGTTTCGGTATTTCGGAATTCGAGATCACGGCGGAAGTAGTCATAGATGGCTTCTGGGGAATCGAGTGGTTTTGATTGAAGATTCTCTCGGCTTGCACGGAGTCCCAGTTCGAAGGCGGCTTTGAGCTGGCAAGCTTTAGCGAGGCCGAGCCCATGTTCTTGGCGGAGGTCTTCGATCGAGAGTCTTCCGAGGGCGGAGAGACTGCCGTATTTGTGAATGAGCTGGCGGCCGATCTCGATGGCACTGGCTCCGGCAGTTCCGGTGCGGAGGAAGATCGCAAGAAGTTCGGCTCCGCTTAGAGCGGCTGCTCCAAGCCGTTGCATCCTTTCCCGTGGGCGCTCTTCGCTGGGAAGATCATTGATGCGCTGGGAGTGATCGGACATGGAGCTGAGGAACCTACTTTTGGCGGGCGAGAAATTCTTCTACGAAAGCGGCGTAAGCCTTTGAACCGGTGCCTGAACTATCGTGCTCGTAGATGGTGAGTCCATGGCTGGGAGCTTCACCAATGCGGATCGTCCGGGGGATGACGGCTTCATAGATTTCGTCTGGAAAGAATTTTTGAACTTCAGAGACGACGTTACGGGAGAGATTCGTGCGACCATCGTACATCGTCATGAGAATACCGGAGAGTTTGACTTTCGAAGCTCCAGATTCACGGATTTGTGAGAGGACGTGGACGATTTTCGCTAATCCCTCGAGGCCGAACCACTCGCACTGAAGGGGGATGATAATCTCGTCAGCGGCAGCGATGGCCGATGTCATGAGCACGCCGAGCGATGGCGGGGTGTCCATGATGCAGTAGTCGAAGTTGAATTTCTCAGCGACTTCTTCGAGCAGGGTGCGGAGGCGGGTGAGATGGTCTGCTTCTTGGGCTAGTTCGATTTCGACCCCTGCGAGATCCATGTCTCCGGGGACGAAGAAGAGGTTCTCAATGCGTGTTTCGATGATTTTATCCTCGATTTTGGCTTCTTTGAGCAGGGGGAGATACATGCAGCCCTCGCTGGTGGCTTCAATGCCGATTCCACTGGTGGCATTTGCCTGAGGATCGAGATCCAATAAGAGGACGCTCTTTCCCCGTTCAGCTAGGCCAGCTGCGAAGTTGATCGCAGTGGTCGTTTTACCGACTCCGCCTTTTTGGTTCCCGATCGCGATGATTTTCATGGCTAGATAGCGGTAAGAAAGGTGGCAGGGTGATTATTTAGAAAAAGCAAAATTCTTAGATTTCTGAATTTATAAGGCAGAAGCTTAGGATGCACCGAGTTCTTCGCCGCGGTCGGTTGCCTGGCTGACAGCCTTGATAAGGGTGGAGCGGAGGGCTCCCTCTTCGAGTGCGGCGAGCCCGGCAATGGTGGTCCCACCTGGAGAGGTGACTCGGTCCCGAAGGACGGCAGGATGGAGACCGGATTCCTTCACCATGGTGGCGGCTCCTAGCACGGTCTGGGTGGCGAGTTCGAGAGCTTGCTCACGTGGAAGTCCTTTGAGTAGGCCGCCATCGGCGAGGGCTTCGATAAAGGTGTAAACGTAGGCTGGGCCGCTCCCGGAAAGCCCCGTGACGGCATTCATGAGGTTTTCCTTCACGTGGACCACGGAGCCAACTGCGCCAAGTAGTCTTTCGACAAGTTCACCATCGGCAAGGGTGGCTTTTGGCCCTAGTGAGTAGGCTGCAGCTCCTTCGCCAACAAGGGCTGGGGTGTTCGGCATCACGCGGGCGAAGCGGGCGGATGCTCCCGCACCTTCTTTCATACTGGTAAGGGTGACCCCTGCCGCGATGGAGATGATGAGCAGGTCCTCTGGGGTGTGAGAGCTTTCACTCACTGCGGACATAATTTCGCCGACGGTATCCGGTTTGACACAGAGGAGAATGGTATCACTCTGGGCGATGATGGATTTTAAATCCGGTGCGGTGCGGCCAGCGACATCCTGGGCGAGAGTTTCCATGGCTTTAGCCACTGGATCAAAGAGGATCAACTGCGTGTCTGCGAAGGCTCCGGATCGGTATGCACCCATGGCGAGAGCCTGAGCCATTTTACCGCAGCCAATGATTCCAGTCGTCATGGAGGAAGAGTGCAGGGAAAGGCATTGCGTTGGCGAGGGTTTTCGAGGAGAAATCCCACATGAGATTTGGGAAACGGCTAGCGTTCATTTTGATGATGCTCACGGCTTGGCTGAAAGCGGCGGAGTTTCAGGTGGATCAGGTGATTCATCCTGTGGTCGCAAAGTTGGGACCTCCTGCCTTTTATCTCGAGGAGCCCAAGATGTTCGCTATTTCGACAGGGAATGAGAAGGCAGCCAAGCATGTTAAGCAAGGGATGGCGCTCTTTAATGCTCCCTGGGACTTTGAGGCGTATCGTCATTTTTGTGCAGCCGCTCAGGCGGACCCTGATTGCCTCATGGCTTACTGGGGAATCGTGATGTCGTTGGCGGGGAATCAGACTGAATTTTTTAAAGAGCGAACTGCGGCACTAAATCGATTGGGGGCTCTCTTAGAGGTGAAACCAGAGATTGGGGTACCGCTCGAGCGAGGCTATGCCTTGGCAGCGGTGGCTCTGATGTTGGAAAATGCGACGCAGGCAGGGCAAATTTACCACAGTATTGCAAAGGAGTTTCCCAATGATCTTCAATCTCAGCTCTTAGGGCATTTCCTGATGCGCGATGGTTACGATGCCAATGGGAAACCACGAGCCCGTCAGGAGCAGGTTAATGCCGCGATGAATGAACTGATGAGAAAGCATGGTGATCATCCAGCGCTGCTTTCCTTCTGGGTGACTGGGATTTCCGAGGCTCCCATGGAAACGGTAAGGCTCAAAACAGAGGCGCTTCCGGCAGCGCGGAAGCTCGCAAAAAATGCTCCTGAATTTCCTCCTTTCCAGCTTCTTGCAGCTCATCTCGAGTCACGTTGTGGGAATGCTAAGTTGGCGATCTCTTATGCTGAAAAAGCGCGTGACCTTTACGCGAGTTACATGAAGGAGCAAGGAGTCGAGCTGGCGGATTGCGGCGGCTGGGTGCGTGCTCAGATTTATCTCGGTCACCTTTTTGCGGTGAAGGGAGAGTTTGAAAAGGCGGTGACAATTGCGAATGAGCTGGCTCAAATTGAAATCCAAAAAGAGCGGGTATTTTCGAAGGGGAATTCACTCTTACTGTGGGAAGGGCGAACTCTCGGCGCACGTCTTTACGCGAGTCGTTCTACGACGAGTTCTTTCGATGCTGGAATCAAATCGCTCAGTCTTCTTTCAAAACAACAGTGGTACGAAAGTGAGTCCTTAGTGAATAATTATCGAGACGGGCTCGTGCTTTATCTAGGAGCGAGAAAAGCTCTGGTGGCAAACGATCTCAAAGGCGCAAAAAATCTTCTAGGCCAGCTTATGAAGCGTGCCGAGGTGATGGCGCGTGAGCGAAATCTAGCGCGTGAGACCAGTTCGTATTCCGAGTGGTTTCGGGCGATGTCTACTCTGAGTGTGCTCGTCTCTGAGCTTCAAGGAATGATTGCTGAGAAAGCGTCAGGCGCGATGAAACTAGCGGCGGTGAACTGGTATCAATCAGCGATTGAACAGCAGAGTTTTTCCGCGAGTCTTTTACCTCCCTCATTAAGTTACCCTATGGAAATGCGACTGGGGTGGTTTTACATATACGGAGGGAAGAAGAAGGAAGCGGAGGAAATTTTGATTCAGGGATTCAAACGTCGTCCTGGTCATCTCGGCACTCTTACAGCCTATCAGGAAGTGCTTGAGCGCTTAGGGAAAAAAGCTGAGGCAGCACACGTCAAGCGGACGATCGAGCTGGTGCGGAAGTGAGTACGATTCGCATCGTAGGTCACCGCTACTGGCTCTCGGTAGTTTTCTTTTTATTGGCTAGTGCGCCTGGGTTCTGGTTGCCCGCACTGAGCAATGTCATGCATGCCTGTGGGCTGGAAGCTCTGGTGGCAATAGCCTTTATGATTCCCGGTTTGGCGACGATGATCTCGCCCCTCATCTTTGCGGCCCAGGTGGACCAGCGCTTTCATGCTGAAAAGGTTCTGGGAGCGATCTTAGTGATCGGGGCCGTCTTTCTTTATTTGGCCTTTCTCGGGCTTGAAAAAGGGTGGGGTGGAGGGTGGTTTCTTACCTTGTTTGCTATCAATGCGCTGATCTCAGCTCCGTCCTGGTCTCTGCTGACCATGATTACGCTCAATAACTTACCGGACAGAGGACGTCAGTTTGGTCTCTTTCGACTCTGGGGGACGGTTGGCTGGATGGTGGCTGGAGTCTTGGTGAGTCTGTGGGCGCTCGATACTTCTCCTCTCACGGGGCAGATCGCAGCGGGGATTCGTCTCGTTGCAGGTGGACTCTGTCTACTCCTGCCGCCGACGCCACCGGGCGGAAAGCCGGCTAAATCTCTTCCCGAGGCGCTCGGCTTTGGCGCACTGCGGCTTCTGAAAGATCGAGATCAGCTCGTTTACTTTAGCGCCGCCTTTCTCTTTAGCATTCCTCTGGCGGCTTTTTACCTTCATACCCCTGTGCAGCTGAAGGAGCTTGGGGTGACAAAGATCAGTGCCATGATGGCGAGTGCACAGCTCTTAGAAGCGCTGGCGATGATTTTTCTAGGCATCATCATGACGCGCTTTCGGATCAAAACCATCTTTCTCATCGCGATGGCTTGCGGGATTTTTCGATATGCTTTTTGTGCCACGCATGAGGTTTTCTGGCTTTGGTTTGGCATCATGTTGCACGGGGTTTGCTGGACTCTCTTTTATGAGGCTGGCCGAATTTTTATTAATCGACGAGTGGAGGCTGGGCTTCGAGGGCAAGCACAGGCCTTGTTAGGATTAATTACGAGCGGGTTTGCCAGTATCTTAGGCGTCTTCGTGGTGAAATGGCTCTACGCTATTTTTGTCGCGAACGAAGGAGGTGGAGGGTGGCCTGCGTACTGGCTCGTACTTACTGTGATCTCCACAGTAAGTTTTCTGCTGTTTACCTGTCTGTATCGAGGAGCTGCAGTGAATGGTAGTCAGGGAGAAGGAGCAGCCTGACGGCTGGCGAAGCGGATGTCGCTTATTCCCGCTTTGAAAACTTCATCCATGACGCTGAAAAGCTGTTGGGAGGAGGTCTCAGCATCAGTGCGAAGGCGTACTGGCTGGCCATCTGCTTTTTCTCCTGAAAGGCGGGAAGCCTCTACTATGATAGATAGTTTTTTGCGGAGGCTTTCTTTAGTATAGCTCTCTCCGCTGATTGAAATTTCGCCATCTTTAGTAATGTTGATAACGATTTCATTTGCAATGCGGTTGCTTTGGACTCCTTCAGAAGAGGTCGGGACAGAGATCCTCTTGTCCTTTTCTTGCTCCGTGATTTTGTAAGTTACGATGAAAAAGACTAGAAGGAGAAAGACAACATCGATCATTGGTGCCAGCTGAAAACTCGCTGGTGGTGGGGCGGCATTTCTGATTTTCATAAGCCAGACAGCAAAGGTGTATACTCGCGTTTAGCCGCGCATGGCTGTTGGTGGCAAAGTGGCAAGATAATCTTCCCGGCTTAAATCATTGTTTTGATTGTGGTTAGCTGGCTCTAATTGCCCGCTTAGCATTGCTAGAATATGAGTTCCTGCGGCCTCTAGTTCCGCGATGTGGCGCTGAACTCGTCCACGAAAGAGGGAGTAGAAAATCATCGCGATGATGGAAATGACCATTCCAACTGCAGTGGTGATGAGGGCTTCCCAAATTCCGTCCGCCAGCTGGTTTTGATTCATGCTTTCTAACTGCTTAGCCCCAAGTTCCATGAATGACTTAATAAGACCTATCACCGTTCCCAGCAGTCCGACCATGGGCGCGATCCCACCGATGTCAGCTAGGTAGCTGATTCGCTGAGTAAGCACTCCGCCTTGGCGGGCGCCTTCCGCTTCAGCGACTTCGCGGAGGTCGGTGGCAGAGGCATTTGGATTGGTGGTGAGGAAATCGAGCGTTTTTTGGGTGACACGAGCAATGGCTTCATTGCGACGATGACAGAAGGCAACGAGCCCGAGGTAATCTCGTTTTTTGATCATCGCCTCAGAGGCGTTCATGAACTTATTGGTCACCATTTTCCCCCGCCGGATGGTGAGCAGGTAGAGCAACACGAGAACCACGGTAAAGACAGAGAGCACTCCGAGAGCGATCATGGTGTATCCGCCTTTGGAGAGCAGGGTGATCAGATTCAGGTCTGGTTCTGCTTGGAGAAGAATAGGAATCATGTGAATTGCTAGAAATTTAACAGATCGGCGCGAGAGCGCAAGAGTGGCCGTTCGGTGAGGGTTACGGAGGCAGGGACTGGATTCTTCCAGAACGAGTGCTAGGGTGCGGCGCGCATGTCTCAGCAAGCTTACCTTCGATCACGCCTTCAGGAAGTCTCTCATCGTCCTGGGGTTTATCTGCATAAGGATCGGCTAGGCTCCATTATCTATGTGGGAAAGGCGAAGGATCTCAAAAAGCGGCTGAGTTCCTACTTCATGCCGTCACGGAAAACGAAGGCCGACCGGAAGACGAGGGCGCTCATTGATGCTATTTATGATTTTGAGGTTCATGAGGTGAGAAATGAGCAAGAGGCACTGCTTTTAGAGGGAAAGCTAATCAAGCAATACCGGCCGCGGTATAATGTGGCGCTGCGTGATGATAAGCGATTCCTCCTGGTGAAGGTAAATTTCGAAGACCCATGGCCAAAATTTTCCACGGTGCGGCTTAAGAAGTCGGATGGGGCGAAATATTTTGGTCCTTTTGCTCACTCTGGAGCACTGCGAGCAACGGTGACTTGGCTGAACCGGGAGTTTGGGCTGCGGAATTGTCGCCCGAGAACGCCTGGTGAGCAGGACTACAAGCACTGCAATGCTGATGTTATTCGGAATTGTAGTGCGCCCTGTGTGGGGAAAATTTCCAGAGAAGATTATCTCGAGAAACTCAAGCAAGCCTGTGAACTTCTTGGAGGAAAAGGTCGCCGTGAGCATCTTAAGGGGCTGAAGGAAGAGATGGAAAAGGCAGCGGCGGATTTGAACTTTGAAAAGGCGGCCCGTCTGCGTGATGTCATCCAGAATATGGAGCGGGCGCTCAGTCCTACCCGGCAGTTCACGCGTGGAAGGGGAGTTCCGACCACGGTGAAGCCGACCGAGGATCTCGCGGAGTTGGGCGAATGGCTCGGGCTTCCGACAGGGCCAAAAATCATGGAATGCTTCGACATTTCGAACATTTCTTCGACTCACATTGTTGCGTCCATGGTGCGCTTTACCGATGGTGCTCCTGATAACCAAAACTACCGACGCTATCGCATCAAAACAGTAGAAGGACAGGATGATTTTGCCAGTATGGCAGAGGTGGTGCGCCGTCGTTATGGGCGGATTTTGAAAGAGAATATGGAAGCGAATCCAGATGTGGCCGCAGAGACCCAAGAAGGGGCGGTCGAAGTTCTTCGTAGGCTGGCGCTGGAGGGAAAGAGTCCCATCACGCTACCGGATCTTGTCATCGTTGATGGTGGAAAAGGCCAGCTCAGTGCAGCCTATGCGGAGCTCCAGCGGCTCGGGCTCCATGATTTACCCATCGTGGGACTGGCGAAACAGAAAGAGGAAATTTTCACCCCTGGAGAAAGTGAGTCGATCGAGATTCCCCATGAATTAGGGGCTCTCAAGTTGATGCAGCGAATTCGAGATGAAGCGCACCGCTTTGCAAATGGTTACAATGAGCTTCTGCTGAGGAAGCGTATGAAGGAAAGTCTTCTGGACGACTGCCCCGGAGTTTCAGAAGCGAAGAAGAAACTTCTGCTGAAAAAATTTGGCTCAGTGAAGCGGATTCAGAAAGAAACCCCGGAAGCCATTGCTGAACTTCCGGGGATCTCAATTGCTTCTGCTGAAAAAATTCTCGATTGGCTGCGCTGATCCTAGCTCTCGGAGCGCTTGCGTCTCATGGCGAAGGCAAGTGCGGCGAGTGAAAGGCTCATGACAGAGCTTGGTTCTGGCACTAGGGCGAGATTCGCGTGCTGCTGACCGTCGAATGAGAAGGTGAAAATGGTATCGTCTTCGAAAGTTCCAGAATCTGGAGTGATGGTGAAAGTCAGCTCCTTGGCATAAAAATCGTCAGCATCCTGTGGGGTAAGATCTCCTGAGCCATCAGCATCGAAGGCCCTTAGAAAGAGGAAGTCACCATCGAGCCCACCTCCACCGGGGGAAACTAAGCCCGTGAAACGATCCGCACTGAAAGTAACATCGGAGCCATTGACAACAGGTGGATCGCTAAATCCTCCTCCTGCGGAAGTGAAGGGGACTCCGCTAGGAATCCCAGGAACGAAATTTCCCAGGGCATTGAGTCCGAAAGATTGTCCAAAAACAGCGAGAGTGTTGAAGTCGTTAATATCGAGCCCCGTGCCTGCTGCAGCGACCCCGACAGCACCGAGAGTGGCAAATCCGCGAAGGTCATTTGAATTTCCCAGGACGCGTGATCGGCCAGCGAGGAATTCATTATACGTCACGGTCATCTTGATCGAGGAAACTCCAGCGAGTCCGGTGATGCTGGCACTATTGAAAAAACTAGCACCTTGTCCGCCGTCACTGTCGGTGGTGTTTCCTAGACTGATATCTGCAGTTCCTCCAGTGAAGGTAAACTCCACTCCGGCTGAAAGGGTGTTCGAAACTCGAGTGGTCGGATTGAGCGCGGAGTTGGCGAAGTTACTGATCGAGAGTGTTCCGCCCGCGGTATCTTCGACGAAGGGGACATTGATCCCGGTTCCGGTGAAGGTGCCTGGTGAGGGATTGGCATTGAGGACATTACCACTGCCAGACCAGCTCGTATCTGATCCGCCAGTAAAGGAGAGGGCAGCATAGGAATTAGTGGAAAGAATCAACGCCGAGATGAGCATGCTGAGGGGGGGCTTTGTTTCATAAGATATGCTTTTTAGGAGGTTTTAATGACTTGGGTGAATGAGTATGCCTTATAAATGTCTGAGTGTTAGGTTTTCTTAGGGGATAATTCTTTTTTGGCGAAATTGCTAAACCATTTATTCAAAAATGGTTCATATATATCTAAATTTTATCATTTTTTGGGATTTTTGAGATTTTTGGGTGTGAATTTACAAATATGCCTGTGAATGAGCGATTGATTTTCTGCTCAAGTCTTGCCAAGTCATTCGGCGTCATGACGGCTCCCTACGAGGTTCTCCTTTACTACAAGTATTCTCGCATTGCAGACCCAGAAGCCTATGCCGCCGAACATCGGGATTTATGTAAGCGGCTGAATCTTCTGGGCCGTATTTTGATAGCGCAGGAGGGCATCAATGGGACGGTTTCTGGAACGGCAGAGAGCTGTGCTGCTTATCGTGCTGCATTGGATGAAGATCCAGTAACAGCGGGGATTGCCTGGAAGATTGATCCTTCTGAAGAGCATGTCTTTCCGCGGCTTTCGATCAAGGTTCGTTCTGAGGTCGTGACCCTGGAGCTGGGTGAGGAGGATTTTTCTCCTGAAGATCTAACGGCGACGCATCTTAAGCCGGAGGAGTGGAAGGAGGCGATGAAGGAGGAAAATGTAGTTATGATCGATGCGCGAAATGACTACGAATGGGAGATTGGACGCTTTGAAAATGCGCTCCTGCCAGATGTGCCGAGTTTTCGTGATCTGCCCAAGTGGGTGCGAGATCATCGTGAGGAATTGGAAGGGAAGAAGATTCTGACCTATTGCACGGGGGGGATTCGCTGTGAAAAATTTAGCGGATTTCTCCTAAAGGAAGGTTTTACCGATGTCTACCAGCTCGATGGTGGCATTGTGACTTACGGGAAGAGTGAGGAAGCGAAAGGAGAGGGGTTTGAAGGCGAGTGCTACGTCTTTGATGAACGCCTAAGTGTGCCGGTGAATCGCACTGAAGGGGCGAAAGTGGTCTCCTCTTGTGTGCACTGTGGCACGCCTTCGATCCGTTATCGAAACTGTGGCTGGCAGCCGTGCAATGCCCAGTTTCTCTGCTGCGAGAATTGCGAAGAGAGCTTTGGGAAATTTTGTGCGCCAATCTGTAAGGAAGCGGCTACGATGTGTCCCGCTGCCGTGATCGGATACTAAGAGGTTTTTCTTAGTTCGTCTTCATTTGCTTAGTCTTCCCAGATCATATGATCAAGGCGGAGACGTTTGACTTGCGCCTTGCGAGCATCTGCCTGGGGGGAACCGCTATTGGCAATTTTCTCGGCGACTTTGATGGCCGCACGCCAGTTTTCCTTCTTACTCAGAAGCTTAATGGCGCTGATGCCGCACTTGTCGAAGCTTTCCCAGTCCTTATCTTGAGGTGAGTTTTCAGCAAGTTGCTGATTGATTACTTGGAGGTAGGATTCGAGAGCTTGGTCACTCTTTCCGAGTTCCTCGAGGACTCGTCCACGCTGGTAGCTTGCTTTATTCCGCCACGAACGGGGAAGGTCAGGCATGGCGAGGAGCTGGTCGTAGTATGAGAGGGATTTTTTGTAGTTCTGTTGCTTGTTGGTCGCGGCTGCAGCGAGGGCTAGGATGCGGCGATGGTCTCTCGGGGGGAGATTCTTCTTCTTTAGAAAGGGGGTGAGAATTTCAAGCGCTCCTTCTGGTTCTTCCACATTATCGTTGAGAGCAGCGGCATGTTCGATCGCGGCTTCGATCGCGAGTGGGCTTTTGCTATTTCTAAGGTAGTGGTAGTGGTTGAAGCTCTTTTCAAACGCAGCTGGGGTGTTGATTTTGAGGCCGGCACGAGCACTGAGCATACGGGCTGAGTTTGCCAGTTCATGATCAGGGTCAGACACAATGAGGGCTTCTAGGGTGCGGTATTCTTCTCCCGCATTCTGAGTGCGGTGGTAGTAGCGAGCGAGTTCGAAGCGGATTTGAGATCGGTCGGGATGATTTGGGTTTTTCGCAAGGAACCCCAGCGCAAGCTCAGCGTTTTCATTCAGGGCGAGAGAGGCGAGGATACGTCTCAGGGCTAGATCAGTCTGCTTTCGTGAGTCGAATTTTAAGAGCCGAAGCTGGGCTTTCGCGAGAGCTTCATTCTTGGGTTCCAGAAAGGTGGCGCTTTCGGCGAGGGTGAGGCGTGCTTCGGCTTCGCGGGAGTGATTTTGAGTTTCTGCAAGGAAGCGTTCGAGGGGGGCGCGAGCAGCTGGATTATTCTTAGCATGGAGGACGAGTCCTTGTTCAAGTAGGAGGCTGGCACGGAGAGCGGGATCTTCGGAGAGTTTTTTAAGCCGGGAGAAGTCACCAGACTCGATGAGGCTTAAGCCTGCATTAAATACGAGGGTTTGTTTTTGATCTGCGGGTGCCTTTTTCGCTGCTTCCAGAAAGGCGTTTGCGGAGGCTTTCGGGTCTTTCTTTTGAAAGGCCGTGGCTCCTTTTAGGGCAAGCGCATATGCCTTCCAATCACTCGAGGGAGCGCTTTCGACCATGCTGGAGAAGGCGCTGGTGGCATCATCGAGCTGTTCGCGGCGGAGAGCATCCAGTCCGAGGTCACGCTGGGCTCTGCTCAGTAGGGAGGGGTCTTTAGTCTGTTTTATGAGCGCGAGAAGCAGCTCACGTCCTTCTTTTTGTGCCTCAGGGGTTTCTTGTTTTAGGAGAAGGTGGCCTAGACGTTGGCGGATGAGGAGTTCTGGGAGTGGGGCTGTCGTAGCGGGTTCTTCGCTAGGGCTGGCAGCGGGAAGGAGGCTTTTGAGCCGGGTGATGGCTTCGGGTGTTCCTTTCTGCCATTTCCGGAGGCGGGCAAAAAGAGGGCGCACGATAGGTGAATCTGGATTTGATTCGAGCAGATCGAGAAGGAAGTTAGCTGCGAGTTCTGCTTGATCTCCCAGAGCTAGACTATCAGCGAGAGCTAGGATAGAGGCGTTGTAGAGATCTGAAGGGACAGGCCAGTCGGGACTGGGGTTGCTCGTGAGCCGCTGGAAGAGTTCGACGGCAGGCTGTCGCTCTTTTTTGAGAAGATGAAGCCGACCTTGAAGGTAAGTGGAGTGGGGTGTTTGTTTGGAGATTTTTGCGAGGCTAGCTGAAGCTTCGGCTGGTTGATTCTGGTCGAGGTAATTGGTTGTTAAACGGAGTAAGACTTGGTCGCGCAGAGTGGGGTCTTCTGTTTTTAAAAGAGGGTCGAGGATCGCGATGGCTTTCGCAGGTTCATTCAGGAGAGTGCGTAGCGTGGCTTCATTGAGCTGGGATGAGAGGTGGCGTTTCTTCGAATCGACGAGGGCGAAGGTGTCGGCCGCTTCACTTAATCTACCAAGTTGTTGCAGAGCGTGCGCGCGCCAGAAGGCTGTTTCCGGAGCATAGTCTGGCGCCTTGTGGTTCAAGTTCTCGAGAGCCTTTTGTGGTTGGCCATTTCTTAAAAATGCCTCCCCGAGGAGGGTGCGTAACTCTGAGCGAGCTTCGTCTGATATTTTTTCCGAATCTAACAGCGTGAGTAGATTCGGAATAGCGAGTTGGGGCAGGTGGTCCGCGATGGCAGTTCGTGCGGCGAGATACTCAGACTTTTTTTTGACCTGAGCCCAGCTCTGAGGTTTCCCCTGCGCAATGCTGAGGGATAGAAGTAAGATGACGATGTTCCGAAGCACTGGAGGCATCGTAACGCTAAATGTCACTAGCCTCCAGCGGCGATTGTGATGATCTCTAAGCTGTCACCATCTTGAATGACACGTTTTGAGAATTCTGAGGGGGAAAGTGCTTCGCGGTTGAGTTCCACAACGACGGGTTTATCAGCAAAACCTAGTTCTTGAAGAAGTTCGGGCAGTGGGCGAGGGGTGGTGAATTCCTGAGTGGTTCCGTTGACGATGATCATGGCGTAAGGATGGCTGCGTCCCAATCTTTCCAGACTGGGTCAAATCCGTTTTTCTTGAGGAGCTGTGCGACTTCGGCGGTGGTGCGTTTGTCGTCTATTTCAAATTGTCCCGTAGCTCTGGAGCAGGCGGATGATTTTTTTTCTTCGAGCTCTACTCGGCGGCCTTTGACCGTGAGGTGAAGATCATCGGTGCCAGCTCCGGTATAACCACCAGGGTCTGTTTTTGATTCCGCAGAAATGTGTGTGATTCCGAGTGGGAAAAGGGAGTCTCGGAGCTGTGCGGGCTCACGAGTCGAGAGGACGATGCCGACCTGTGGAAAGCAGATGCGGAAGGCGGCGATGAGCTGGACGAGAGTGCGGTCGTCGAGGGAGAGTTTCGGGTCTGGCGTGTATTCGTAGTTTCCTGCGTGAGGGCGCATGCGAGGGAAGGCCACGGTGAAGCTCGCCTTCCAGCAGTGCCTCTGGAGGTAGTCAAGGTGGGCGGCGAGGGAGAGGGCTTCATGTTGCCAGTCAGCGAGGCCAAAAAGTGCGCCGATGCCGATACGGCGAAATCCACCCGCGTAAGCACGCTCTGGGCAGTCGAGCCGCCAGCGGAATTTCCTCTTTGGGCCTGCGGTATGGAGCTGCTCGTAGGTTTCCTGATGGTAAGTTTCCTGGTAGACGATTAGGCCTTCACCGCCGTGATCGACGAGATCGCGATACTGATCATCTTCCATGGGCCCTACCTCGATGCCTAGAGTGGGGATGAAATGCTTGAGCGCATCAAGGCATTCCTGCAGGTAGCCTTCGGAGACGAATTTCGGGTGTTCGCCTGCTACGAGGAGTATATTGCGATACCCGAGAGCGTGAAGGTGACGGGCTTCGGTGACGACTTGGTCGACAGTCAGCGTGGTGCGTAAAATGGGATTATCGCGTGAGAATCCACAGTATTTGCAGTTATTGACGCATTCGTTGGAAAGATAGAGAGGGGCGAAAAGGCGCATGGTCTTTCCAAAATGGCGCCGGGTCAGGGTCTGGCTTTGCTTAGCCATGGCTTCTAGCTGGCTAGCATCGCAGGGCTGGATCAGTGCCTGGAAGCGGCTGAGGAGCGGATTCGGGCGTGCCAGAAGGTCCTCAAACTGGGTGGAAAAACTCACGAGGGAGTGGTCGACGCTAGAAAGGCTTTTGTCAAAAGTGTTTCCGGTCAAAATTGAGAGGAAATAAAATTGCCTCTCTCGCTGAAAGCTGGTCAAGTCCCTCTCGATATGGCGAATGCTACCAATGTTCTTGCACAGGGGATCGAAATTACCGGATCCATTAAATTTTCCAATGACATGATCATCGACGGCAAGATCGACGGTGAGATTAGTTCTGATAAGGGTAAAATCACCATCGGTGAGAATGCTACCATCAAAGGTGACGTCAAAGCTGGTGAGGTGAAGCTCTATGGCCGCGTCGAAGGAACGATTGAGTCTGACCGCTGTGAGCTGAAGGATAAATCTACCCTTAATGGTGACATCAAAACCAAGACTCTCAACATGGAAGAGGGCGCGAGCCTGACTGGGAGCACCAAGATCGGAAACTAGTTTTTCCTGTCACCACTTTCTTTTTGAAAGACCCTTTGCTGAGAATGCAGAGGGTCTTTTCTTTTTCCTGTAAGTCGTTTTTTCCGTCCTGTTCATTCAACGAAGCGCACATTCCCCCAGACGGCATGGTCATTATGAATACCGTCTCTGCCAGCAAATGCGACGAGACGAATACGCTTCGTATTGATTGGAAAATCGACTTCGATATTTCGTCCAAGATCTCGACCTGTTAGACGTGGACTTTGATAGATTGAACTCCATTTTCCGTTTATTTGCGCTTCGACAAGGAAAACGCAAGATCCTTTATTTCCAACCATGTCTTCAATGCCAATGGTCGCTTTGAGTCCTTTAACTTTGCGATAATGCCTCAGGTCAAATTCGGCTACTCCACGAGAGTTTTCCTTAACAGGGCAGGTTAGCAGTCCGTGCTTGAATGTCCGCCCATTAATTTGGAGTGGGCCTCCTCTGTAGTCCTTATCCCGCAGCAATCCACCATGACATTGGTTAAAGGCGGTATCTATTCCGCTAAGATAAGGGTAGCTGGCGTCGAATACACGCTTATTGGGACGGCAACGATAGGCGGCAAAGCTGAGAATTTCCACTGGTTCAGCCACCGCTTCGAGGCAACGGAAGCGGATACGGTTCGTGATTACAGTAGAGATACTGTCAATTTTTTTATGACCTACAGTGAGAAAGCCTGGAGAGCTATTATAGGGGAGAGCTGCTACAATGCGGTTTTTCTGTTTTAGGGGGATCCATTTGCCTCGGACGAAAGCTTCAAGAGTGTATTTGTTGATCTTCTGTCCGTTGGCGATGTTCTCCATCGTCACAATGGTATTAATGCTGCGCATTTTGTCCCATTTGAGCTCTACGATGTTTCCCTTTTGAACCTTGTTTATGCTAGCGATAGGACTCTTAAAGCGGCTACGAATTTCATCACCGAAATTTTGCGCTGCCGCTACGATGTCTTCGGGGATGAGGCCCTTTGTATTGAGCGGTAAGTTAATGAGAACATTGGCGCCGAGTCCGACGGTGCGGTGATAGAGGTCTATGTGTTCCCAAGTTTTTTTAGGGGCTATTTCTTTGGCCTTATCTGAATGCCAAAGCCACCCCCCCTTGTGGAAAGCGCTATAAGTGGGGCACTCACGTGCTCGCCAAAATTTACCAAAAGGGTGACCCTGATAGATCTTCGTATTGCTTAGGTTTTCATTTATCCTATACTCAGAATATTTTTTCCGATTTGTGGGGCGCGTATATTTAGTGCTGTCGACTGTATCGACGGCGTTCCACATAGGATAAATCACATGACCACTTTGATTTCCAGGTGTCCAAGTGTCTGGTCCCATCAAAATCATATTGGGCTGTATTTCCTGGGCGAGATCCGTGACTGCTCGCCAGATATTTTCAGGTTTTGATGCATCCCAGTGGTCTGACCACATGAAGTCAATTTTTCCATATTGGGTGAGAAGTTCTCGAACTTGAGCGACCTGAATGTCATTGAAGCGTTTTCGGTGTGCGGAACCTCCAGCTTTCATTGCCTTTTCCACAGTTGATTCCCAGGTGCTACCTCGCTTTAGAGGGCTATTGATAGGGCCTTTGTAATTATGGAGGGCCTGATGAGCATCGTAGTTCGCAGTATGATAAATTCCCACTGCTAAGCCATGTCGGCGGCAAGCTTCGGTAAATTCACGGACGAGGTCGCCTTTTCCTCGTTGATAGGGGCTGTTAGCGATGCTGTAGTCCGTTGTCTTAGTGGGCCAGAGACAAAAGCCACCTTCATGGCGGGCTGTGAAGACTGCGTAGCGTGCTCCCATGCTTTTTGCTGTGGTAAGCCATTGATCAATATCGAGTTCTGTGGGATTGAATTTTGAAGGAGGCTCCTGACCATCTCCATTTTCCTGACCGGTAAAGGGAGTCAGGTTGTAGTGGAAAAAAGCACCAATTTCCCAGTCAGCGAATCGGAGTTGTTTGGCTGATGGTTTCGCTAACGTTGGGGTCGCATATAGCGCCGATATCGGTGAAAGTATGGCTAAAATGGAGAGCCAGTATTTAAAAAATTGATAGAGGGTGGGCGTTCTGTTCACGAAATTAAAGAGGGGTGTGAGTAGGCTAACTCATCAGATACTAACCAAATAAATGTTTTTTTCACGAAATGTGGGAATCTCTTACAGTTTTTGATCGACCGCAGCCAACATTTCTATGGCGAATTATGGATGGAAAGGCTCATGTTGATTATGTTAGTCGCATTAGATTAGAGGGTGAGTATTTGATATTTGTAAAAATAATGGAAAATAAATCAATTGAGTCCTTGATAGGCGAGTTTGGTTGATGCGCTTGGGATGTCTAATTTTTATTAGATTTCAAACGTACCTGCCCATGGCGCTGCTGCTCTCTGACGAGCCTGACAGAAAAAATAGCTTTCTTGGTTGATCTATCCTTCCTCACTCAGCGGACTAGTGCTCTGCCCAAAATAGATTTTAGGCGCCTGCCTTGCTCTCCAACAAACCTGTAACAGACTCATCCATATCCTTGATTTCTAAGCCGATAAGAAGAATACGCTGCACCGCAATTCCTTCAAAAGAATCCTGACCGAAGATTCATCCCTGAACCTTCTCAAAAAGAATGCGGAGCACTTTCCAGCTCAAAGAAATGTCCATGGCTAAACTGCAGGCTCGAAAACTGATCTCATCTTCGACCCACTCACTGGAGACCTCATTCATGCCGGTCTCTAGCTCGGTACCGAGCTAGACGAAATCATTGGCTACATCAAAAGCGGGTATCTCATCCTACGCGACAAGGGCTACTTCAATGTGGACAGTGTAAGGAAAGCGTATCAAAGAATTGAAGAAATTTGTAAATTTATGCTCAGTGGTGGTAGTTCGAGATCGTCTTTCGGGCCTAGTGTTTTGTCAGGACTAAGATTTCAGGTAAGTGCGAAGGATATCGGAAATCTGGCAAGGCGGAGATGATCAGTGAATCGAGCATTTTCTTAGCATCGACAACGCGGCCAGATTTTCGAGAGACCAGCAGGAACCCGAAATCTTAGGTTTGACGGAGCACTAGAGACAATCCGGTTATCTCTTAAATCGGCCTTGAACCGTGTGAGCAGCGTGCAACATCTCAAAGGTCTGAAACTAGGGGGCATCTTGCTGACGGCGATGAGCCTACGTCTCGGTCTAGGGCTCGTACGAAGCCACCACGAGATACGAATAAGTCTGGAAAAGTCTTCACCTAACTGAGAGAGAAGAATCATGGGAGAGTCACTTCTACTCGGTAGAAGCAACGGTCGCTGGTAGCTGGATCGCAGGGTTCTTCGATGGTGACTCGCTCCCACGTTTGATCAATGATGTCGATCGTTTCAGTTGCGGTAAATGGTCCGAAGGTTTCTGGCAAAAGTGTGGTGGATTTCTGAGGACGATAAATGGCACTGGCGTCCCGACGGCGAACATATTGAATACGCCAGAAGAATTGCTCATTCACTTCAATGAGTTCTCCACTTGGGAGACCTGCATTATTTCCTGGAGTCATTCGGAAATTTGAGGAACCGGAGAGATCCATATTGAAGGCGTATTTTAGTAAATTCGGGACGCCATCTTGGAAGGGAGTTGCTAGTGGATCTGCATTTTCTCCAGTAAGTCCGGCATTTTCAACAGTTGTCTCATAAGTTTGAGGGAGGCCAGTAGCGACTAAGGAGATTTGGAAGACGGGGGTATCCTCATCACTGCTTAAGATGGTGAGAAGAGCATTTCTATTTCCAACGCGCGTCGGGCGGAAGCGGAGGGTGATCGTGGCAGAGCTTTCTCCCTCGAGTGTGTTAGGGAGTTGACTCCGGTCGAGGAGGAAATCATTCCGGGCCGTTCCCTGAAGACGAACTAAGGAGAAATCGAGTGGTATTTGACCGAGGTTTCGAAGGGTGAGGGTGGTTTCTGGTCCAGTCAGGCTGACGACTTCATCTGGTAGGTTAATGATGGAGGCTCCGGAGATCTGGGTGACTCCTGATGAGTCTTCGACGGTAAGATCAGCGGGGCTGGTGAAGTTAAGGTCATAAAAATAGACAGCTCCTGCGTTGGGTGCATTGTCATCGTGAATAGGATTAATCCCATTGGCTGAGCCTGATTCAGAGCTGGCTCCACTGATAAAAAAATCACCTGAGAGAGAGACCGAATGGCCAAAGAGGTCATTCGTTCCGGAGTTTGATGATTTGAGGTAAATTTCGTGACGCCAGTTTCCGTTTTCTTCGGTGTAAAGATGAAGAGCGCCGCTGTTTTCTGAGCCGTTATCGAGGGCATTTCCATTTTGACCTTGAGCGAGGCTGTCCTCGAGAGCGCTGCCTACAAGGATACGTGATCCTGAAAGGGAGACACTACGCCCAAAGCGGTCCCCACTTTCGGGATTGGATGCTTTTAAAAAGGTCCCTTCACTCCAGGTGCCAGCGATGTTGCTAAAAAGATAGGCTGCACCAGAGTTAGGGAGTTCACCGTCGTCTCTGGTTCCATTGACATCCGAGCTGGAGCCATCGTGTCCCGGTGCTCCAATGAGGATACTATTTCCTTCCAGGCTCAAGGCGGCCCCGAAATCTTCATCAGGGCGTGGAGTGGTGCTAGTGATGATGGCCGTCTCGCTCCAGTTACTGTTATTTTTCGTGAAAATTGTGACCGCTCCTGAACCATTTTTAGGTGCTCCGATGGCGATGATATCACCTGAAATTTGAACGGCTGTCCCAAAGGTATGCCCGGCAGCAGAAGCACTATTTTTTAAATAAGCGCTCTGAGCCCAGAGCCCATTCTCTAGGGTGAAGAGGTAGGCTGCCCCGCTGGCTTCAGATGTGTTGTCACTCTCATTTTCATTAATCCCTTGAGCATTACTATCTTCTCCTGGGGCTCCAAGGACGAGAGTGTTACCAGAAAGTGCGACCGAAGTTCCCATGTAGTCTTCAAGATCTGGGTTGCTTTGTTTGATATAAGCTTCTTGGGTCCAGGTGGTGCCATTTCGTATAAATAAATAGGCAGCTCCTGAATCGCGCACGGTGTCGTCACCGCCGATTCCATTGACTCCTGTGGTGGCAGCATCTTCCAAGGGGGAGCCGATTAAAACACGGTCACCATCGATCGCTACGGCGCTGCCAAATCGGTCGCCGGCACTTGAGTTACGAGCTTTCAGGTAGGCTTGTTGAGTCCATGCGGAATTTTCATAAACGAAGACGTAGGCGGCTCCTGAGTCAGTTCGGCTATTCCCGTTGTCATCGGTATTAGGGGCATTCCCTGAACTATCCTCACCAGGGGCGCCTACGATCATGGTGTTACCATCAATGGCGACTGCGTAGCCAAATGAATCGTCTGCATCTGTATTACTAGCTTTTAGATAAGCGCGTTCTGCTAGTTCGAGAGCACTGAACGCATTTCCTACAGTGTCGAAGGCGAAAGGGATTTCTTCCGGATCATCACTCTGAAGGGTGAGGGTAGCTCCACGTCTGCCGCCACCGTTTCGGTTGAATAAAACGGTGAAAGTCGTACTATCTCCAGGGTCTAGGTCGGGAGTGAAATTTGTGAGATTGAGCAGGAAGTCCGCGGCATTTGTGCCGTTTTTGCTCAGATTGAGTCCAGTAAGGGGGACGGTGTCATTATTTGTGAGAGTGAAAGTTTGAGGAGCCGAATGCTCTCCGATTAAGCCTGATCCGAAGTCGAGTCCTAGACCTCCATCGGTAATCGTACTTCCGTCCGGAGCTGAGAGCGTGATTTCGGCGAGTTCGATTCCTCGCCCGATGAGTGGAAT
Organism: uncultured Verrucomicrobiales bacterium; assembly: GCA_937958875.1. GTDB lineage: Bacteria > Verrucomicrobiota > Verrucomicrobiia > Verrucomicrobiales > Akkermansiaceae > SW10. The sequence goes on along the minus strand of CALGMJ010000111.1, from coordinate 24,508 downwards.
CAGGAAGGGGAGGGTTTCGAGATCATTATTTCGCTGAATTTGAATTTCCGCAGGACGTAGGCGCTTGTCTGTTGGGAGAAAGTTTACGGTGAAACTTGCGCTTTCACCGCTGGCCAGAGTGCTGGGTAAGTTTGATATATCGATTTCATAATCACCGGGGAAATCTCCCGCTAGAGTGGCTGTGATTTGGGTGAGAGGAGTGAGTCCTGTGTTACGGATGGTGAACGTTTTACGGTCACTCTGGTTGCCGACAATGTGAGTTCCAAAATCTCTTGTACTGTCTCCTGAGGCTATTGTCAGAGGGTCGTTTGCAAGTGTTTGATCTTGAACGAAGAGCTTATCACTGAGGGTGTATATTTGCACATGATCTCCGCTGTTGCTGATGGCAGCATCTTGTCCACTCAGCGCGACTGCCGAGCCGAATGCTGGTGATGTGCTATCGCTTGCCTTGAGGTAAGCTTCTTGTTGCCAGATGTTCTGGATTTTTAGGAAGAGGTAGGCGGCTCCGGAATTGCTTAGGTCATCGTTTGTTTGGTCACCATTGAGGCCGAGACTGTCACTGTCTTCCCCAGTCGCTCCGACTAAGAGGCGATTTCCTGAGATGGCAACAGATTCTCCGAAGCGATCGCCAGCACTGGTGTTTGAGGCTTTGAGATAAAGCGACTGACTCCAGATTTCGCTGATTCGTTGGAAAAGGTAAGCAGCTCCAGCATCTGGGCTGTTGTTATTGAATTGGTCGCCATTGAGGCCGGTCGCAGCACTGTCTTCTTGAGGAACACCAACAATCAGATCTATCCCATTAAAGGCGATGTTGCTGCCAAAGTGGTCATCGATGCCAGGGTTTGAGGCTTTAAGATAGGCTTCCTGAAACCAGAATGTCCCAAAGCGTGTGAAGGCGTAAAGGGCACCAGAATTACTCAGTGAATTATCGGTGTCATCTCCATCAATGCCGTTCGTAGAGCTGTCTTCAAAGGGGGAGCTAACGATGACCGTATCCCCATTCACTGCGACGGTGCGGCCGAATTCGTCTCCTGTTTCAGCATTGATTGGTTTTAGGTAGGCTTGTTGACTCCAGGTGTTGTTATCTCTTGTGAAGACGTATGCCGCTCCTGTGTCTGCGGCGCTATTATCGCTTTCATCTCCATTGATTTGAGTAGCTGCACTATCTTCCAGAGGAGCTCCAATAACGATGAGGTCACCTGAAATAGCGACAGCGCTACCGAAGGCATCATTGGCTCCCGGATTGCTGGGAGTTAAAATTTGTTCAAGGGTCCAGATGTTATTAGCCAGGCGATAAACAAAGGCTTCTCCAGCACTATCTTTAATGCCTGGGAGGTCTGTGTTATCGCGCCCGGGAGCACCAATGACGATAGTGTCTCCAGAGATCGCGATCGCTCTTCCATATTGATTTGGAACACCATCAGGAAACCTCAGGACACTTCGGGTCAGCGAACTCCATCCTGAGCTTTCTCTTTCGGTTGTAAAAGCAGCGCCGAAGTAAGGATGGTTTGCCTCAGGGTCGTTTCCCGCGCGACCACCTTCGGAACCAATCAATAAGAACGAATTTTCTAGAGCTAAGGAAGAGCCAAAAGCGTTAAGTTCAGGCGTGTCAGGTGAGTTGAAGTTGATGGGGCGTTCGAAGCGCTGGCTGGGAAAAAAGAGTGGGGTAGCACTGGCAAGACCAGTAAGGGCGATACCGACTAGGTAAGAAAGATAACGATTCATGAAGAGTAAGTCTTGTTACTCTCAGAAGCGGAAAGTCAGAGGAAGGAGGTCAAAGAAATTAACCAAAAATGAAATGTAATGAGAGAAGGTGAATTTTTATATGGCTCTCCGGTAGGAGTTCTTCAGGTTTAAGTCAGTCAGGGACAGGTCTTGTTTATTGAGCCGGACTGGCTAGGTTTTGGCCGTGAAACAATCTGGAGTGCAGCGATTCGCTTTTATTTCTCTGGTGATGCTGGTACTGCTGATTTTAGCAGGCGCTGTGGTGCGGGTGACAGGGTCAGGGCTCGGGTGCCCTGACTGGCCGACGTGCTGGGGTAAACTCATTCCGCCCACTCATCGGGATCAGGTAGATGTTGCTCAGCTTGAGGAAAAGATCCCCCGTTTTAAAAAATCAGCAAAGCGTTTTGGGCGAGATCCAGATGAAATTTCGGCAGATTCACTGATGGCGGAGTTTAATCCGAAGCATGTTTGGATTGAGTATATCAATCGCTTGTTAGCGCTGCCAATGTTGCTTTCGGTGCTCGTTCTTGCGGGAGTTTCGTACTTTCAAAAGAAGACGCCACTTCGGATTCGAAAACTAGCCTTTGCATCACTGGGGGTGACGGTGCTGAATGCTCTTTTTGGCATTGCAGTGGTGGCGAGCGGGCTGAGGGCAGGGGTGGTGACCGTGCATATGGCACTGGCTTTTTTACTTTTATTCTTTCTGGTTTATATCATCTGGGCAGGAGGAGAGGGCGCGCGGCCAGTGATTCGTGGTCCAGGTCGGAAAGCGGTTTTTGTTCTACTAGCTTGTGTCATGGTGGAGTGGTTTATGGGATCTCAGGTAAGAGAGATGACTGATCATTTGCAGATGGAGTATGGGACGGCTTCACGCCCGCAGTGGATTCATCAGATTCAAGATTCGTGGTGGTTTCTGGCGCACCGGAGTTTTTCTTGGTCCATTCTTCTAGTAGCTCTCTATCTGGGGGTGAAAGTCGGCTGGCAGGGAAGGGTGCCGAGAGCGACGTTAGCGGTGGTTTTTATTCTAATGATTATGGGGATAGTCCTGAGTTATGCAGGAATTCATGAGGTGACGCAGGTGTTGCATGTCGGTTTGGCTGGAGTGCTGATTAGTCTGGTCTTCTACTGGTGGTTAGCTGCTAGGAAGGATGGTGAGGGTGTCTGATGTGCAGAAGCGGACATTCGTGTGGGATACTGCCCGTGCCATTCCTACTGGAGTGACTGAAACTGTAGGTACGACTTTTGCAATACTACTGGCTGATCGAATTTTTGACGCTGGTCCACAGGCAAAGGCTTCTCTGGTAGCGATTCCTAGTGTGGGGCTTTTATTGAGCCTCTTTATTGTGCAGTTTGTTCGACGAAGTGGGGTTTCTGCGAACACGGTATTAGCATTTATTTTTGGTCTTTCTGGAGTGGGTTTTGGAGTGGCTTCTTTTGCGGGTGATCGCTTTGAAATTTATCTCGCGGGGATGTTATTTGGGCTTATAGGGATTACTTTAACTCCGCCGCTCTTTGCGCAGATTTATCAGCAGCATTATCCTGAAAAAAAGCGGGGGAGCTTGTTTGCGATGACGGCGTTTGTAAGGAAGCTATTCGCGGTATTAGCTGCTCTGGTATTTGGCTGGATTCTGACTCGCTCACTAGCAGACTACCCGCTCGTTCTAAGGTCATACGCTGTCGCCAGTATCCTGATGGCTGGATGCGTCTTGATGATTCAACGCGTCGATCTCACGGGAGCTCAATCAACGAAACTTTTTGATGCCTTTCGGCATGCAGTTGCGGATCGAGATTTCCGTAAACTTCTCATTTCCTGGATGGTCCTAGGTTTTGGAAATATGCTGAGCTATTCGCTCTTCGTAGAATACATCACTAATGAGCAGTATGGCTTTAGTCTTAATGAGGGAGAGGTGAGCTTTATTACGACGGTGATTCCTGAGTCCGTCTTTTTAATTTTTGTTCTGGTGTGGGGGCGATTCTTTGACCGGATGAATTTTTATTTTTTACGAGCGATTTTGAATCTTATCTTCGCTGCTGGAATCCTTTGTTACTACCTCGGAGATGGGATGTGGGCTTTATATCTTGGGATTGGTCTTCACGGAGTCGCTCGGGCAGGAGCCAATGTGGTATGGGCTCTCTGGGTGACCAAGTTCGCTGAGGGCGAGCATGTGGCCGAGTATATGAGTGTGCATACTTTTTTAACCGGATGCCGTGGGGTGGTGGCTCCGTTTGTATCCTTTCAAATCGCGTCGGCGATCGGGCCGAAGTGGGTGGCGATGACTGGTGCTTCCTTAATCGTTATTGCGACGGCAATGTTGGGGCGGAAAATTTTTGAGCGTAGCTCATAATCTCAGGATAAAATTCGAGAAATGCCCGGGAGAAAGACTGGTAGTGCGCGGTGAGATCTTCTTCTGCCCCGACGAGAGGGGTGAGAAAGTCGCGCCGAGTGCTGATGCGCCGAAAGGTGAGGGCGAGCCCTTCGATAGTAGCATAGGTTCCGAGCCAGTTTTCGGCTTCCATGCGAGGAACGAGGGCTTGGAGTTCAGGGGTGAGCCAGTCTCCCCGGCGCTCGAGTAGGAGGTGGATTTCTGAGATGAATCGGTCGAGTTTTATGGGGGAAAACTGTTGCCAATTATGAGCGAGAAAATGGTCAAAAAAGACGTCTACGATAATGCCCGCGAAGCGTTTTCTTTCAGGAGATAGAAATTTTTTACTGGCGAGAAAGATGGGGTGACTATCGGTAAAACGGTCGACGGCGCGATGTAGCATGATGCCTTGGATAAGGTCATCAGAGAATTGTGAACTCAGGCTTTCTGGGGTGCCGCGGACGAAGTCGCCTAAGAGTGCCCCGACACGGGAGGCATCAGTAGGCTGGGCGAGGTGGAAGTGAGCGAGGAAGTTCAAAGCTTGTTCCTTAACTATCGGTTGGTTAGCGTAGTGTCGATGATCGTGTGGCAAAATGGGCGATTGATTCCTGAGGAGGAGGTGCGTATTTCGCCTTTTGATCCGGGATTTCTGGTGGGACGTAGCGTTTTTGAAACGATGCTCGCAGTGCGCGGGAAGGTTTTTGCATGGCCGCGTCACCGAAAGCGCTTTGAGCGTTCAGCTGAAATTTTAGGGATCAAAATGCCGGACCTAGCCGAGGTTGAGTCGGCGATGCGTGAGGTGATTTTAGCGAATCCGCCGTGTTGTGCGCTGGCGCGGGTGAGGGTCACGTTGACTGCGGAGGGAAACCTATTGATGACGGCAAAGCCTGTGGCAGAGGCGCCGATGACGACGACTGCAATAGTGGTGGATTTACCAATTAATGAGAAAAGTCCCTTGTCTCAGGCGAAAAGCGCTTCTTATGCAGAAAATTTTCTCGCACTGGAAATGGCTCAAGCGCAGGGAGCAGATGAGGCAATTCGGACAAATACGGCTGGTGATCTCTGCGAGGCGAGTCTTTCGAATTTCTTTTTTGTCGTGAATGGCGAGATTCGAACGCCTGCATTAGAGACGGGATGTCTCGCTGGGGTGACGCGTGAGATCATTTTAGAATTTCTCCCTGAGATTAAAGAGGGGCGCTGGCCGCTATCAGCGCTGGATGAAGCTTCCGAGATCTGGCTCGTGAGTTCGATGAGGAGGGTGCAATGGGTCGGTGCGTTGGGGCAGCGCTCACTGGGAGATGAACCATCGAGCCGCTTTCTTAAGGTGAGAAAACGACTCGATGACATGATCGAAGCTTAAGCGAACTTTTTAAGCGCCTCAATACGAACCAGTACGGGTGGGTGCGAGTAATCGAGGAAAACCTCGAGAGGGTGTGGGGTGAGGTTTGAGAGGTTATTGGCGGAAAGTTTTTTCAGCGCAGTGATGAGATGTTCCGGGGTGTCCTGCGCGCGGGCTGCGTATTCATCTGCCTCGAATTCATGCTTGCGAGAGAGAATGTTCATCAGGATGGAAAGAATGCGGGAGACTGGCTTAAAGAGAATCATGAAGAGTGCGAGTCCCATGTAGTGTGAGGGGAGTGCTCCAAAGGCGGCGAAGAGTTGTTTTCCGAGCCCACTTTCAGGATTGGTTGCCATGCCGAGGAGGAAGAAAATGACTGCAGTCTGGATCATGGAGAGGACCAGCCGCTGGACGATGTGCTTCTTTTTAAAATGACCAATTTCGTGAGCGAGAACGGCGACAAGCTCGTCCGTGCTTTGGCTCTCGATCAGGGTGTCGAAAAGGGCGATTTTTTTTCGTTTTCCAAAGCCGGTGAAAAACGCGTTTGATTTCGAAGATCGCTTTGAGCCATCCATGACTGAAATTTCAGTGAGGGGGAATTCGCATTTTTTCGCCATGCTCTGGATTGCCTGATTCAGCTTTTCATCTTCGAGGGGAGAGAATTTGTTAAAAAGAGGGAGGATGAGAGATGGCGCCAAGTAGGTGAGGGCGAGGGAGATGACGGTGAAGGCGAGCCAGGCCCAGAGCCACGCATTTTCTACCGAATCAAAGATCCAGAGAATGAGGGCCAGAATACCACCACCTAAAATTGCGGTCATGAGGTGAGATTTGATCTGATCACTGACGTAGGTGCTCGCGGTGGTTTTATTAAAGCCAAAGCGCTCCTCGAGGACAAAGGTGTGGTAGAGATCGAAGGGGAGTGAGAGTAGCCAGCTTCCTAAGTAAAGTAAGCCCATGAAAATGAGGCCAGAGGTGATGGAGCCGTAGCCAAAGCCTCGCACGACGCCATCTAGCCAGCCAAATCCTCCGGCGAGCCAGAAGATCAGAAGCGTTGCGATGGAAAAGACTCCAGAGGAAATACCAAACTGAGCTTGTGCGATTTCGTATTTCTGAGCTTTGGCGTATTTTTCATCGTCCCAGACTCCTCGAAATTCTTCCGGGAGCTCTGGTGAGAGATGTTTCATCCCTAGCAGGGTGGCGATGAAGTCTAGCTTCCAGAACGCCAGCAGGGCGATCAGGAGAGAAATTGCGAGTGGATTGAATTCAAGTCCCATGCCCGGGAGCTTGCCGAGCACTTTCATGGGGGCAAGACGGAAGTGTCGATTTCACTCTGAAAAATAAGGTCTCGAGAAATATTCTATCGATTGCTCGATAATCGCTAGGCCGAAGGACTAGGCCTGCCGGTTTGACAGCATGGTTTGAGAATTGTTAATCTTAGCAATGGCTTGATGATAAATTAAGTCACACACCCTTATTCTCAATCTATGAAATCTTTAATCGTCTCCGTCTTCACCATGGCGGGGGTTCTATTCAGCGCAGATGCAAAGCCTTCTGAGGCTAAATCGCCTGAGGCATTGAAAAAAGCAGCCTGGCAGGTCGACAAACATGTCGCCGAAATTTTCAAAAGTAAGCGACTGAAGGTGCCTCAGGTTGTCGATGATGGAACCTTTCTGCGTCGGACTTTTCTCGTTGGGGCAGGGCGTATTCCTACTTTAAAAGAGGCACAAAATTTTCTCGAGATTCAGGATGAAAATAAGCGCGCTATTCTAGTCTCATACTTACTTGGAACAGATGGCTACCGTAGCCATATGCAGAATTATATTTTCGATCTGCTACGGATTCTCGAGGAAACTCGCGGTCAGGGTTACTACACTGCTTACCCATACATCCAATTCGTCTATGAGGCGGTGAAGGACAATATGCCTTGGGATGTCTTTGTGAGAAAGTTGGTCGGAGCGACCGGAAATGCCTGGTCTCCCGGAAATGGAGCCGTCGGTTTTTATTCGCGTGATAAGGGAATGCCGCTCGATAATCTTTCGATTTCGCTTCAGATCTTTACGGGCGAACGTTTTGAGTGCGCGCAATGTCACGATAGTCCTGTCAATGAATGGGAACGAATCGATTTCTTTGAGATGGCAGCCTTCATTAGTGGCCAGAAGGAAATGAATCAGGGGATTTACCGAAAGGTGATCGACTATATCGATGACCCTGATTGGCGTCGTGGAAAATACGGGGACATGCTCGTTTGGCTCCGTGATAACGTGCACTACCATACGGTAGGAAATGGTGGAGAAGGCGAGATCGCTCTACCTAGAGATTATCAATATCGCGATGGAAAACCCGGTGAACTTATCCGTGGAAAGACTAAGTTTGGGCGGAGGCTAAGCTCTGGAAAGCGCGATGCTGGAAAATCCAGGCTCAAATTCGCTGACTGGATGACAAATGAAAACGACCACTTTGATTACATCACGGTAAATCGCATGTGGGAACGGGTCATGGGAAGTCCTCTCACTGCTCCAGTAGATGAATATCGTGTGGCTTCGACTACGCTTTCTCCGGCGCTGACGGATTACCTGAAACGCCTCCTCAAGGAACTCGAGTATGATCTCAAGGCATTTCAGAATGTGCTCATGCTCACCAAGACATTTCAATTTGCGGCAAATGCGAAGGCATTTGATGCAGGAGTGCCTCAGGCATTTAATGGGCGTCAACTCGAGCGTATGAGTGCGGAGCAGGTTTGGGACTCTCTAGTTACTCTTGTTACAGGAAATCCTGATAAGACGGCTAAGCGTCAGTTCGGTGACATCATCTACTATCGTGGCAAAGCACGTATGGTGGGACAGAAAACCATGTCTCAAGTAGGTCAGGACATCGCTTCCATGTCTGACCCCAAAGCATACGTCGCTTATATGGATCAGCTTTTAGAAGGATTTAACAGCCAGAGTGCCTCAAGCGAGAAAGAGAAAAATGCTGGCATGAGTATGAGCATGGGAATGAACATGATGGGCCGCGGTGGAGTTCCTGGTCCGGCAAAAGGACTGGCACGAGCATCAGAACTGGAATCTCCAGCTCCTGCCGGGCATCTTATTCGTGAGTTCGGCCAATCGAGCCGAAAACTTATTAATGAGTCGACCACGGAAGCAAACATCGCTCAAGTGCTTCAGATCATGAATGGCCATGTAGAAGACATGGTAGTGAGTAATAAGGGAGCAGCCGTTTATGATGCTCTCAAAGCTGGAGCTACCGATGCTGATAAAGTACGCTATATTTACTACGCAATCCTAAGTCGCCCACCGAGCGAGAAGGAAATGAATATGCTCATGCGTGATGTCATTGATGGCAGCCGCGAGAGTTATCAGAATCTAGTCTCAGCTTTAGTCTCCACCCACGAGTTCATCTTCGTTCAATAATTACCTCACACCCTACCAAACCCATGGATCAATCAAAATTTCTCAAAGCCGACGAAATTGGTCGTCGCCAGTTTCTCGCCGATGCAGCGCTCAAATATCTTGGCGTTACGGTCGTTCCCATGATTGGGGCTTCTCTGACTCAGTCGGCAGCGGCGCAAGCCCATTCTCGCTCTGGCAAGACTGCTGAGCACGTCATTTTTCTCAATATGGATGGCGGGATGAGCCACATCGATACCTTCGATGTGAAGCGTAAGAAAGAAGTGCAAGGCCCAGTTGAGCACATCGGAACCAGCGCGGATTATGAAATTTCTGAATACCTGCCTGAGACTGCAAAGGTGGCTGACAAAATGTGTGTCATTAACTCGATGACTTCTAAACAGGGAGCTCATCGGCAGGGACAATATCTGCTTCATCGCAGTTACGCGCCTCGAGGCACCATCCAACACCCGTCTATGGGCTCATGGGTGGTAAGAATGAAGGGGCGTAAGAATACGACGCTTCCAGGGTTTGTTTCTGTTGGCGGTGATGCTTCTCCTGGCTTCTTTGGTGCTGAATTTGGTGGTGTTCCTCTCGGGCGCGCCGATGAAGGGCTTAAGAATTCGACGATGGCACACTCTGTGGAAGCAGGTGATTTTCACAAACGTCTCGCTATCGCAGATGCCTTAAATAAGGAATTCAATAGCCGTTACCGCACTCCTCAGGTCAAAGCTTACGAAAGTCTGTATGAGGAAGCCGTCAAGCTCATGAAGAGCAAGGACCTTAAGGCTTTTGACATCAACGAAGAACCACGCTCGGTTCGAAATAAATATGGGTCTGGAAATTTTGCCCAAGGCTGTCTTCTAGCACGCCGGCTCGTTGAAGCTGGCGTACGTTTCACCGAGGTCAGGCTCAATGGCTGGGATACGCATTACAATAACTTTGATAACGTGGGGCGGAAAGCGAAGGTGCTCGACAAAGGTTTCTCGGCCTTGGTCAACGATCTCGATCAGCGTGGCTTACTGGAAAAGACACTTGTCGTGATTGGAACTGAATTTGGGCGTACTCCAGAAATTGTCGAGGCACACAGCATGGGCCGTGATCACCATCCGGCAGCCTTCTCCTGTGTTCTAGCAGGTGGGGGAATTAAGGGCGGCATGCGCTACGGAAAGTCAGACCGCGATGGAAATCGAGTCGCCTCTAATCCGGTGACCATGCAGGATCTCAATGCGACGATGGCTTATGCGCTTGGAATTGATCATAAGCAAATCGTCTCCTCTCCAAGTGGACGCCCCTTCCGCATGGCGGGTGCGGATGCGGAACTTGGAAGTCCAGTGACTGATATTTTTGCCTAAGTTGATCGACTAGGCCGCTATACTCATTTCAAAGCTCCCCTTGGAAACAAGTGGGAGCTTTTTTGTTCTCAGATCGATCGTAAATTAGTCATTGCCAATCTTGGATGAAATACCTAGATCCTTTGCAGACCCAAAATCTATTATGGCAGAAGATATCCAAGCAAAAGTCGCAGAAATCATCGTAGAGCAACTCGGCGTGAGCGCTGATCAAGTAAAGCCCGAGGCTAAGATGATCGAAGATCTCGGTGCTGACTCTCTCGATGCGGTCGAGCTTGTCATGGCTGTAGAAGAAGAATTCGAGATCGAGGTTCCTGATGAAGAGGCCGAGAAGCTCATCAGTGTAAGCGACATCATCGCACACGTGGAAAAAGCGAAGGGCTAATCCCTTACGTTCATCTATTTTATAAAAAGCAGATTCCTCATATCGGGGATCTGCTTTTTTCTTTTCATTCGCATCCGCCTCCGATCAGGGCGATAGTATCCCCAGCAAAACAAGATGCCCTCTCAAGACGATTTTGAATATGCCATGGAGACCACTCGGATGGTCCACGAGCCAGACCGGAGGATTGATACCTTTGGGACTACGAAGTTCGAGTTCGAGATTCTTAGTGAATTAATGGATTCGGTCGGTGTGGTCAAAGTCCGTCGAGGTCAGGTGGAAGCTCAAAAACCAGTCTTGATTAAACCTCAGGGCTTCAATGATATCGAGCTGGAAGGCTTTGATCCCAAGGTGCTTCAAGTGATCGAGCACTATCGCGAAAAAGGGGTAGACTTGAATTTTCTTCAATACGGATTCCACTTTAAGCGCAGCGATGTCTCCGAAGAACTCGTTCACGATTCCATCGAGTCGGTAAAGGATAAGGCTCTGGCTGAGGCTCGTCGCACGGGGAATCCCTCTCTTGCAATTATTGAAGGAGTCGACAGTTCCTGGGAAGTTAGCATCATGAAATTCACTCTGGAAATGATCATGAAATCGAGTGAGATCAATCAGTTCGATTTTAAACGTCGCGGCCTACTTGAGTAAATAATCGCTCATGCAGGGGATTGGATCCATTTTGAAGCTTTTTGGCGTCCTTACATTGGGCGTAGTGCTTGTGGCTTTATATTTCCTCGTAATAAAGGTTCAGGAAGACTTTGGGGCTCAGACTCCAGTGCCACAGGAAAGGCTAGAGCAATTGATCGATGCTACCGATCTTCCTGATTTTGAACCGGGGCAGAAAGAATTTCACCGCGCTCTGGAGCTGATTGCGACAGGGCAGCTGGATCAGGCCCTTGAAAAGCTTAGTTTAATCCAGAAATTACATCCCAACTCTCAGAATGGGCCTGAAGCGCGGCGCATTCTCGGTGAGATCAATTTGGACCGGTTACTCAACATCGAGAACATGACGAACAAAAAGCGTCATCTGGTCAAATCAGGTGATTCTTTTTTTAAAATCGCCCGCGATTACGAGACTACTCTTGATAATATCATGTTTCTCAACGGGCTACTCGATACCAGTCGCCTTCATCCAGGGGATGACCTGATCGTGATGCCGCTCAATTTCCAACTCGTCTTTGATAGCGCGCGTCAGCGAATCGAGCTCCATCTTGATGGAGCCTTAGTGAAAGAATATCCCGCACAAAAGCTGGATCTGCCCAGACTTCCCAAACGAAGCCTTAAAAGTAAAATTTCGCTCAAAGTGGCCGAGCTCCGAGGCCGTCCCTATCGTCCCACACACCCGAATTATCGTCGTGGCATCAAGGTCCTGGGATTTAAGGTCAGATCGACCCAAATTCAGATTCGCCCTGTGCCAAAAGTGGACGAAGAAGACCCTGGAAGAGGCATTTTTCTGAGCTTTTCCGACATGGAAGAACTTTCCATGCTCATTCGGCGTGGGAATGAAGTGGAAATCAAACCCGCGGGCTGATACATCCGCGCCAGCAACACCAAGATGGAACTCCTCGAATTCGAAAAACCCATCGTCGAGCTGGAGAATGAAATCTCCAAGCTCCGCGAAGCATCTCGTTCCCAGGACATTGATCTCTCGGGAGAAATTTCCGCCATGGAGGCGAAACTGATGGAAACCAAGAGCGCAATCTACGATAATCTCACCCCATGGCAGCGTGTTCAGATCGCGCGCCATACGAAGAGACCTTTCATGCTGGATTACGTGGCACATGCCTTCGACAGCTTTACTGAGCTGCACGGAGATCGCATTATCGGGGATGATGAATCCATGCCGGGCGGTTTCGCGACCATCGGCGGCCAGAAATGCGTTGTACTCGGGCATCAGAAGGGGAGAGACCTGAAAGAGAATCTTCGTCGTAATTTCGGCAGTGCCCATCCAGAGGGTTATCGTAAGGCGCTCCGTCTCATGCAGCTTGCTGAAAAATTTTCCCTCCCCATCATTGCTCTTATCGATACTCCGGGAGCATTTCCTGGCATCGGTGCGGAAGAGCGAAATATTGCTGAATCAATCGCGCGGAACCTGCGTGAGATGATGGTGCTAAAGGTCCCTGTGATCGCCGTTGTACTCGGTGAAGGAGGATCTGGAGGAGCACTTGGTATCGGAGTGGCTGATCGCGTTCTCATGATGGAGAATGCTTACTACTCCGTGATCAGTCCAGAAGGCTGCGCCGCTATTCTCTGGAAGCACCGGAAGCATGCCCCAGAAGCGGCCGATGCTATGAAAATCGCAGCGCCAGATCTTATGAAGCTGAACCTCATCGATGGCGTCATCCCGGAAGTCGCTGGGGGGGCACATCATGATCCAGAAAAGACTGCCCAGTCCTTCAAGGAAGTGATTTTACAGCACCTCAATGAACTCAAAGGCCTTTCTACCGAAGATCTGCTAGCAAAACGCTACCAGAAGTTCCGTAAGTTCGGTGAGTGGAGCGGCGAATAATTTCGCCGCCTCTTTCATCGCTCTCTCGAATTCGGTGAGATGTCAGCCTTGAGATGATGGGGATCCAAAAGAGCTTCTCAGAGTATTGATCTCACGAGGTCTTTCGACTCCATTTTCCAGCTCCATGACTTTTGGACACCCATGATTGCCCTGCATCAAGACACTTCGGTCGGATAGTGTGAGGAATTCTATTCTCCGCCAAGTTCTGCTTCTAGCGCCTCAAGTTGTCCGCTGATGGTTTCCCACTGGGAGTATGCGGTTTCGAGTTTTTTTGCTGCTTTATCGTAAGTGTTTGTGACTTCACGCAGTCTTTCTGCATCAGCAATGATTTCGGGGCTTTCGAGACGAGCAGAGGTTGTTGTTTGAGTCTCCTCGAGCTCTGCGATTTCCTTTTCTAAGATCTCGAACTGGGCCTTAAGAGGTTTGAGGACTTTATTGCGTTTTTCACGGATGGCAGCTTCCCGTTTACGGCGCTCTTTGGCGTTTAGTTGAGGACCTTTAGTTTTTGGCTTTGGGCCAGTGGGAGAAGAGCTTGTTTGCCGAGTTTGTCCTTTTGCTGCTTTTTCGTCAGCTTCGGTCTTATCGAGGTAGTAGGTGAGGTTTCCGGCGAATGTACGAGGGTCTTCGTTTGGCCGAAATTCCATGGTTTTCTGGACGATAGGATCGAGGAAATGGCGGTTGTGAGAGACGATGAGTAAGGTGCCAGGGTAGTCGATGAGGGCACGCTGAAGAATGTCCTGCGATTGCATATCGAGGTGGTTCGTCGGCTCATCGAGAATGAGAAAGTTCGCAGGGCGGACAAGCATGCGCACGAGAGCGACACGGGAGCGCTCTCCTCCAGATAGAACACCGATTTTTTTAAAGACGTCATCTCCTTTGAATAAGAAGCAGCCGAGAACATCCCGGGCAGACATGGCTGCTCCACGGGTAGCGATTTGCTCGACGGTTTCGATGATAGTAAGATCAGGGTCGAGTTCGTCGGCGTGGTTCTGGTTAAAGAATGATGGCAGAGATTTAGGACCAAGATTGTGCTGTCCAGAGCTAGGGGCTTCTTCGCCAGTGATCATGCGGCAGAAGGTGGACTTGCCTGCGCCATTGGGGCCGACGATGGCGATCTTTTCTCCGCGAGTCACTTCGAGATCGAGATCACGAAATACGGTTAGATCACCATATTGTTGCGCTGCTTTTTCTAACTTAGCAACGAGGTGGGTAGAGGCAGGGGGATCGGGGAAGCGGAACGACATGACGGCGTCTTCAGCATCGATCTGGATGCGCTCGATTTTAGCGAGTTGTTTAATCCGGCTCTGAACTTGCGAGGCTTTGTTTGCCTGAGCGCGGAAGCGATTAATGAATTGTTCCGTTTTCGCGATTTCACGATCTTGCGCTACTTTCTGTTTTCGCAGGGTGTCCTGACGCTCCTTGAGCTGGGTTTCGTAGGAAGAATAGTTTCCGGTGAATTCCTCAGCGCGGCCGTGGTGAAAGGCGATGGTGCGAGTGGTGAGACCGTCCATCATGGAGCGATCGTGCGAGATGAGGATGATGGCTCCTTTATAGGAATGGAGGTAGCTCTCCATGAAACGCTGCGCCCCAATATCGAGGTGGTTAGTCGGTTCATCAAGGAGGAGGATCTCGGGTTCTGCGAGGAAGAGTTTCGCCATCGCGATCCGCATCTGCCAACCACCGGAAAATTCTCCACAGTCGCGGTCGAGGTCAGATTTTTTAAAACCGAGTCCGCTGAGGATGGACTCGATGCGAGGCTTCATGCGGGCAGGGTCATGGCCATCAAGGAGGAGCTCGAGTTCACCAATTTTTTCTAAGAGATCAGAGAATGGCGCGGATCGTGGATCGAGTTTTTCCAGCTCCGCGGCGTAGCGATCGATCTTATTTTGAATTTCCTTAGTTTCGGCGAAGGCCGACTCGGCTTCATCATAGAGTGAGATCCCTTTGATATGGATCCCTTCTTGCGGGAGATAACCAATGCGGAAATGCTTCGGTTTCGTGATTTCCCCTCCATTGGGCTGAAGAGCACCACCGATGCACTTCATTAAGGTGGATTTTCCTGCACCATTGTGTCCCGCGAAGGCGATGCGTTCCTTTTCACCGATGGAAAAGGTGAGGTTTTTAAAGATGACGCGAGGTCCGAATTCAACGCGGAGATTTTTGACAGCGAGCACGAGGGAGAACTAGGCGACTCGGGGGGGAGAGTAAAGCCACAGGTGCTCTTACTCTACGGAGATGACCTTAGTTTTAGCAAAGCCGTCACCGAGGCGGAGTCCAGCTTGAGGCGAACCGGAACGGGTCAGTAAAATGATAAGTTCTACAATTCCCCCTATAAAAGGAATTGCCATGATGATATTACGAGTAGCGCCAGTAGCCCAGTCTCCAGATAGGGAAGATCCATCCTCTTTAACGGCCTTAGTTTTCATTAATTTCTTTCCAACACTTTGGCCGTCTAGGAATGGGAGACTGTCACGGATAAGCCAGAGAACGGCGAAGACTGCGAGGCCGATTATCCCTCCGATAATACTGGTAACGATCGCAATGATCACGCCATCAATGAAAGCTCCCAGAAAGCGCTTCATAAGATCTGCTTCAACCTCTTTTGCTGAGCCGAGGGGGGGAGGTTCAGATGATTCTTCTTTTTCGGATACTGAAACCTCTTCTTTTTTTGTGGGTGCCTCTGCATCTACGGTCGTGACAGGAGGCTTTTCTGGAGTTGTTTTCTTGATATCCGGTGGCGGAACTTTGCTTGTATCTGACATAATTCAATAAGAGCACAAAATACGCCGAGTGGTAGGGTAATTTTCTCTCTCGATGTTTTGTTTGCCCTCAAATGAGAAAGGTTTCCTAAAAAAATACCTCTGCCAGGATGAGCTGACAGAGGTAGTGAGAGTTAGAAAAAATTCTAGCAAGAGATTTAGCTTTTCATCCAGTCATCGATACGAGACTGGTGTGCGGCGAAGAGCTCATCTGTTGATCCATGAATGGTGATCCCATTAATGAGGTCATTCTGCTTGATGGAGTCGATCACGTCTTGTCCCTCAGTAGTTTCACCAAAGACGGTGTGCTTATTGTCAAGATGAGGAGTAGGGCCGTGAGTGATGAAGAACTGGGAGCCATTGGTGTTTGCTCCCGCATTAGCCATGGAGAGGATTCCAGCTTTGTCGTGGCGGCGATTAGGCTTACATTCGCACTCGAACTTGTAGCCAGGATCTCCGGTGCCGGTGCCAAGTGGACAGCCACCCTGAATCATGAAGTTAGGGATGACCCGGTGAAAAGATAGCCCATCATAATAGCCCCGGGAGGCGAGGTGTAAAAAAGAAGCGACGGTGACAGGAGCGTCGTCAGGAAAGAGGGTGATGTGGATGTCGCCCTTGTTCGTGTTGATGGTGATCTTAATATCGTCCATAGGCGCGCAGCCTAAAGGCGGATCCCCGGGGAGGAAAGGGGGAACTTACTGACAGCTTTTTAAAAGGTGATCCACAAAGTGGGTGATATTTAACAGCGCGGTGCGAGATTCTGAATCATCGAGTAGGTTCAGAGTAGCACGGGCTTCATCGACAAGTGTTGTCGCAGTGGTGACGGCGTCTTCAATAGCCCCTTCATACTCAGCGATTCCTACAAGGACTGGAAGGTCGATTTCCTTCTGCTCGATGAGCCGCTTTGTCAGTTTTTCCTTCTGCGCAGGATTGGCCCGCTCAAGGAGATTGAGAATGGGAAGGGTGAGTTTCCCTTTTTCAAGATCGGTGCCTAGCGTTTTACCACTCTCATCCTCGGTGCCGATGAGGTCGACTACGTCATCATAGATTTGATAAGCTGTTCCTAGCTTCATGCCATAGTCATACATCGCTTGGCAGAGCATTTCATCCCGGCCCGAAATTTTAGCCGCTAACCCACTGGCGATGGCAAAGAGAGCACCAGTCTTCATCTCGATCATCTTGAAGTAGTCATCCTTCGTGACGGTGAGGTCAAAGCGGCGCTGAGTCTGAAGGATTTCGCCTTCACAGACTTCGCGTGAGGCTTGGCTAATGGCGCGGCTGAGTTCGAGGCTGTTAAATTCAGTAGAAAGCTTCAGCGCGTGGGAAAAGAGAGCATCGCCGAGGAGAACCGCCATGCCGTTGCCCCACTTTGAGTTCGCGGTCTTGACTTTACGGCGGGTGCTAGCGCCATCGATGATGTCATCATGGACTAGGGTAGCCATGTGAATCAGTTCGATGGCAACTCCAAGACGAATATGGTCATCATTGAGCTCAGCTGTGGCCCCACCTACGAGAGCAGCTAGTGCTGGGCGAATGCGTTTGCCATTGGTCTGACAGATATATTCCATGTAGGGTTCCACTCCAGGGTCAAAAGCTCGAACCTGCTCGAGAATGAGGGACTCCACTTTTTCCAGATGAGGGCGAACAAGCTCGAAGGGAAATTGTGCAGATGGAGTAGTGGCTGTTTTCATGATCAGAAATGCTGACACCGCTAACTTTCACAAAATACTGAAAATTTCAACCGGAATGAGCAAAAAAGCTCGGTAAATGGGATAGGTAACTGGTGTAGCAGCGCTTTTGTCACTGATTTTTGAGTGGATTTAGGAGATCTCCCTAGCGCTTATCGATTGCAATTGACTCGAATTGTTATAACAGCCCTGTAGGCAAAAAATCTTTAGATCTATTTTCAATATGAAATTAAAACACCTTGTCCTACCAGTGGTCGTAGGATCTTCGCTGTCCATCCTATCCTGCGGAGAAAAGAAAAAAGAGGCGTCTGCACCAGTGAGTGAGGATGTGGAAAATGCTGTCACGGCGGCGACAAAGGAAGTTCAAACGGCAGCTGAAAAAGCGGCGAATGCAGCGGCACCAGTTGCAGAAAAAGTGGCGGAGATGGTCAAGGGGAAGGCGACTGCCGCTACCCCAGAGAAGTTGGCTGAGCAGCTCGGCTTTGCCGCTTACCTTCCTGCAGAGACAAATGGGTATCTCTCCTTCCTCAAGCTCGGGGACAGTCTGGACCGTATGCTAGAGACAAAGCTAGGGAAGCTGCTGCTCGATATCGCCAAGGAAAATGGTGAAGACATCAAAGGGGATCTTCAGAGGCAAGAGGCCCAGATGGCGCGAGCGGTGCTCGGGGAGGAAGTCTTTATTTCTTTCGGAAATGGCTCTGGGGAGCAGCTCGCCCAGATCATCGAACTTTCTAAGATCTATAATTACGTCAGTGGCTATAGCATGACAAAAATGGCGGAAGCGGCAGTCAATAAAGACGTGGGGATGCCGACTGATGCTCAAAAGGCAGCGATTTTAGAGGTCGTAATCAAGGATTATGAAAAGGTAGTAACGATCCTAGAGAAAGCTGAACTTCCTCCAATCACCGTGGGGATCAAGGTGAGTGATGAAACAATGCGTAATGGCATTGCGGGGATGATCAAAGGGCAGTTTGTAAATCTCCTGAATGAAGAAGATGCGCCGATCGAGGGATTAGAACTTGAGAAAGATGGGGTATCTCTGACTGGTTTTAAAATTAAGGGAACGTCCCTTGTTTCAGAAATCAGCGAGCGTGATCGTGAGCAGCTCGCTGAATTTCTCAAATCTAAAGAAAAAGCGGAAAAGCTAATTCAGAAATTCGCGGAGAAAGAAATCGTAGTGGCTACCGGAGTAAAGGATGACCACATCGTTGTTTATGCTGGTGGCTCTATCGATGGTTTCCAGCTTGTAGAGAAGCCCGCTGACTCCTTCCTGGCTCGTCCTGAGATGAAATTCATGGACAATTACCATGATAAGGATCTTCGTTTGTTTAGCTACCTCCCTGAGTTTGCAGCTAAGCCGACTCTAGCCCATCACGAAGGCTTTGGCTCCATGGCTCAGGGTGCGCATGATGCACTCGCTAAAGCCACCTCTCTAGGAGATACCCGAGATATGCAGAGGCTCTTAAAGCGTTTTGTGACTCTGGATGGTGAGCTTTTTGGAAATCAAAAATTCTCATCTTCTGGAGCAGTTGCCTTTCTTGAAGATGGCTTGAAGGTCGAGGCTCATGGCGGTTCAGACTTATCATCAGTAGATTTTAAGACAAAGCATCAGTTCGCCTCTGTCTCACAGCTAGAAGGCGTTGCCGTTTTTCTCAACAGTGCTACAGATGAAAAATTCGCCAAAAAAGTAGGTGAGATGTTCGGCATTGGAGCTGAAATCGTGGGGCTAATCATTGACCGTGTCGGAAATCTTGAGAATGCCACTGGTGAGATCGCCGATTTCAATCAGAAGTTTAAGCTCTTCGAGAGCATGTTTAAGGATGATGCTCTTGAGATCTGGAAAGCCCTGGCTGATGACCTAGGAGAAGGATTGGGGAATGAGTCTAGCTTCATCATCGATCTGAAGGGGACTTTCCCGAAAGTTCCTGTCTTGCCTGGAGTGATTGTCGAACAAGGGAAAATTCCTCGTATTGCATGGGCTTCCACAGTTGTGAATCGGGCAAAAGTCGGAAAGTCATGGGACCGAATCAATGGTGCGATCACTCGGTTGTTAGAAAAGGGAAAAGCCTTTGGGATGGATATCCCGATGCAAGTTCCTTTCGACACAGAGACCGATGGCTTAAAAAGCTATTTCTTCCCTTTGCCAATGCTTACGCCGAATGCCATGCCTTCGACTTCAGTCAGTGATGAGTTTTTCTTCATTTCAACCTCTCCTCAGTTTGCGGGCGAGTTAGTAAAGGCTGCCAAAGCCGGTGGGGTAGAGCGTCAGGGAACTTTTGGAAAAATCGATTTCTCTCAGCTCCTCACCTTTACTGGAGACTGGCTGGAACTGGTTAAGAATAATCAAGAGGCCGTCTTTAATGGTGATAAGTATGCCCAAGAGGACTTCGTGAAAAACCTGCCCATCATTGAGCGAGTCCTTACTGCCGCTGGAGAGCTGGAGGATCTGAGTATGCATTCACGCCGTGAAAATGGTGAGAGCCGAGCCTCGTTCCATTTTAATTTAAAGTAAGAAAGATCTCGTAGATTTTCTTTTTTAAAAGCCCCCGCTGGATCTTCTGGCGGGGGCTTTTCTGCTATTATCGAGCCGTGATCTGATCGAATATTTTTAGCAGCTTCTGTCCTCGTGCTGGGTTCAGCATTTGAACCATGGCGATTCGACCGCGGAGCGTCTCTCGGAAGTGAGCTACGCCGTCATGATTTTGTGAAGAGAGGCCATGTTTGGTACAGTTATGCAGAGTTGCCTTGAGCTGATCAAAGTCGGCGCGGGAAATGTTTGGGTGTTCATTGACGACCACTCCGGCCAACTTTTGCTGCCCTCCAGATTTCATGAATTGGGTTTTCCGGGGGTTAATCAGAAAGCCCTCTGCGATCGCGATCTCGCTGACCTTCTGGGCAAATGCGTGAGTAATTCTTTCGCCACTGAAGGCGAGGTCATCGGCATACCGAGTGTAGCAAAGTCCTGCATGAGTAGCTAATCCGGTGAGACGAGAATCGAGACGATAGGCAAGGGCGTTGGCCAATGCCGGGGAAGTGGGCGAGCCTTGAGGAAGATGACGCTCAGCGAGGCGTTTTCTTTTCTGCCAAGATGAATATTGCGCGAGCACTGATTTAGGTGGCGCATGGGTCACTAAACCCGCGAGATGTTGAGCGACCTTCGTGGGATACCCGAAAGATCTAAAAAATCCACTCATCCTCGCAAAGGTGATGGAGGGAAAGAAATCCTGTAAGTCCATACGCAAGACAACTCGTTGCTGGGTGTGGATTTCGGCAAAGCTTCGTATCGAGCGTCGCGAGCGAAACCCATGTGCCGCTTCATGGAGCGGCATGCGAGATATGAGAGAATCCAGTAATCTACGCTGCGTGATTTTGAGAGATTCCTTGGGCTCCATTAGAAGCCGTTGTCCACCTCGACGTTTCGGAATCCAGCGATAGCGATAATGGTGTAGGGGACCTTCATCCGAATTTATTTCATGAATGTCAGAGAACCATCGTAGTTCATCGAGACTGAGGGCTAGATGTCTGGCTAGTTCCAGCGGGGCAGAAAACATCGGAAGTCCAAGTTTCTGATGGTCGTAAGCTTCTGGTAGGGGGGTGAACCAAGCTTGATCCCTCAAAATACTCGTTCCTTTTTTCGAGAGTTGCCTGTCGAGCCATCGCTGAAAAGGGAGGTAGTCTGAGAGTGGTTCTTCTCGGCAAAGTTTCTCTAACCAGGCTGCTTTTGGGGAAATGGTAGTGGTGAATAGACGACGGACTTGTGCCTTTCTTTCTTCGAACTCTGGAGCGCCTAGAGCTTCGGAGATGAGGTGCTCGATGAAGGAACGCAGTGGAGTCATAGATCGAAGAAGGATAAGATGCGGTGGTCTGGCAGAACCAACTAAACATTCTGGGAGCAGGCTTAGTGGCGAGAGCGAAGCTCTCCCCAGGAGGCCTGCTCGGCGGTCATGATGAGCCATTGATATTCCCGGGGTAACCCCGAAAAGACATCGGACCCAGAGAGATTCTCTGAGTTTTCAGTCAGCTTGGTCACCAGACCACCGCATATTCTGAGAGTCTTACTCAGAGAGAAAGAAGTGCAAGACTCAAGCTTTGATCCTGAAAGCTCGTAAGATATTTACGTCAGAGAAATTATGGTCATACCAAGATTCTCTTTGGAGAAGGAGTCATGAGGAAATTAAAGTTGTTCAGCTGCTTTTTTCACGATGCGTTCCGTGGTTTCCCAATCGATACACTGGTCGGTGATTGATTGTCCGTAGGTGAGATCACTGAGTTTTGCTGGAACACTCTGATTCCCCGCGACGAGATGGCTCTCGAGCATGGCGCCAGTGACGGAGAGATCTCCGGAGGTGCGCTGACGGATGATTTCCTCAAAGACTCCCGGCATCCGTGTTTGATCTTTCCCGCAGTTCGCATGGGAAGCATCGAGCATGATCGAGGGTGAAAGTTCATGTTTGAGCAAGGTGTCACGCGTGGCTTTGACGGAATCTACGTCGAAATTCGGCCCCTGGTCACCGCCTCGAAGAATCAAGTGACAGTCTGGATTCCCTGAGGTGGAAACCGCTGAAGCCACTCCTTCGGCAGAAACTCCAAGGAAAGTTTGTGGGCGAGATGCTGCTTTCACCGCATTAATTGCCGCAATGATGTCACCAGATGTCGTATTTTTGAATCCCAAGGGCATGGAAAGACCGGAAGCCATTTGGCGGTGAGTCTGACTCTCGCTCGTGCGGGCTCCAATCGCTGACCAGGAAATGAGATCAGCAATATACTGCGGGGTGATGGGGTCGAGCAGTTCGGTGGCAGTCGGTAAGCCGAACGAGAGTACCTCTTTGAGAAATTCCCGTGCATTTAGGAGGCCTTTTGGGATGTTATCCGAGCCATCAAGATCTGGATCCATGATGAGGCCTTTCCAGCCCACTGTGGTGCGAGGTTTTTCAAAGTAAACCCGCATCACAATAAGGATTTTATCTTTCACCTCCTCCGCGAGCGTGGCCAACTTTTCTGCATATTCGCGGCAAGCTTGAGCATCATGGATCGAGCAGGGGCCTACGATTAAAAGGAATCGGGAATCAGGCACAAAGAGCGACTGACAGATCTCTTTTCGTGAATCGACCACGAGCTGAGCCTCTTTTTCGCTAGGCGCGACCTCGTCCATTAAGACTGCAGGTGAGGGCAGGGGGGTGTTATTGAGAACGCGAATGTCAGTGACCTTTGCCATAAAGGCGGTTGGTCTAGGGTTTTCGAGTTCAAGTTTCAAGCGTGGGTTGTTACGACTTCTCCCATGCAGAAAAAAGGCCTTCAACTTCTCGAGTCTCTTACCCAAGCCCACAGCGTCCCAGGTTATGAAGATGAGGTGCGGGAAATCTTTGTTAACGAGCTCAAGGAACGAGGTGAGTTAGGCTCAGATCATTCAGGCTCAGTTTATTGTAAAAGAGGTCAATCTGGGCCGCGGGTGATGGTGGCAGGACATATGGATGAGATCGGTTTTCGGGTGCAGGCTATCTTGCCGAATGGTTTTCTGAAAATGGTGCCCGTCGGTGGTTGGTGGGGGCACACTCTTCTTTCCCAGCCAGTCGAAGTGAAGACATCTACAGGTGAAAAAATCCCCGGAGTGATTTGTTCCCGTCCGCCACATTTTCTTTCTGAAGCCGAGAGAAACAGTGTGCTGGGTGTGGGGAGTATGTTTATCGATATCACCGCGGGTTCACGCTCTGAAGCACAGGCCTGGGGTGTCGCTTTGGGGGATCCAGTCTGTCCCGTTAGTCCATGGACTCCCATGAAGCAGAAGGATTGTTATATGACAAAGGCCTTCGATAATCGCGTCGGTATGGCTGGTGCCATCCAAGTAGGGCAGGAGGCTTTGCCGGATCATTGTCAGCTTTATGTCGCGGGCACCGTGCAGGAAGAACTCGGTCTCCGTGGTGCGAAGACGCTGGCGAATCTCATTAAACCTGATGTAGCGATCGTTCTGGAAGGTCCCCCTGCTGATGACACTCCTGGAATGCCTCTGTCGGAGTCTCAGGGATCACTTGGCAGTGGAGTCCAGATTCGTCTGCATGATCCTAGTGCCATTATGAATCCACGCTTAGCACGCTTTGCCATTGAAACTGCGAAGGCTGAAAATATCCCTCATCAGGTGACAGTACGAACTTCTGGTGGAACGGATGCTGGATCATTTTCCCTCGCTAATGATGGTATTCCCTCAGTTGTGCTCGGTACCCCCGCACGCTATATTCACTCTCATAACGGGATCATAAATGCACGTGACTATCATGCCATGGTTGATCTAAGTCTCGCGATGGTAGCAAGACTAAATCAAGCCACTGTAGATGAATTTACACGTTTCATCTAAAAAGCTGAACAGCTGTTCTAACAGCGCTCCAATTTTTAATACGAATTGTAGTGGAGTAAATTCGTCCAAACAGGTTTCTATAGCACCGTGAAAGAGCTATGGGAAATCGCCTTCCAGTCGCATAATCTGCCGCTGACCTTCTTAGTGGGGCTGTGCATGCTTTACTGGCTGACCTGCATCATTGGGATTGTCGGAGTGGATACCTTCGATCTCGATCTTGATGCAGACGGAGATCTCAGCAGTGACGGGCATCACCTTCCTTCGCCATTCGCGGTCCTATTAAGGTTTGTGAATGGAGTGGATGTACCACTGATGGCAGTGCTCTCGTTTCTTTCCGTCTTTATGTGGGTTCTCTCGATGATGGGGAACTATTATCTGAATCCTAGCCTGAGTGATCTTCTCATTCTCAGCATCGCGGCGGTATCTTTTGTAATAAGCATCTTTCTAACGAAGATCGTTACCACTCCACTTGTTCCCATCTTTAAAAAGATGAACGAACTTGAAAGAGCTGAACCTGCTGTCGGAGGTATCGGTATCGTAATTTCTAAGCAAGTCGACCAGAGCTACGGTCAAGTCGAGCAACAGCGGGATAAAGGAGCTCCTGCTGTTCTAAATTGTCGCATCAGCTCCGAAACTCCCATCCCGCGCGGAACGGAAGT
>CALGMJ010000110.1 GCA_937958875.1 uncultured Verrucomicrobiales bacterium | reverse complement strand
TGAGATCCATCGTAAATGATGTTCCGTAGCTCCCCACCTGAGCTGAGCCGGAACTCGAGTTCCTGAGCGACAAGACAGCCTGTTAAGCATGAGGTGAGAAGTAATCTCTGTATGAACATGAGAGGGCTAATTTACTTTGAGCCGTTTTTTTTACAATATCAGGATTTACAGAGTGAGACGTCGGAAAAATCAGACTTCCCATCGTGTGTCTCGCCGTTAGCCTGCCGCCGTCATGTCGATGGACACTCAAGTTTCTCAGATCCAGACCGAAGCGCTCGCTGCTATTGCTGCGGCCGATACTGAAGCAGCTCTTGAAGAGGTGCGGGTGAAATTTTCCGGTAAGAAGAGTCCACTCAATGCTCTGGCAGCGGGGATGAAGGATCTTTCTCCAGAGGAAAAGCCAGTTGCCGGTCAGCTTCTCAATACCGCGCGTCAGGCCATTTCTGGTGCTCTCGATGAGCGCCGCCAGTCTCTTCAAGATGCGGCAGATGCGGCTTCGGTAGCGGATCTCGATGCGACCATGCCAGCGCGGGCTCTTCCAAGTGGGGCGCTTCACCCTCTCACAGTGGTGAAAGATCGGGCTATTCAGATTCTTCGCCGTTTAGGTTTTGCGCTCGCGGAGGGCCCGGAAATTGAGACCGAGTTTCATTGCTTTGATGCGCTGAATACTCCCGCGGATCACCCGGCTCGGAATGACTCAGATACCTTTTACTTTGATTCGGGGAAGTTACTCAGGACACACACTTCGAGTGTTCAGGTTCGGACGATGGAAAAGCAGACCCCTCCGGTGAAAATCATCGCCCCAGGATCGGCCTATCGTCGAGACGAGATCGACGCGACTCATCTTTCCGTCTTCAACCAGTTGGAAGGCCTCTATGTCGATAAAGACGTGCGCCTTTCTGATCTTAAGGGAACGTTAGAGTATTTTTACCGGGCCATGTTTGGCGACAAGACGGAGGTGCGTTTTCGCCCTCATTTTTTCCCATTTACCGAGCCGAGTTTCGAAATTGATGTCAAACTTCAGGTCAAAGGGGAGGCTCCGAAGTGGATCGAAGTTGCAGGTTGTGGAATGGTCGATCCTGCGGTGTTTTCGGCCGTGAATGAGAGCCGGGGAGACGAGGCTTTTGATCCAGCTCAGCTGACGGGCTATGCCTTTGGTATGGGGCTGGACCGCCTTGCGATGATTCAATACGGAATTAAGGATATCCGGCTTCTCATTGAGAATGATACTCGATTTTTGAGCCAATTCGCCTAGAATACGGCATGCTTCAGATCGTTTTTAATGAAATCAGTGCGGGAGAAATTTCTCAGCTAGGCACACTGGAGCAGCTTGAACTGCTCGATGAATTCAAGGTGACCGAGAAGGATCTCGAGAATCTTGATGATGCTCGCTTTGGGAAAATTACCCGTGATGGGAAAACTCTTTACCGTTTTCGTTCGCAGGATTGGCGCTTTTACTTTGAGGCAGATTTAGATGGCGAGCAGGTTATCGTGCATCGGGTGCTTCATAAGGGGACTTTCTCTGATTTCCTCTTCCGCTCAAAGCTGCCTGTGGCAGAGGATGAGGAGCTCGCAAGTTCGAAGCACTTCTGGAAGCTGATCGAGGAAGGGGAAAATGCGCGCCGAGCGTAAATCCCCCTTCTAAGATTTGATATTCTCTTCGAAATAAAGGCCCTCTATTTTATGGGATTATGATAATAGTTATTGCTGGAGGAGGGAGTGGTCTCCTTGAATTTTTCACTTCATTATTTAAGATCGTAGCCCGTCACGATGAAGGAAAAGATGGTGCCGACTATTTGTTAATGCTATTGGTTGTCTTTGCATATTTCGTAGTGCGAATGGTATTAAAACGGATTCTTCAAAAAAAGAGGGATAACGATAAGGGTGGAAGATAAAATTCTCCTGAGGGTAAACAATGAGAGAACAAAGCGGAGAGGCTGATACCCCACCGCTCATGAAGTTTGTCGTGGATATTTTGGAGATCGTTCAGCCCCACGGCGGGTGCCGCTTTCCTCAAACGTTCTATGAACGCCGACGCGCCAAGAGCGCGAGTCCAGCGATGCTGAGAAAGGCGATCGAAGATGGTTCGGGCACAGCTTGGCCGAACTGGACGTTGGCAATGCCAATGTTGTCCGTCGCGCCGCCAAGTCCAGTGACATCGACGATGATATTCAGCTCTTGAGCTTCAAGTGGGGTGCTGAAATCGAAATCTAGGTGAGCAGCCGTGCTAGCCGGAAGGTCGACATTGGTCTGGGCAAAAAGAGGCGAGCCATTTTCATCTTCTACGCGGACGAAAGGGAGAGTAACCGCAGCGCCGAAGTTTCCGAGATCGAAGCCATCAAGGCTTGCTAGAAATCCTGCCTCTGCCTGAAGACTCACGGTGAAGGTGCCGTTGGTGGCGTTTCCTTCGTTATAAATAACCGTGGAGAGGGAATTAAAGCCGCCATTCGTTAGCACCGTGCCCCAAGAGGAAGGGCTGAGGACGATGATAGCGAGCGAAAGAGGATTTTGTAATTTCATCGGTTACCTGTTCATTAACAAGCTATTTCTAGCGAAGTGTCTATCAAAATGAGATAGGAAGATTCCCTAGCAGGGCACACTTTTCGGTGTCCTTATTTGATAAAGCGGATGGTCATTGGATAGCGGTAAGCGACGCCTTCGTTTGCCCGAATCGCAGCGATGATGGTCACGATGATATCAAAGATGACGAGGGCGATGAGCATGAAAATACCGATCAGTAAGAGACAAAGTACGAAAGAAATCAAAGCTAGAATACTCATGGTAATCTGAAAATTAAGACATTCTTTCGCCTGTGATGAGCCAAAGGGCATTTCGTCTTTTTTGAGCTGCCACATGACAAGAGGAGCGATGATATTGGCGAACGGAATTCCAATCCACCCAAGGAAGGAAGATAGGTGAGCAAACATCGCCCAAGTGCGCTCGGGCTGAGGGATTTCAGTGGGCGAAGGGAGTTCTGGCGGGTTCATGACTTTGTGATTCTCGCTCTCAAAAAGATTACTCCGCAAATGCGCTCGCGAGAAGTTTGTCGAAAGCGGCTTGCGCCTCCTTGAGCTTCGCCTCCGGGGCAGTCATCTTGAGAAAGACGTCGCCATCTGGATGGGGAATGATGGCACCGAGAAGCATATAGTCTGGGGTCTCGACCTTATTGCGGACCATCATGCCGCCGACCATG
>CALGMJ010000109.1 GCA_937958875.1 uncultured Verrucomicrobiales bacterium | reverse complement strand
GGCCACCCTTTACTCAGGCAGTCGCGCATCTGAGAAGGCGCGGAAGAACATTCTTGGCTCCGTGCCTTCAAATTGAACGGTACGACGGACATAGGAGAATCCGATCGGTGAGGCAGAATTGGCTGTGATTTCGAGTTCGTCGGTGAACCAGTTGATGAGATTTTCACTGCGTTCGGCGACTGGAGTGGGGAATAATTCACTGTTTGTCCGGATATCGAAGGTGATGCTTCCAGTGCTAGCGTCAATGGTGACGAGGGGTTTTGAATTTGAATCCGTGGGGTCACCGCCGAGGAGGAATTCTTCGATGTCAGTGGCTCCATCTTGATCTGTATCAACATCATCACCGACGATGGTGAGGCCGAAGCTACGGAGCCAGCGGCTATACGGATTTAGCGCATAGGCCGAGAAGTCTTGTGTTTGATCGGCGGTAGATCCTGCTGCAACGAATGAATTTGGGGCGCCGAAGGTAGAGCCACTATCACTATCATCATAGCCATCAGTGGTATCACTTTCGATGTCTGCGCTACTGATATCTGGCGAAGGGTCGTCTTCAAGTTCCAGGATCTCTTCATCGGAGACTCCCGAGAGAGGGGCGATGCCTTCACCGGCAGGGCCAAAGATGAGGGTGCCGTTTTGATCAAGGATACGGAAGAGAGTGTTGTTCGAGCTGATGGATATGTCATCGAGTCCAGTGCCTGTCACAAGTTCGGAATCTCCCAGAAAAACATTCGTCCAGTCCCAGCCGCGGGAGCTGATATTCATCCCAGAAGAAAGTTGGGTGTCGCGGCCGCCATCTGCGGTATTTCTCTCGATAAAGGTGAGGATGGTGCCGTGAGGGACGCTTGCCCAGTAGAGGTTCTGCGTAAGGGTGAAGGTGTCAGTGGAGCTGAACTGATTCGAGTTGGTGAGGGTGCCGATTTCGAAAGTCCACCCTCGGAGATCAATTTCACCAGGAGTGCCATCACCGACAATGACGAACTCCACCCAGTCACCGCCATTTCCTTCAATACGTCCGAAGGTGGTATCAGATGAGGTGCTGGTGCTCCCCCCTAAGAAACGATCATTACTAACGGCATTATATTCATTCAGAATGACCGCTGGGGCGGGGTTAAGAACGTGAAGCTCGTAGGTGAAGAAGGTCGCGGGAAGGTTTCCGGGAGAAGGGGCGGAGAGGGTGATGGGGTAGCTCCCGATATCAGCTACGGTGAGAGCCCGATTGTTCATAAGAGTGAGGCCATCAGCTGCTAGAGAGAGAAAGTTCGGTGATTCTACGAGTTCGAGAGCGGCAGAGGGGGTGACGCTGAAGCTTGCTTCATATTCTCCTCGCGAAGCGAATAAAGAGGGACTTCCTGAGATGGTCGGTGGAGTGCCGGTAGGATTCTGATACACGCTGAAGCTCTGAATAGTCGGCCCTGATCCCCACCGGTTCGGGCCGCCCAAAGTGGAATTTGTGCCGTCATCATAGTCGAGATTGATCGGGCTGATGGTGGGCGTTGGGTTTCTTTCGAGGCGGAAGGCTTCGCTGGAGCCCACGCCAATGAATTCATCACCGATATTGTTATTATCAGAATCTAAAACGGCGACGGATTCTCCACTAGGTCCATAGATGACAGCATCGGTATTATCCTGAATAGTGAAACGGGTATTATTACTGCCGATGGCTTCATTTGTAAGAGTGCTAGCGCTTTGATCGAAAAGAGTGGGGTGGTCCATGCGGACGTGGCTCCACAGGATGCCGGAGCTATTAAGCTCACTCCGGCGATGAAGATTCGTTTCCGGGGTTCCTTCTCTGCCGAGGGTTAAGATGGTCCCTGCGATGACTTCTGCCCAGGCAGGGTGCTGGCTAAATTTCAGGGTGCTCTGTGCGGTGTCGCTGGAAATGGTCAGAGTCCAGCCTCGGAGGTCGACCGTGTTGTCTGAGCTGCCATTTCCTACCACGATGAATTCGACCCATTCGCCGCCATTTCCTTCGATTCGGCCGAGGTTGAAGTCGCGATCTTCGTTTGGAGTGGTAGATGTGCTCCCGCCTAGAAATCCGGTGCTAGAAACGCCATTGTATTCATTGAGGATGATGGGGCTGTTAGAGGGGGCGATGTTCACTTCATAAGTCTGCTCAGTGGTAAGAGCTCCATCCGAGGCGGCGACGATGAGAGTTGCGGTGCCGGCGTCGTTGGTTGATGGAGTTCCACTGAGGGTGGCTCGGCCATCTCCTAGGTCGTTTAACGTGAGCCAATTCGGCTTCGTAGTGGCGGTTAGGGTGATGGCATCATCATTTGCGTCCGTGGTATTGATTTGGAAATTTGGAATGGGTTGGTTTTGTCCAATTACCCAGGTCAGGGAGGTCGTTCCCGTAAAGATGGGCGCTACGGCGGGAGGAGTCTCGATGGTGCTTCCTGGTGAGCCAATATCCGCCGGGTTTCCGCTACTATTGGTGGCACCTAGTTCACCTGCTACGCTAACTCTGGTGATTTGTGCTGAAGCAGTCATTTCATCACGGAAGCGGAAAAAAGTAGCGCCGGGAGTCGCTCCGCCAAATGATGGCTGATCGATAATGGTGCCACTGGGGTTAAAAAGAGTGACGGCATCACCACTGCTGCTGAAGCCAGGAAGGTCACCATTGGCTGGGCCAGCGAAGTCACTACGGACAAAAATTTGCTGAGTGAGGGGGAGATTCCAGAAGGCCCGGAAAGGTTCTGCGGAATCTTCATTTAAAATAATGACGGAGGCTCCGGCTGCGAGAGAGAAGGTGGGGAAGATGAGCTGACCTGAAGTGGCACCATTATCATCCCAGCTGTAGTCGCTGAGATTGATCGCGGTGGTGCCTTGGTTCGTTAGTTCCCACCAGTCTCCATTTGCGGTACCGTCTGGGTTCTCACTTGAGGACATCACCTCCGTAATGATGAGATTAGCTGTGAGAGGAGAGGCTAGGGCGAGAAAAGCCATCACTGTTTTCATACTTGAATATATAAAGCTGTTTTTTAGCGCACGCGAGGTGAAATCCTGAGAGGCTTATCCTTGAGTTCGCAGTCTGAGCGCGTCAGTATTCTGTGATGCTCATGGCAATCGCTTCTTTGGGAACCGGCATCTTGGTAGGTCTTATCTTTTCGGCTTTGAAACTCCCACTCCCGGCTCCACCCGTGTTGGCTGGGATCATGGGGATCATCGGGATCTTTCTGGGAGGAGAGATTTGGAAATACTGTGCGGAACGTTTTTTTAGCTAAGTCATGATTCCCCAGGAAATTATTCGGCGTAAGCGCGATGGCGAAACGCTGAGCAAAGATGAGATTCTCTTTTTCTCAGAAGGAATTGGTTCCGGTGTGATCTCTGAGGGGCAGATTGCGGCCTTTGCGATGGCGGTTTATTTTAATGGCATGACTCTGGATGAACGGGTGGCTCTGACCGAAGGGATGCGCGACTCTGGGCAGACTTTAGAGTGGGCTTTCGATGGGCCAGTCATTGATAAGCATTCGACAGGGGGGGTGGGTGATAATGTCTCCCTCATGCTCGGCCCACTGGTGGCCGCTTGTGGAGGATACGTTCCGATGATCTCTGGCCGGGGGCTGGGCCATACTGGGGGAACTCTCGATAAGCTCGATAGCATTCCTGGATATCAGTCGATGCCTGGAAATAAGCTCTTCCGAGAAGTGGTGAGTTCCTGCGGAGTGGCGATCATCGGGCAGACTGCAGACCTTGCCCCTGCGGATAAACGTTTCTACGCTACCAGAGATATCACCGCCACGGTGGAGTCGATCGACCTCATTACCGCATCTATCCTTTCGAAAAAATTAGCCGCTGGGCTTGATGCTCTAGTGATGGATGTGAAGACCGGGAGTGGTGCCTTCATGCAGGAGTATGAGAACTCTCGGAATCTAGCCCAGAGCATCGTCGGAGTGGCGAATGGTGCGGGGGTGAAAACTTCCGCCCTCATCACTGATATGAATGAACCGCTCGCCGCTAGTGCGGGGAATGCACTTGAAGTCCATGAAGCGGTTCAGTTTCTCCGGGGTGAAAATGAATGCCACCGTCTGGAAAGTGTAGTGATGAGCCTATCGGCGGAACTTTTGGTCATTAGTGATCTCGCTCCTGATCGGGAAAAAGCGAAGATGGATCTGAAAAAAGCGCTCGATTCAGGGAAAGCAGCCGAAATTTTTGGGAAAATGGTGTACGGCCTTGGCGGACCTGCGGATCTGATCGAGAGGGCGAGCGAATACTTACCTCTAGCGCCAATAAAGAGGGAGATTTTGGCTCAGAAAAGCGGCTGGATTTCGCAGATGGATACTCGGGAAATTGGGATGGCAATTGTCGAACTCGGTGGCGGCCGGATGCGTGCGGAGGATCCCATTGATCATGGGGTGGGGCTGAGCCAGTTTGTAGAGCTGGGAGACCGAGTTGAGAAAGGGCAGCCTCTCTGTTTCGTTCATGCTCAAAACGAGGACGGACTTCAGCGGGCGTCCCAGCGTGTGCAGCAGGCAATCACCTTCAGTGATCATCAAATTGGTGGGCAGCCTGTGGTTTATGAGGTGATCGGATAAGGGGGAGGAGGTGGATTCTCAGATAGATGTCTCATTTCTTTTGATTTTCTTTTGATAGTTTCGCTTCTACCTTACCCGTATCATTCCCGATCGTTGAAAAACCATCGACCTGCCAAACCTCGGCAAAATGTTCAAATGAACTCACATACACCATCCTCAATTTTAAGTGCCCGCTGGCTCACTCTTTTGTGTTGCCTCCTAATTCCCAATCATGTCTTTGCGCAGTCTGTAAATCCTCCTATCGAGTATGATGTGGTCTGGGATTCACAGAGCCAAAATTCGGGAGAAGCGATGCCTTGTGGAGGTGGTGATGTTGGTCTCATCGTCTGGGTAGAGGATGGTGATCTATTGTTCTATTTATCGAAAAGTGGAACTTTTGATGAAAATAACAGCTTTTTGAAGCTGGGGCGTACCAGAGTCACTCTGACTCCAAATCCTTTTGAAGGAGCGGATAGCTTTGAGCAGCGTCTCAACCTTAGGGATGGCTATGTTAGCATTAAGGCGACCAAGGGAACTCAAGATGTCACGGTCGATGTATGGGTCGATGCGATGCGTCCAGTGGTTCACGTTGATTGTCAGGCTACCGAGCCTATAAACTGCACGGCAACTTATGAGACTTGGCGCACCGAGGATCGTCTCGTGAGCCAAGAGGAGCGGCATCAATGCTTTAGCTATACTGGATTTCCAGGTGATGTGACGACGTATAAAGACACCATTGCTTTTGAGGATGAGACGGTGGCATGGCATCATCGAAATCGCTCAGATGATCTTTTGATCAACTTCTGTATCGAACAACAGGGCCTGGCTGATGTCGCTGATCAACTCTGGGACCCGCAGACAAACCGGACTTTCGGTGGGGTAATGAAGGGGGATGGCTTTGTCGCTGATGGGATGACGACGGGGCGATACGTTGATACTGGTTTCACCGGGTGGCAGCTCTCCAGCACTTCCGCATCTCAGAATCATTCCCTACAGGTCTACCTTCATCATGGGCAGACTGATACTCTGGCAGAATGGGAGACCCAGCTTGCGGATATCATCGTAGATGCAGAAGCAAATGCGAGCACCGCTCGTGCTGAGACCACTCAGTGGTGGCATGATTTCTGGGATCGGAGTTGGCTTATCATTTCGCCGGAAGATCATGATCCGACTTCTCCTGAATGGCAGGTGGGGCGGAACTACCAACTTTTCCGCTATATGCTCGGGTGTAATGCAACGGGTGAATTTCCTTCAAAATTTAATGGTTCTCTTTTTACGACCGATCCACGTTTTGTAAGGAATATCCGGGTTACTCCTGATTTTCGTAGCTGGGGTGGGGGCAGCTTCACGGCGCAGAACCAGCGTCTCGTTTACTGGCCCATGCTGAAGTCTGGTGATTTTGACCTCATGCCGAATCAGTTTGAATATTATCGCCGCCCTCTCTTGAATGCTGAACTACGCACCCAGATATACTGGGGGCATGGTGGCTGTAGTTTCACTGAGCAGTTAGAAAATTTTGGTCTGCCTTTTGCTGGGGGCTGGGGTTTTGCCCCTCCAGCTGGTCGGGAGCGCGGACCAGGAGACGAATTTGGAACTCAATCGAATCTCTTTGTTCGGAGGCACTTTGTGAATCAGCTGGAATTTGCACTGATGATTCTCGACTACCATCATTTTAGTGGAAACGACATTTCAGCCTATATCCCGTTCATTGAATCGTCTCTCCAGTTTTTCAACGAGCATTATCGTTTCCGTTATAATCAGTCGAATGGGACTGAACTCAATGAAGATGGGAAGCTTGTCATTGCTCCATCGACGGCTGCGGAGACATACCGTGATCAGACAAACCCAACAGACGTCTTAGCCGCTCTCAAGGCTGTTTTAGCAAGGGTCGTTGATCTTCCAGATTCGCTGATACCACCGGCTCGGAAGGCTGAATGGGCTTCGGTCCTTACAACGGTTCCAGAGTTTAATCTCATCACTCTCAATGATCGGACCGTTATTGCTCCTGGCATCGGCACCCTGAGGCAGAGTAATCAAGAAATCCCTGAGCTGTATCCAGTGTTTCCCTATGATCTCTTTGGCGTCGGAAAGCCCGATCTTCAGCTTGCGATTGATACTTGGAACTTCGGTGCTTCAAATGATAACCGCCCGATTCAAAGCTGGGGCCAAATCGGAATCTTTACCGCTCGTTTAGGTCTGACAAGCGAGGCTGCAAGATTTGCTATCGCGAAGATGGCGGATGCTAACAATCGCTTCCCCGCTTTTTGGGGCCCCGGTTTTGATTACACTCCGGACTTTAATCACGGTGGTTCCGGCATGATCGGTCTTCAGGAAATGCTGATGCAGACGTCTGGAGATGTCATTCAGCTCTTGCCTGCATGGCCTGAGGATTGGGACGTTGATTTTAAACTTCATGCCCCCATGAATACGACGGTGGAGGGAAGTTATCGTGATGGGAAGCTGATGAATCTCATCGTGACTCCAGAGTCCCGTCTTAGCGATATCATCTTTCCTGAAGATCCCGCTTTAACGACCGTTAGCCCTGTGGAATACACAGATATCACGGCTTCTAATACTGAGACAGAAGATGGTTCCGCGATCACAGATACCTGGCTGATCAGAGATGGTTTTGGCGCGATTAATGATACTATTTACCAGTCTAACACTGAGGGCACTCAGATGCTGACAACCACCATTGATGGATTAGAGGATGGAGATCGCTATCAGGCTTTTTCTTACTTTTATGTCGCGGTTCAGGCAAATGGTGCTTTGAATCATTGGTTTACCGATAGTGGTTTAGCGGGTAACGAACTTGGACACTATGTGTCTAACGATTTTGCAGGCGGAGCCTCGGCTGGCGCGCTAGGAAGTATTGCCGCGAGTGAGCAGACATTTATTGGGACGCCCCCCGTGTTTGCCGTTAACAGTAATAATATTATTCTTCATGCGGCTGATCTCGGTGAAGTTGTGGTCGCAGATGGAAAAGTTGAAATTGTAAATGCCAACCTTGGTCGCGGTGGAAATTCGGCAAATCTGTTTGACCGAGTCTGGCTTGAAGGAGTCGGTCTCAGTCGGAGCGTAGTGCAGGAAGAAGAACGATTGAGAAGTTCGATTCAAGAAATCCAAAATGAAGGAGGAACTGTGATCAATCTGTCCTGGGGTGCTACCGTAGGGCGTCGCTATCGGATCGAGAGTGGAACAAATCTCGAGGACTGGCCAGATATCTTGATGGAGGAGATGATTGCAGATTCTAGTGTGGAAAGTATTGACGTTCCAGAGTCTGACGAAATGGTACGCTTTTACCGAATCATTGAACTTCCTCAGACTGAGTTCAACTAGCGTCTCAGGGATGAAAATGCGCGGATTCTAGGTCAGTGCATTTTTCATTATCTAACCGTTTGCTGATTCAGGATTCCGTTCAGCGGCCTCACTCTAGTTCTAAACTCTGACAAAGCACCAAGCGATCTTCCTCCCACTCAGGTGGGCGTGAAGATCGACTCCTGCGGCACCTGCCATCGCGATCTCAGCATGCTGAAAAATGACATGGGACAGGTCACCGTATCCCATCATTCCTAGTGAGAGGGGGGAAGCATGCTTGACGGCTTGTGGTTCAAATGAGAGACGGAGATATGAGACACCTACTGATTCTCTGGGCTTTTCTCCTTCCTGCTCTATCGCAGGCCCAGCTTGTGAAAATTCCGCCTCGGAAAGCCGTGCCGCGTGAGGTTTTGAAATCTGCTCAGATGGCGACTCAGGGACTGGCGGATCGCGTTGTCCGTGGTGACTTTCAAGTCGTCCTCGACAAGATGTTTCCTGAATTCAAAAAGAAAGAAGCTCGCAAGGCTGGTGGCATGGTCCGCTTTGAGAAAAAAATGCTGAAAAGCTTTCAGAAGCTTCAAGGAGACGTGCGCCTAGCTGCGATGCAGGCTCTCGAGCCTTACTCAGCCTTCGAGGTGAATTTTGGAATTGAGTCTCGGACTGTGGATGGGAAGCAGACGAAGGCAGGAGTTTATCGTGATTGGCTTGTCTTCGTCCCGACTCAGAGTGTTATTTTTGCGACCGATACAGGGGTAAATCCACCTGAGATCGTTAAAATTAAGAGTGAGGGATTTCAGATCGCAATCTGTAAGAAGGGGACTAACAACTGGGCCTTCATGGATGGGAGTCAGGTGAAAGCATTTCAACTGCGCAAATTTTTTCCTTATCTACCAGCGGACGATAAGCAACTCGCTCTGCCACCGGTAAGAGCAAAGACCATTCCCAAGAACTAACACACTTAACGTCTTTTTTATAAACCAACGCGAGATGGCTAAGACCAAGAAGAAGTCAAAAAAGAAGTCAGCTGCCGAAATCAAGAAAGCGGAGCTACGCCGGATTCAGATCCTCACGAAGCGAGGACACAGTGATCTCATGGAGGTCCGAGGTTCAGAAATTCACGGCCGTGGTGTTTATGCTACCCAAGATATTGAGGCCGAGGAATACGTCGTCGAATACGTCGGGAACTTGATCGACAAAGAAGAATCCGAAAAGCGGGCCTGGGCTCAGTTCGAGGAATCAGAGAAGACCGGCGGGGCGGCGGTCTACATCTTTAATCTCACCAAGAAATGGGATCTGGACGGAAACGTCGAATGGAACCCAGCTCGCCTTATCAATCATTCATGTGATCCGAATTGTGAAGCGGTTCAGGATGATAAGCGCATCTACATCCAGACTCTCCGTGCGGTGAAGCAGGATGAGGAAATCACCTTTGACTATGGATTTGATGCCGATAGCTACGCGGATCATCCTTGCCGTTGTGGCTCACCAGACTGCATCGGCTACATCGTTGGGAAGGATTATCTCGATGATTTGCAAGCTCTTCTTGATGAAGCCGCAGAAGAGGAATAAATCATACCCGTGGTAACGCTTACCAGACACATCATGCGCTCGATCTTATTTGTTTTTTTCCTTTCGCTGTTACCGCTGTTGGCGGGAAATCCTAATGCAGCGGCACGTCATGTGCGTAGCTTTGACCAATCGATGAAAGAGTGGGTCGCGCAGGTGCAGGCGGCGAAAAATGGAGATGCCCAAGCTAGAATTTGGACTCAGCGGCCCAAGCCTGAAGTTGCTGGGCGTCGCATTTGGGCTGAAATTCGGAATAATCTCTCCGAAGGTTGGACCATCGAATACGCGGCCTGGCTTTTAGAGAATTCTCCCGAGGTCCTAGCTCCAAAACAGAACGCGCGGCAAGTTCCCGGAGCGATTCGTATTCGGAAAGCGATTGAGAAATTTCACGTCAAAAGTGCTCGGGTAGCTCCTTATTGTATTGCCGTGACTCATTTCCCAGATCCCGGTGTTTTGAAAGTACTAGAGTCTATCGAGCAAGAAAATCCCGATAAGCGAGTTCAAGGAGCGGCAGCTCTCGGGCAGGCCATTCTCCTTCGCAAGCTTGATCAGGGTGGAGAGGGCGGCATTGTGCCCAAGCGCCAGGCTAAGATGAGAAAAGCGATCATTGATGGGCATGATCTCATCGTTGGAAAGCGGAAACTCTCGGATATCGCCCAGGCTGAGATTGACCAATTTCGTCTCAGCATCGGAGCGGAAGCCCCGGATCTACGAGGCATCGATATCGCAACGAAACCATTTGCTCTTCAAGACTATCGGGGGAAAGTCGTCGTTCTCTTTTTCTGGCATACCTGGATGAAGGAAGCGGGACGAACGCTAGAAATTATGCGTAAGCTCCACCAAAATTTACAGGGTAAGAACGCCGTCATCATTGGAGTCAGCGCAGATCATGCGAAAACTCTTAGAAAGATGACTGCCGATGGAGATGCACCATGGCGGAACTTTTTTGATAATGACCGTAAGCTTGCCTCTCAATACCACATCGACCGCTGGCCTCGGATCTACGTGCTCGATCATAATGGAAAAATCAGACACAAAGG
>CALGMJ010000108.1 GCA_937958875.1 uncultured Verrucomicrobiales bacterium | reverse complement strand
TCGGGTTCCTGCTGGTCTCTCGAAAATCTGGCCGCGTTGTCGATGCTAAGAGAATGCTCGATTCACTGATCATCTCCGCCTTGCCAGATTTCCGATATCCTTCGCACTTACCTGAAATCTTAGTCCTGACAAAGCACTAGGGAAATAATCCAGAGTTTAAAGCCGTGAACGCTCTTCACATGAAGGGGTTTCTTTGGCTCCGATTCACTTGCGTTTTTGAAAGTCGGGGAAGGTCACGTTGGTGATGCCAGAGCTGGTGAGTGTGTTTAAGATATCGATGACCCGTTGATGGCGTGCTTCCGGGTCAGCATCAACTTGGACGAGGGCTGTCGATTGTGAATTCCGGGCGGCGCTAGCATAGATGGCTAGCCTTTTACCCAGTTGGTGAAGTTCTCGTCCGGCAGCATTTGTTTCGATCAGCTCAGCAGGAGCACTCTCTGCTTTGAGATAGATGTCTCCATTTGCCTTTAGCTGAATCAGGAGGGGGCGGATATCAGGGACATCGATTTCAGAGATTGGGCTAGGCAGCTTCATATCCAGATCCTGTTCACGGGGGACGATGGTAGCAGTGACGAGGAAAAAAATGAGAAGTAAGAAACAGACATCAATCAAGGAAGAGATATCGACCCCAGGTTCGTCTGAAGATTCGCTTACTGGGGCTTTTCTGGAGGGCTTCAATTTTCTACTGATCATCCTAGAGCTAACGCCAGCCTCATTGCTTTCATTAGAAAAAAGATCATGGGAACATGGCAATTTACCGTCACCGGAAGGGAGTTTTGTTTTTGAAATATGATGACTTAAGGATAGCGTCACTCACTTGACGTTGATCCCTCTGAAGCACTACTTTTGATCCTATCGTCAAAGTTTTTTTGGGCGATCACCTACAAGCCCAGAACATCAAAAAAAAATCGAACTGAAAAAAACACATGAAACAATGGATCACTAGTATCACGGTAGCGCTATCATTGAGCGTGCCAGCACTCGCCAATGAATATCAGGAACAAGCCCGCAAGATCGCAGGCTTATACAAGCTAGGATTACAGTCGGTGCAGGATGGGGAAATGGACGCGGCTCGGAAGGCGTTTACCGAAATTTTGAGTATCGACCCGAACCATGGTCATGCACGTTACCAGCTTGGGCAGCTTAAGAGTAATCATAGTCGCTTCATGATGGCGCAGAGGAAGGCTCTCTTTAAAAAAACACTCATTGAGAAAGTCGACTTTGAGGATGCCGCACTCAGTGAGGTGCTAGAAACGCTCGACCACCTTACGGCTAAAGCGAGTGGGAAAAAATTCACCCCGAACTTCATTATTCAAGACCCGAAGGGTAAGCTCAAGAATGTGCGAGTCACTCTGAATCTCAATAAGGTGCCTCTCGCCGCCGCTTTGAAATATTCTCTCGAGCAAGCAGGGGCGAGTGTTCGCTATGACTCGCATGCTACCGTGATTACCCCGCGAGCCACCGTGAAACGTAGGTAGAGTTTGATGCTGAATATTTTAGAGAGAATTTAGGGATTATTGGTAAATCGGCCAGTCCCTTCATGGGGTCAAATCATTTGCGTTTCTGCTCAAGCTGCCTTAGAGGCAGCCCGTGCAGATGAAGACTCTTCTTCTTCTGTAGAAACACTTCACCAAAAAAAATACCATGTCCGTTCTTGTTGGCAAAAAAGCCCCCAGTTTCTCCGCAAAGGCCGTCATCGGCGAAAATATCGTTGAGGACTATTCCCTCGATCAATTCATTGGGAAAAAATATGTCGTCTTTTTCTTCTACCCGAAGGATTTCACTTTTGTCTGCCCGACAGAGCTTCACCGCTTTCAGGAAGAGATTGCTGAATTCGAAAGTCGTAATGTCCAGGTGGTAGGATGTTCCACTGATTCTGAGTTTTCTCACTGGGCGTGGCTGAATACTCCGAAGAACAAAGGCGGAATCCAGGGAGTGCAATACCCACTCGTGGCAGACATTAATAAGACAATCGCTGAAGACTATGATGTCCTTGCAGGGGATGTGATGCTGGACGAGGACGAGAATGTGCAGATCGAGGGCGAACTCGTCGCATACCGTGGTCTCTTCCTGATCGACCTTGAAGGAGTTGTCCGTCACCAGGTGGTCAATGACATGCCTCTTGGCCGTTCTATTAAGGAGTGTCTCCGGGTCGTCGATGCGCTTCAGCACTTCGAGGAACACGGCGAAGTCTGTCCGATGGATTGGCAGAAAGGTGATGATGCCATGACTGCTGATCATGACGGCGTGAGCGACTACCTCTCCAAGTAAAAGCTCCCTCCTTTTTCATTAAATCAAAAAAAGGCCGCCATTCTCGCAAGAGAATGGCGGTTTTTATGTATGCGGTGCCATCATCTCAGTAGCGTCGATGATGGCACACTTTTATAGCAGTAATCTGAAGAATTAAGGAGCGGTTGGCTCGGCTCCGCGAACCACTCGCACGAAGCTACGGTCACCATCGAATGCTGCCTGCACGGTGTCCGGGCCAGCGGTAGCGGTAAATTCAGAACCAGCGATGGT
>CALGMJ010000107.1 GCA_937958875.1 uncultured Verrucomicrobiales bacterium | reverse complement strand
GAAAATCAGGAGCTTGCGACAACTGCAGACTCTATTTATTCAAAGTTAGGGCTGCTCGATTGCGAGCATGTTCCTTATCTCCTTAGACGCTGGATCCAGAAATCAGATAGACCACAAGACCTATAAAATAGGCTACTGTTTCATTGTGGTCTGTAAATGATCTGCTATATAGTCAAGTTATATCTCCCCTTGTATTGATGATGTTAAATTGTGCGCTTTCTGCTTTCATGAAACCTCGAGATTTATTCTTGGGGTTATACTTTTTTATCTTTCTTGTCGGGCAATCGTCAGCAGCAATCAGAGATGGTCTGACGGCTTACTGGACTTTCGATCAGACTCTTGCGGACCAGGCTGGTCTCTTTAGTGGCACTGACAATTCGGTATCAAACAATCTTGTTTTTCGGGGCACTGGCTCCACTTTTGGGCCGGGAAGATTTGGGTCAGGGGGATATCAGGGAAATGGGAACGGCTACGCGGAAACTGCCGACTCAGCTGATGTAGACGAAAATAACAACCAAATATCTGTCTCCGCATGGGTCAGGGTCAATAGCTTGGACACTTCTTGGCAGGCAATTCTCTCAAAGGGGGAGCAATCAAACTACCGTCTCCATCGTTTTAGTGATACAGATACAGTAGCTTGGGCGGGTGGAAGCAGTGATATCGCTGACTCGGCAATATCGATCAATGATGGTCAATGGCACCACATCGTTGGAACCTCCCACCCTAGCAGAGGAGTTACCCTATATCTCAATGGGGTGGAAATCGCTTCCAATAGTTCTGGGGCAAATTTGGGTAATAGCTCAAATCCACTCATGATCGGGACAAACCCAGATCGACTGGCGCGGCGATGGGATGGTGAGATCGATGATGTCGCGATCTGGAATCGTGAGTTATCTTCGACTGAGGTCAGCATGATCTTTAATAATAATGCCTCGCTCCAGTCCATTCTTGATGACAATCCTAATGGTGATGACGACGGTGATGGCCTGCCAAACCAATGGGAAATAGCTAATCAATTGGTTCATAGTGGAGCTTTCGGTGCTTCTGGTGAGAATGGTGCCTCTGGAGACCCAGACTCAGATAATCTGACCAATCTCGAGGAATACAATGCTTCCACTGACCCGCGTGACTGGGACTCTGATGATGACACCTTAAGTGATGGTGATGAAATCAATATCCATGGGACCAATCCTAACTCAAAAGACAGCGATGGTGACGGCCTTTGGGATGCTGCGGAAATCGCGGCCCCGGCAACAGATCCGAACGATGCCGATTCTGATGGTGATAATTTCGACGATGGGCTCGAAATCTCATTAGGCTTCAATCCTAACGACCCTAACAGTTCTCCACCGGCAGGCAGCACCCTCACAGGTCTTTCTTCTTCTGGAGTGGTAGGAGCTTTTCTTGATGGGGATTTGCCTGCAGAAGCTCCTGGAACAAATTGGCAGGTCGAAAATGCGTTCGTCAACTTGAGTTTTGAAGACTTAAAGGGAGTGGTCTCAGAACCTCGCTCCACCTTCATTCATGTCATCGAACGCCGCGGGACTCTTCAGCGTGTTGATACCTCCGACCGATCGACTGCTAGTAAAGCTCAGGTCTTGGATATCCGAGGACAGATTGTTAATGGAGACAATGGCGGCCTGCGCTCGGTGGTGTTTCATCCCGATTATAATCTTTCTGGTTCACCAAACCGGAATTACATTTACCTTTTCTATTCGACTACGGCTCAGGCTGGTCTGGGCTTTTCAAATGCAAATGGTAATTTCTTTTACCGACTCTCTCGTTTCACCCGGAATGAAAGTACGGGGAATTTCGAATCTGAGCTAGTTCTAATCCAGCAGCGCTCGCGTGATCGTGGTCAGCACTTTGGGGGTGGCTTAGCCTTCGATGGTGATGGCTTTCTTAATATCAGCTGGGGAGATATGGAATTTAGTTCGAGTAGAGTGGGCGTGCCATTCTATCAGGATGTGCAGCGGATTGATCGGATCTTTCAAGGAGCCGTTCTTCGGATCGACGTTGATCAGCAGGGTGGTGCCATTAGCCAGGCCCCCACTCGCACACTGCAGGGGAATACTGGGCCAAATGCGATGGCTGGCACGAGTCAAAGCTGCCCCACTAGCCACCCATACTATCATGCCGATAATTTTTCTGGAGTTAGCTACTTCATCCCATCCGATAACTACTTTTTGAATAATCCTCCGGCAGCAGGGAGCAGTAGTTTCTCTGGAACACCGACTCATGGTCCTGCTCTCGACGAACATCAGGCGCTCGGAACAAGAAATCCATGGCGGATGGCCGTAGATCCCGTTGATGGCACGATCGCCATGTTTAATGTGGGGTCAAATGCAGGAAACAAATTTGAAGAGGTCGATATTCTGACCCCGGGCGCAAACTTTGGCTGGCCTTATCTTGAAGGGACTAGCTCTGAAACATCAGAGACAGGCCGGAGCCTGCCGCCATCCCAGTATGCTCCGACTTACCTCGGCACCGAAACTGATCCCGCGGCCTTTTGGACACATTCGGACGGAGGGAGGATTGCGGTCGGGGGATTGTTTTACCGGGGAAGTCAGTGGTCTGCTCTCGATAAGCAGCTCATCTTTGCTGATCACAGTACCGGGAAAATCTGGGCTCTCGATTATAAAGATGCAGGAACACCTTCTTCAGCTCGTACGACGAATGATGGAGTTTCGGTTCCGGATAATTATTCAGTCCGTGAGTTAATAGATTCTTCGCTCGCAATCCGTCAGATGACGGCTGGACCGTCCGGTGAGGAGATTTACATTGCGGCTGGAGGACGCATCCACCGTCTTTTCGAGGCTATTCAGGCGGTCCAGGAGCCACCAGCACTTCTTTCTGACACTGGGGCCTTCACAGATTTAGCAAATCTGACGCCACGAGCTGGCCTCATTCCTTATACGCCTGCTTCGACTTTGTGGTCAGATCGATCCGCTAAATTCCGCTGGATCGCGATTCCTAATGATCAAGGGGTTGCTGGCGAATATGACACGATTGATGAGAAGATCATCTACTCAGAAAACAGCGAGTGGCAGTATCCTATCGGCACTGTCTTCATCAAACATTTCGCTCTCCCAACAGATCTTCGTGATCCTGATAATCCAGCGCTTCTACAGCCTGTAGAGACTCGTTTTCTCGTGCGGGGGCAGGATGGGAATTACTTCTATTTTACCTACCAATGGCGAGCTGATGGAAGTGATGCAGATCTCTTGACGACCGGTTCTACTTCGGTTCACAGCATTATTGATGAATCCGGCACGACGATAAGTCAGACGTGGGAATACCCAACGCGGGGACAGTGCGTCGAGTGTCACCAAGAGGGAGC
The DNA here is from genome assembly GCA_937958875.1 of uncultured Verrucomicrobiales bacterium. Taxonomy (GTDB): domain Bacteria; phylum Verrucomicrobiota; class Verrucomicrobiia; order Verrucomicrobiales; family Akkermansiaceae; genus SW10. The sequence continues at coordinate 13,269 of CALGMJ010000107.1, read as the reverse complement.
AGGCCACGTGCTTGGGATGAAAACACGCCAGCTTAATCATGGTCAGTTCTATCCTTCTACAGGGACGACCGCAAATCAGCTTACGACTTTTGATTCGCTCGCTCTCTTTGACATTGGGCTCGATCTTTCGACCCTTCCCACCGTGCTCAGTTCCGCGGCTATTGAAGCAGATCAGGTCTCGGTAGAACATCGAGTGAGATCTTATCTGGATTCGAATTGTTCTTACTGTCACCGTCCGGAATCAAATGCGGGCCGGGCTGTTTTTGATGCTCGTCTCACCATGCCACTCGCTCTCTCAGGAATGTTGAATGGGGAGCCTCGTGCGGGAAATTTAGGGATAGCTGATGCTAAAATCATCAAGCCGGGATCTCCTGAAAAATCGATCATCTTTCTCCGTGATTCCAGTACTGATACGGAGGTACGGATGCCTCCAATTGCGCGCAGTCTCAATGATCCTCACTATGTTCCTCGCTTGCGGGACTGGATCGAACGATTGGGTTTTTCTGGCTTTGATAGCTGGGCCACTGCAGGTGGTGTCAATGGAGGCCTTACTGACGATGATGACGGTGATCAGGTCGCGAACGTGATAGAGTTTACCTTAGGCTTAAATGGGCAGGATGGGCATCTCGATGGTCTCCCTCGCATCATGGAGCCAGCGAGTGGGAATCCTCAGATCACGATTCCAATTACCGGTGCGGCCTTGAGCGATGGGCTCACCCTTGTCGTGGAAGGCTCCACGGATTTGATCAATTGGTATCCTGCAGGGAATCCTTCGAGCGGGCTCGAGGTGATGAGTGACACGTCATCGCCCGGTGTCGATGGAGCCCGGACCATCCAGTTTATCGGTGGAGTAAAAACCTTCGTCCGTTATGGCGTTCAGACGCCTTGAACCGCGACCGCAGATGCCTTGTAGCTCGGTTGCCGTGAGTAGGGGTCGAAGGAGGCGTGAGTGAGAATGTTTGTATTTCCTTCATGCATAGGAAGGAAGACTTCACCTTGCTTTACGCTTGTACTCACATGTGCGTGAGCTGTGATCTCACCACGCCGTGAGGAAATTTTGATAGGCTCACGGTCGTTCAGGTCCAGCTTAGCCGCATCTTCCGGGTGAATATCTAACAGAAGAATATCAGGATAGAGCTTCTTGAGGACCTTGGATTTATTGGTCCGAGATTGCGTATGCCACTGAGCACTGGTGCCACGCCCGGTTAGAAGCGTGAGCGGGTAGTCTTCGCAGGTCGGTTCAGCGAGAGTTGCGGGCGGTTCAAAGAGGAATTTTGCTTTGCCGCTAGGGGTGTAAAATTTTCCATCTGCGAAGAGACGCTTTTCTTGGGCAGGGTCACCGCCTTCGAGTGGGAGGGGCCATTGGATGCCTCCTTCTTGATCAAGATGCTGGTAACCTTGAATACCCGTAATATCACAGGGTTGCCCTTCGGAAAGCCGTTGCATGAGCTCGAAGGCTGCGGGAGGGCTGGACCATTTTTCGAACATTTCACCACATCCCCAGGTGTTGGAGAGGAGCTGGAAAATTCTAAAGTCACTGAGAGCTTTTCCCGGAGCGTGTCGCACTTGCTTGATGGTGCTGATACGGCGCTCACTATTGATAAAGGTGCCTGATTTTTCTCCCCAGGCTGCTGCGGGAAGGAGAAGGTCTGCGGTCTTAGCGGTCTCGGTCGTGGCATACATGTCTTGCACCACCAAGAAGTCTAGTTTCTTTCGGAGTTCGTGAAAACGTCCTTGATTGATCCAGGAATGTGCTGGATTTGTTGCGATGACCCAGAGTCCTTTGATTTTCCCTGATTCGATGCCATCGATAATCTGATCATAGGCCCAGCTCGGTTCGTGAGGGATCGTTTCTTCAGGGATCTCTAAGATTTGGGAAACTTTCTCTCGATGTTCTGGTTTTCCAAAATCATGCCCACCGAGGAGGCTGGTGGTATTTGAAAAAAGGCGAGACCCCATCGCGTTGCACTGTCCGGTAATGGAGTTAGGTCCGGTACCTGGTTTGCCGATGTTTCCGGTCATCAGACAGAGATTGATGATGGCTTGTGCCGTACGGACACCTTCGTACGATTGATTGACTCCCATAGTCCACCACATCGAAACTCGTTTGCTAGGATCAGAAATGAGTTTGGCGAGAGCTTCGACTTCATCGCTGGCGATACCGGAGCGCTCGGCAGTCGCTTCAGGGGAGTAGTCTTTGATAAATTCGGAAAAGTCTTCGAAACCTTCCGTATTTTGAGCGAGGAACTCTTCGTCGACACGGCCGTCCCGAATAATGCAGTGGGCTAACGCATAGAGGAGGGGCAGATCGCCTTTTGCTTTGATGCCGAGATGCTGAGTGGCAATTTGAGTAGTCTCAGTGGCGCGAGGATCGATGACGATAATGTCTGCGTTACGCTGATTACGAGCGAGCCTCTGATAGAGGATCGGGTGAGCGATGGCGAGATTAGACCCGATCAAGAGCACGACATCTGATTCTTCAAAATCAGCATAGGTATAAGGCGGAGCATCGAACCCGAAGGCCTGCTTATAGGCGACGACAGAGGTCGCCATACATTGACGAGTATTGCCATCACCGTGCTTGATCCCCATGCCAAATTTAGAAAAAGCCCCTAAAAAGGCCATTTCTTCGGTGGCGATTTGTCCGGTGGAAATGAAAGCGACAGATTCCTTACCGTGCTCTTTCTGGATCTCCTTGAAGCGGTCGGTAAAAATACGCGCAGCGAGATCCCAAGAGATGGGCTCGCCGTCTAAGAGCGGGTCGGTGGCACGTTCCTCAGAGTTTAAAACGGCGAGAGCTTCCCAGCCTTTCGGACAGGCCATGCCGAGATTAACCGGATATTTAGGCGAAGGCGTTACCCCGACGGCTTCTCCTTCGTGAAGGTGGAGCTTGAGCTGACAACCTGTTGAACAAAAGCCGCACACAGACGTGGTGGTGGCATCTGTCTCGAGGTTTCTGGGAAGTTTCCCAAGTCCGAATTCCGCGGGTCGAAGCAGAAGCTCAGAGGTGAGCGGGCCAGTCTTTTGTTTCAGAATTTTTTCGAGAACAGGCATAGCAGTCGATTAGTTGTGCGCGAGATGCGGCTGTGGCGTGTGAAGCCCTCCAGGCATTTTAGGCGCATGAACGGAGCGGAAGAAAAGGTGACGGGATAGGAGTTCGCTAGCGAGGAATACCGGAAGCGAGAGCCATGGGTTGAAGAAGGAAAGTAATGCCGCTGCCGCTAAGGTGAGGAGACGGAAATCAAGAACCTTTTTCAAGGGGCCTAGACGTAGCTGGGCCTGGTGACGAGCAGGGGACCATTTTTCTTCTCGTGAAGGAAGGAGGGTGAGTCCTTCGAGAGCGGCAAGCCCAGTCGCACAGAGAATAAAGAGCGCTGGGTGGAGGAAGAGCGCTGCAGTGGTGACGAAAGTGAGCATAAACGCGGGAGCGGTATGTCGGAGGTGCCAGTTTATGCGCTTCGTATCATGATAAATCATGACGCTGGTGAAAATTGCTCCGAGACTTAACGGGATGAGCGAGAGTTTAGCGGCTCCGGTAACAAGCTCCTTAAATGGAAATTCTGGAAGAAATGGTGCCGCTGCTAAAACCGCAGGGATGGGAGCCAGCATGGAGAAGGCTAGGATTTCTCGAGAGAGCCAAGAGCGTTTTAGGCCGAGGAAGAAACGCCAAGCTTTCTGTGGCTTTCCAAGGTGTAGGGTGGCTGCACCCATGCCCGCATTAAAGATGATAAAGCCGACGATGGCTAAAGCAGTGTTCCCGATTAGTGATGCTGCCGTCAGACCGAGGCCGATCTGGGTAAGCACCAGCATGAGAGCGAGTGGCCAGTGCGCAGGCTGAGGGCTCAGGCGAGATTGATGCGCTGGGACGGCATTCAGTGGAACATCACGGCCGATGTAGCGCGTGGTAGGCAGCGTAATCTGTGGAGTAGGCGCTCCTGGGAGAAATTCATTCTCCGCACGTAGTTCTGCTTGGTCGACCTTGATGATAGAAATCGCTCCCGTAGGACAGGCCTGTACGCAAGCTGGCGCTTCCCCATCGGCAAGGCGCTGATGGCACATGTCGCACTTTCGGACGATACCACGATCGTGCGAATACTTAGGCACGTCATACGGGCATTTGAGGACGCAGTATTCGCAGCCGATGCATTGGTCATCGAGATGTCGTACGATGCCTGTATCTTCCTCTTTTTCATAGGCCCCTACAGGACAGCCGTGCATGCACTCGGGTTCGAGGCAATGGTGGCAAGCGGTGGTGACCGTCTGTTGAAAGCCATTCCCAGCTTCGAGGAGTCCGACGTCACGCCATGCTTCGTCTTCATCGAGCCCATTTAAGGTATGACAGGCGACGACGCAGGCTTTGCAGCCAGTGCATTTATCGAGTTCGACCTGAAAGGCGTATTGCTCACCTTTCCCTGGCTTTTCAAATGGGATGAGATGTTTGTAGAGATCCGTCCGGACTTCGTTACGATCATGCTTTTCAGCAAATTGTGCGACCGGAGTCTGCAGGGTCGACTGCTCCTTCAGGAGCTTATCGACGAGGTTGACTTCTGGAAAAGGGTCTGGATCTGGGCTAACCATGTGAGGCGTTTGAAGTAAGGCGGATGCCTTAGATGGGTTCGAAACTTAGGCCACCACGAGTTCTTCCACCTTTTCACGCTGAGTGTATTGCGCGAATGTTTCACCAGGCTGGCGGTTCTCTTTATAGGTAACAAGAAGCTTTTCGATGAGAGGAGGAATGCTATCGAAAGGAACGGCCTTATAGACTTCACGAGCAATGGCCTGCGTGTCATCGACGCCACCGCCGAGCACGATGTTGTAACCTTCTACTTTTTCACCAGAGTCCAATTTTACCGGCGTCCCCATAAGCCCGATATCACCGATGTAGTGCTGGGCACAAGAGTGGTGGCAGCCTGTAAGGTGAATGTTAATCGGTTGGTCGAGCTCCACGCGCTCTTCGAGATATTTCCCGATGATGACAGCCTGTCCTTTTGTATTTGCAGCTGCAAATTTACACCCCGTATTACCGGTGCAGGCGATGAGACCTCCAGAAACAGAAGTAGCGGTGTAGTTGAGTCCAGCCGCCTTGATGGCAGCTTGCGCAGCTTCTACTTTTTCATCTGGGACATTTGGAACGATGATGTTTTGCCAAGCTGTGAGGCGAATATCGCCATTACCAAATTCATCCGAGATGTCTGCAATGGCTTCGACGGTTTCGACTGACATGCGACCGACTGGAACGACGATGCCAATGTAGTTCTTACCATCCTTCTGCTTATAAGTACCGATGTGGCCATGCTTCACCTTAGGCTGAGGCTTGGTGCAGAGCTCTTCCGAGACGTATCGGAGTTTAAAGGTTAATTTCTTTTCCACTTCCTCGAGGAACTTCGGGATCCCCCAGTCGTCGACGAGATATTTAAGGCGAGCTTTTTTCCGGTTCGTACGATCACCATTTTCGATGAAGACGCGGAGAATAGCAGAGGAAACAGCGACGGATTCTTCTGGGGTGACGAGTAAGCCGGTATCTGAGGCGAACTGCTTGTGACCAGTGATTCCACAGAGCTGAAGGCGAAAATAAACACCAGGATCGAGATCTTCCGCTTTTTCGTTCAGCGTGACGGCATAGAAAGCGATGTCATTTGTATCGGCACAGACGGAGATGGCTCCACCGGAATCGTAAGAAATATTGAATTTCCGTGGCATGCCATAGAGGTCCCGGTTGTTCAGGATGGCGTGGTGCATGGCCTTGGCATAGGGCATGACGTCGATGAGTTCATCTTTATCAAAGCCTGTCGTTGGCGTTGCGGTGATATTCCGCACATTGTCCGCTCCGGAACCGCGGGAGGTGAGGCCAAGGTCGACGAGAGTATTTAGGATATTTACCGTATTTTCCGGCTGGATCTCACGAATCTGGAGATTTCCGCGAGTGGTGACATCGATATAGCCGCCGCCCCAATCACGTGACATCTGGGCAAATCCCCTCAGCTGGCGGGCATCCATAGCGCATCCAGGAATCCGGGCACGCATCATATAGGCATCCTGAGCAGGGGTGACGTAAAAGAGTCCAAAAAATTTGAAGCGGAAAATATCTCCATCGGTGGCGAATTCCTTCTTCTCAGCCTGCTGGAGAATGGAGTCGAAGCAATCGAGGCCGTTTTTCTCATACTTGATCTGTTCCTCGCGGCAGAGGTCATCCAGAGGGGTGCCGAAAACAGCTTCTTCTTCCTTATGGGTGAATTGTCCTTCCGCATTTTGCCCAAGAAACGGAATGGCCTGCTGGACTCCAGCCATGAATCCATTGAGATATCCGGTCTGTTCTTCGGTAAATGGAGACGATGGAGCCGCGTTCATAATGTACTAAAGAGCGTGAATTATGCCAAAGGGGGTGAATGAAATTCACGGTTATTCATGAATGCATTTCATGTCTTTTGATGGGAAATCTCTTTGACCAGCGTTTTGTATTAGGGATTTTAAGAAGGAACCGTGTTTTTGGCCTGCGCTCTGCTAGGGTAATTTCAATGACAGAATTAAAGCTGGTGAAGGATGATCCATGGCTGGAGCCTTATGCGGAAGCGATCACCAGGCGTCGGGATTTTTTCCTCAGCTTACCGAAGCCGCACTCTCATCTTCATCAGCATTTTGGACTCTTTCAGGTGGAAGATGGTTGGCTCTGGCGTGAATACGCGCCTCGCGCGCAGGCGGTTTCTCTTGTGGGAGATTTTAATCAATGGGATGAAAAGGCTCATCAAGCTCGGAGAGAAAAGGATGGTGCTTGGTCCCTTCACTTGCCGAGTGATTGCGGTTTGAAACATCTTTCATCTTACAAAATTCGCGTGACGGGCGAGAACGGGATCCACGACCGGCTTTCGCCTTTCACCACTTACGCAGTTCAGGATGAAAAAAATAAGGATTTTGCCTCCAAGGTCTGGGCTCCGGGAAAATCATACCAATGGCAGCATTCTGCTCCTGAGAAGCCATCAGCTCCACGGATTTATGAAGCTCATATCGGCATGGCCACCGAGAGGGAAGGGGTGGGAACCTATGATGAATTTCGTACCGATATTTTGCCGAGAATTGCGAAGCTGGGGTATGACACCATCCAGCTCATGGCGGTCGCAGAGCATCCTTATTACGGATCATTCGGCTATCATGTGGCTAATTTCTTTGCTCCGTCGTCACGATTTGGAACTCCCGATGATCTGAAGGCCTTGATTGATGAAGCTCATCGTTTGGGCATCGTTGTCCTTCTTGATCTCGTTCACTCGCATACGGTCAAAAATTTCGCGGAGGGAATCCGGGAATTTGATGGTGAGGCTGGCTTTCTCCTTCATTCTGGACCTCAGGCCGAGCATCCAGATTGGGACTCGCTCCTGTTTGATTACGGCCATCCAGTGACCCGTGATTTTCTCCTCTCAAATCTTCGTTACTGGCTTGAGGAATTTCGTTTCGATGGCTTCCGCTTTGATGGGGTCACCTCCATGCTTTACCATCACCATGGCAATACTGCTTTTGATCACTACGATAAATATTTCGTTCATGATGTAGATCAGTCAGCGGTGGCCTATCTTCAGCTAGCCAATCAGTTAGTGCGTGAAATTAACCCGGAAGCTCTCACCGTTGCTGAAGATTTTTCTGGGATGCCAGGCTTATGCCAAGAAGCGAAAGAAGGTGGGCTTGGCTTTGATTATCGTCTCGGGATGGGGGTTCCTGATTTCTGGATTAAGCTGCTCAAGCATACTCCGGATGAGGAATGGAATCTGGAAAAAATTTGGCATGAACTCAGTAATCGTCGCTATGGCGAGAAAACAGTGGCGTACGCAGAATCCCATGATCAGGCACTCGTCGGAGATAAAACGCTGGCGTTCTGGCTCATGGATAAGGAGATGTATTGGCATATGAATCAAGCGTCTCAGAGCCCTGAGATTGATCGCGGGATTGCTCTTCATAAAATTATCCGGCTGCTCACTATGGTTGCCGGTGGGGAGGCTTGGCTAAACTTTATGGGAAATGAATTTGGCCATCCCGAGTGGGTTGATTTCCCTCGTGAAGGGAATGGCTGGTCGCACAAGCATGCTCGCCGTCAATGGTCGCTCGCAGATCATCCTGATCTCAAGTACGAAGGATTGCAGAATTTTGAACAAGCAATTCTAGAGCTAGCCCGTGATCATCAGCTCTTAGAAGCTGCGCCGGCAAAGTTACTCAATCTTGATCAAAAGAATCTCTGCTTTCAGTTCGAACGAGCTAATCTGCTTTTCGCAGTAAACCTACACCCAACAGAGTCGATCGAAGACTACGCATTTCCAGTGCATCAGAAAGGGGATTTCGTTCACCTTCTGGACTCAGATCAAGAGTCGTTTAGCGGCCATGGACGTCTCACTACAGGCAGCGTTCATCCCAGTATTAAAAAGAAAGTGAGCCTCTACCTCCCATGTCGCAGTATTGTCGTTCTTGGACCTCGAGAGTAATAGTGTTTTCTAACGATCTGGTGTAGTTTCTCAGAATGAAGAAAATCGCCCTTATCTCTCTGAGGAACTCCAGTGGTAAATTTGGATAATGTTTATTCTTGGCAGTGAGCATGGCCATGGTGCTCTCCAGCCTGAGGGAACTCGGATCTATTGCTTATCAGCAGTGTGACTGGTGACTTGACCTCAAGGCTACAGTGCTCATTTTCCAGCCGTGCTTGTCGCCTTCAATAAGCCCTACGGCATTCTTAGCCAGTTCAACCCGAATCCTAACGAGCCAGACCAAGGCACGCTGAAGGGTTTTGATCTGCCAAAATCAGTGGTACCGTTAGGGAGGTTGGATATGGATTCTGAGGGGCTCTTGTTGTTCACCGATGAAAAGGCGCTTGAGCATAAGCTTCTGCACCCTCGTTTTCAACATCGTCGGCGATACCTCGTTCTTGTGGAAGGGGAGCCCGAGGCTAGCGATCTTGAACCGATGCGTCAGGGTGGGTTGATCATTAAAGGTCATAAATGCCTTCCTTGTCGTGCGCGCGCCTTGAAGCAGAAGCCTGACTTCGTGTGGGAACGAAATCCTCCCGTCCGGGTTCGGCAGAAAATCATCGATACCTGGCTTCGTCTTGAGCTGCGTGAAGGGAAAAACCGCCAAGTACGACGAATGACCGCTGCGGTGGGCTTTCCGACATTAAGGCTAATCCGCGAAGGAATCGGTGCTTTTCCGCTGGGCGATCTTCAGCCCGGTTACTGGAAAGAGCTGGATGAAGAAGAGCGTGCGGCGGTCTTTGCTCGTTGAGTCTGCTTGGTCCATAAAAGGGATTTTTAAAATCTCTGAATCGCTTCTTTTAAAATGCTAATGTGAAGTTACTTATGGGCTGTATTTTAATAAATTTCATGAAAGGTAATATAGTAAGAGCAGCGAGTGTTTTTTTGTGTCTCTTCATCGTATCTCTCAACGCAGAACCAACTCAGGAGAGAGTATGGACTTCCACGGTTGGCTCGACCATTACGGCAAAGGCGATGCAGGTGAAATCGGGTAAAGTCTCTCTGGTGACAGATCAGGGACGGAGAATTACCCTAGCGCTTGATAAGCTTTCAAAAGAAGATCAGAAGTTTCTTCAGGAGCATTTTAAACCGGGAGCTATTGAGGCACCGGAATATCAATCTCCTGAGGGATTAGATTATCCTTTGGGTAAAGTGAGTGAGGCCATTGATACGGGGCACGGGTCTAGCTACTTTCTGTATCTGCCCACGACATTGGCTGCAGGTGAGCGCGCACCGCTCATGTTTTGGACTGGTTCGGGGAAAGGTTCCCCTCAGAAATTTGACCGTTTTAAACGGATTGCAGAGCTGGCAGGGATGATTGTCGGGGTGTCCGTAGATGCCTCAAATGATTACCCTGATGATGATAAGACAGCGGAGGGAGTGTTCAAAAAGAATAATCGCATTACCCGTGAAGCTCTCGATCATATGGCGGAAAATCTTCCGGTGGTAAATGTGGAGAGAGTATTTTTTTCTGGTGGATCAGGGGGCGGAGCGACCGCTTTCTATAATGCGAGTAAGCTGAAGTCTTTAGGGGCTTTACCTTTCATCGCTTATATTCCCCGAATAGCTGAACCACCTAAGACTGGACTTTATTTTGTGGGAGGAGGAGCTTGGGATTACAATCGCTATCTGAGTGCGAACGCTGCCGAAAAATTTGGGAGTCGATCCGTGCATCGGGTCTATCAGGGAGGCCATAGCAGTGGAAAACCACATATCGGAGAAGAGGGGATGTTATGGCTCTACACTCGGCATATCTATGAAAAACGTGACGAGTATGCGGAGGAACTCGCACGATTCGAGGCCAGACTTTCCAAGTGGTTGATCGAGCTTTCTTCCCGCAATCCTCAAGAAGCTTATTATTGGTGCCATCATTTACGTGAGTCGTGTAAAGTGACCGGAGAGATGGCAGAAATCGCTGCTAGTCTTGAAGAAAATTTAGCGAAAAATTCTGCGAATATCCTTTATCTGGAGGCGCGCGATGAGCTTCAGAAATTTTCTAAAAAACATCTGTCTCCATTCGGGGAGAGAGCGGGTTCCAAGAAGGCGCATTCAGATCCTAAAGTGGTGAAAGCGGCCAAGCTTCTTGCCGAAAAATATCAGGATGTTCCTGAATTTGGGATCATTTTTGAGGAGCTGCAACGTCCTACGAAAGATCATTGAGCGATCGTTTTATGATCTACCTTTCTTAAGATGAATCGCATTGATCGCCTCACCGCCATGATTCTCATGTTACAGAGTCATCGGGTGGTGACGGCTGAGCAGATGTCTGAGCATTTTGAAATCAGTGTGAGGACGGTCTATCGAGATCTCTCCGCACTGGGCGAGGCTGGAGTGCCGATTGTGGCGGAAGCGGGGGTGGGGTATCGTCTGATGCCGGGATATCACATGCCTCCAGTGACTTTTACGGAGGAGGAAGCGGTGGCGCTGTTTATGAGCGGAGAGTTGGCTGAGAAGTTTGGGGAAGATTCACTGAAGCGGTCGATGCGTGGAGCCTTGCTCAAGGTGCGGGCCGCGCTGCCAGAAGAGAAAAAGGATTACCTTCAGCGCTTAGGGGAATCGGTCAGAGTGTGGGCGCCTTCGTCGGCTTCGCCAGACCAGAGTGCTCTGATGAAAATTCAGAATGCGGTGGTGAATAGGCGCTGTATCAAATTGAGTTACGATACGGGCGGGAAGGGAGTGGTTACCGAGCGGGTGGTGGAGGCTCTGGGCGTGCTTTACTATGCGAATCACTGGCATTTCATTGGCTGGTGTCGCTACCGTGAAGGATTTCGAGATTTTCGTCTCGATCGCATGAACGAATGGGCTGTGTTGGAGGAGGCTTTTTTAGGACATGAAGATTTCTCGCTCATGGACTTCCTGCAGGATCAGGAAAAGACCTGCGATCAGATACCGGTGACAGTGGAATGTGATGCCTGGGTGCGAGAGCGAGTTTTGGCCGAAATACCAGCCCGCATCGTGAAGCAGGTAGAGCTGCCAGAGAAGGGTGTCCGTATCGAGGCTTTTGCCTATTCCTTAGATTGGCTGAGTAGTTGGCTTTTGGGCTTTGGCTCTTCCGTGAGAGCCTGTTCTCCGCCAGCGCTTCAGGAAAAAGTCAGTCAGGCAGCTCAAGAAATTTTGGCACAATATCAGAAAAAGGAAATGATCCTGACATAAGGTTGTCAGTTGCTTATGTTTCACTCGTTCCCTCTTCAGATATTATCAATTTATGAACGAAAACGAACCAACACTCGCCCTATCAGTCACAGTTAGGGATGGAAATGAAGCCCTTGAATTTTACTCTAAGGCCTTTGGTGCAGAGGAACTCTTTCGGATGCCGATGCCTGATGGCAGCGTTGCCCATGCTGAGTTTAAAATTGGCAATACTCAGATTTATCTCTCTGAGAGTTCTCCCGAATGGCATGCTGCTGCGATGCCTGAGGGATCGACGGCTCCTTGCCTATTTTCACTCGGCGTCGAGAGCTGTGATGATGCTTTTGCGAAGGCGATTGCTGCTGGAGCAGAGCCTCTCATGGAGCCTGCAGACCAGTTTTGGGGCATGCGCGTCGGGATGGTGAAAGATCCAGACGGTTATCGCTGGTCCTTCCGCCAATTCCTCAGGGAAGTCTCCCCTGAAGAAATGATGAAGCTCGCAGAGGAATTTCATTCTGCCTAAAGGGCACCTCCGGTAACCTCCTCGCTAAAAAGAATTCCCTGATACTTCCAAAAGCGTAGAGTCTTTGCATGAGAAGGTATCGCAATCTGGACGGGGGTGGGAATCTCTTCGCGGCGTTGGATCATCAGAAAGCTGTGACTCAGCGTATCGTCGGGATCTTGAAGCTGCGCGATCTCATTGACTGGGAAAGTTTTCGCCCCGTGCTCGAAGTGGTCACAGGCTACGACACCAAAGATTGGAAGAAAGGCGGACGCCCACCTTTCGACCCGCTTCTCATGCTCAAAATCCTCGTCCTTCAGAAATACCACGGCCTCAGCGACGAAGCCACTGAAGCGCAAATCAAGGATCGCCTCAGCTTCATGAGCTTTCTGGGACTACGCCTCGGCGATGAAGTTCCTGACGCGAACACGATCTGGGATTTTAAAGAGCTCATCGAAAAAGACGGACGCGATGGGAGCCAAAAACTTTTCGAAGCTTTCCACCGCATGCTCACTGGCGAAGGCCTCATCGCCAAAGAGGGCAGCATCGTTGATGCCAGCTTTGTCGACGCACCCCGGCAGCGAAACACGCGCGCCCAAAATCAGAAAATCAAAGACGGCGAGCGGCCCGAGGAATTTGATCCCAAGACCCCCAGAGGGCGTCAAAAAGATTGTGACGCACGCTGGACTAAGAAGAACCTGGAGAGCCACTTCGGCTATAAAAATCACGCCAAGGTTGATGCCAAAAGTAAGCTCATCGACAAGCACAAGACCACCCCGGCCCAGGTGCACGATAGTCAGGTATTTCGAGACCTTGTTGATGAAACAGACAACGCAGTCCTGGCCGACAGCGCGTATCACTCCGAGGAGCACGAGGACTACTTGATCGAGTGTGAGGCGGAGGAATTTCTAATGCGTAAAGCCCACCGCAACAGCCCGCTAAGTGAGGCAGAGGAAAAGTTTAACCGCGGAGTCAGTCGTATCCGAGTGAGAGTGGAACACGTCTTTGGCCGGATGAAGCAGATGGGCATGGACTACGTCCGCAGTATCGGCCTGAAGCGAGCGAGCCAGCACAACAGCCTCTGCAATCTGGTCTACAATATGGACCGCTACGCCTTCTTGAAAAGCTAAGGTCGAA
>CALGMJ010000106.1 GCA_937958875.1 uncultured Verrucomicrobiales bacterium | reverse complement strand
GGGCCTCGAGAGGTCGTTTGTCCTCTTTGTGAAAACCGCCAAGAGGAATCTTCTCTGGCGGTTTCTACGTTTTGTAAGCGATGTCATGCCCACTTGAATCTTGAGGGTAAGGAGGTCATCGCACATGCGCGTGAAACGACTGCCGAACTTATCGAGCGGGAGGTAAAGCCCACGCCTGCTGATTCTAAGGTGTCTTCAAAGACTCCTGCGCAGCCGAATCTTACCAAGCTTGATCAGCCTAAGTCATCGAGTTCTCTCGGTAATAGGAGAGGGAAGTTGCCTCCACGTCCTAAGCCGCCACTTTTGCAAGAGAGGCAAGTTGAGCCGAATGAAGGTGCTCTCAAAAATCGGAAGTTACCCAAACCGCCACTACCTCCTGCGCCTGCTGGCGAAAAAAGTGAGTTTGAAAAGGTTGAGCCAACAGAGGCTCCGACCATAACTGCCGAGGAGGAAAAGCCTTTCGAGCCAAGAGAAGCGGGACCAGATGATCGGATGGTGTTGTGTTTTGACTGTCCCACAGAGCATCCGACTTCCAAAAACTCCACTTCTGCACTTTGTCCAAAATGTGGGGCCTACATTTCGCTCAAGGATTTCGATATTAAAGATGGATTTAATAGCCGTATCCAGACTCGTGGTCAGGTGACGATTCATAAGAAAGGGGTGGTCTCCAGCTCGATTATCCAGTGTCATGATCTCATCGTAGAAGGGGAGTTCACAGGTTCTGCGGAGTGCTCGGGTAATCTTACAATCCGCCGGCATAGCAGGATCGAGGGGAAGGTGAGTTGTCAAAAACTTCGCATCGAAAAGAGAGCGAAAGTGGAATTTCTTCAGGAGGTGATCGCTTCCAGTTGTGAAATCGACGGTTTGGTCAAGGGGGATATTTTATGTCGGGGCAGATTGGCGCTGCATAAAAAGGCAAGTCTTCAGGGCGATATTCGGGTAGGAACACTCAGTGTTGATGAAGGAGCTAAGCATGACGGGCAGATTTCGATGGGTTCATTCCCTGAATAGCTTTCATCTCAAAATTATTCTTCCTAGCTCTGGCATGATAAAAGAATGGTCAATGACTCTTAATTAACGTTAAATTTTTTTTAAGAAGTTAATGAATTTCCACCGATGGTTCTCGTCCAAGTATCTGATGGCGCCAGCAGATGCGTCCTCTGTCAGCAGTATTCCTGATGATGGTCCTCCAGATTTGGACCTCATTACGGCCTGTCAGGCAGGGGATACCGCTGCTTTTGAGACTCTGGTCTCTCGTCATCGTGGAAAGGTATTCGCTATGGTGCAAAACATGATCAAAAATGAAGCCGACGCTTGGGATCTCTCTCAAGAGGTCTTCATTAAAGTGTGGAAGGCTTTACCAAGATTTGAAGCCCGCGCTCAGTTTTCTACCTGGCTTTACCGAATTACTCACAATGTCGTCTACGATTGGTTGCGGAAGCGTAAAATCGATTCCGTAGGTGAACTTGATGATAATCTGCTCCATCAGGGAAATATCGCTGCCGGAGCAATTACGACGCCTAAAGGATCGGCTCGGCCTGATGACGCGATGAATAATCGTGAACTCGGCGAACGGATTCGTGCCGCAATGGATACGCTTTCTCCAGAACATCGAGAAACAATTCTACTCCGTGAGGTGCAAGGCTATGATTATAAAGAAATTGCCGCCTCCATGGATTGCTCTCTAGGAACGGTAATGAGCCGCCTTTATTACGCCCGAAAAAAACTTCAACAACTTCTTGCTAATGAAAATAATGACTGAAGAACTCTTTTCTAAGTGGATCGATGATTGCCTCACTCCTGATGAACAAGTGATCGTGGATGCAGCTCTCGCTGAGGATCCCTCTTTAATAGAGGAGGTAGAATCTGCACGAGGTCTCGGTGATCTCATGAAGAGTGAATTTCCGGCCTCGCAGGAACCCATGTATCCTGATTTTTTCAATAGTCAGATCCTGAATAAGGTGGCTCAGATCGACCGTGAAGGAGCTGCAAAAACTGCTGAAAAATCAAGCCCATGGTGGGCGCGAATTGGTTTTGCCTGGGTGCCAGCTTCTGGCCTTGCTGCTGTTTTGGCATTCTTTGCGGGAACAAAGGTGAATCCACCTGAGCAGGATGCAGATTTTGCTGCTGCTACTGAGCTTCCTAATGTTTACACTCCTGGTGGAAATCATAAGACACGGGTGGTGGCAAATGCTCAAGGAGAGGTTTCTGTGATCGTGGTGGAAGGTCTAGATGCGATTGGGGATGATGTTGATTTTGCTACGGTTGGTGCTTCAGCTGTCTTACCAGAGCGCTACCTGATCTCTCAGCAGCGCCAGTTATAAATTGAACCTGATAAAACTTCGATGAGCTGTTCACGAATCCTACCTCTTATCTTGGCTTTATTACTCTCAGGCATTTGTTCAGCGGCTGATCCTGGTCTGGATAAGATAGGCTCGCTAGGAGTGCAGTTGATCTACGCGACAGATGGGGATGCGACTTTAGCAGGTGAACACACGAAACCGCTTGAGGCTGATAAAATTTCTGCCCTGCAAGGGCTTCCTGATTTGAAGTTCAAGAACTACCGCTTCCTCGGTGGCGACACGAAGCCGATTCTACGGGGGTATGAAAATTGGGCAACTCCGCTGAAGCCGTCTAAAGAAATTCTCGTGAACTTTGAGCCGCGTAAAAAGCTCGATGGTGACCGCTTTCAGATGCTTCTTGAATACTGGCAGGGAGGACGAAAAATTCTCACTACTGATCCAGTGCTTACCAAGGGAAAATCACTTTACCTTTTAGGGCCTAAATGGCGAAAAGGGCGATTGATCCTTGAAGTCAAGATTTTGGAGCTTATTTAGACTTCATGAGAAGTTTACTCGCTTTATTCTTGCTTAGCTCTCTGCCGCTAGCTGCGCAGATGACCTTTGAAAAAACAATCGTTTCCGTAACTGTTGCTCCAGATGCTAAGGAAATTATTGCTGAATTTCCCTTTACGGTAAAAGAAAAGGGGGCGGAGATCACGAATTATGACGCTCCCTGTAGCTGTTTGAGTGCTCGGATCGAGCCCGTGCAAGAAGATGGCTCTGCGAGATTGAAATGGGAGCCTGGGGCTACGGGAAAAGTTCTCGGTAAATTCGAGCTTGGTAACTTTAAAGGCGTTGTCGATAAGGCGATTTTACTGAATTT
>CALGMJ010000105.1 GCA_937958875.1 uncultured Verrucomicrobiales bacterium | reverse complement strand
CATCTCACCGAGGACGAACAGACCGTGCTCGATGAAGAAGAATTTCACCCTCATGAGAAAGTAAAATCCGAAAACAAAGAAGCTTCGGATGAGGACTCTCTCGATGACAAAGAAGAAGAGGAAGACGAAGACGAGCTCCCTTCTGCCAAAAAGGCTAAGAAACCTGTCAAAAAGAAGAAAGTCACCGCTCAGGCTCCTCGCCCGGCGGCGGTTCCAGTGCCACAGCCTATGGTTGTCTCTCAGTCTGGTGGTGGATTTTTCTCGGGCCTCATTGCTCTGATTCTCGGTGTTCTCGCCTTCTTCGGCGGCGTCATGCGCAGCTATGAGAAAACCGAAGAAGCAAATGGCCGGGAAAATGTCTCCCTCCTCCAAGACATGAAGGAAGGAAAGCCAAAAGCTTCTGCCATTCCTCCCGCATCCCCTGCTGAAGACGAATAGCCCTCACTGGGTAAAATCCAGCCGCTGCGAAGGAAAAATAACTTTCCTAAATCTGAGTTAGGTCCCTATTACTCCGGCGGCTTGCAACTTTATCTGCACATTCCCTTCTGCCATCGGATTTGTCCTTACTGTTCATTCTATAAGCACACTCCGGGTGGGACTGATCTTGGAAAATTTGTAGACGCGCTTCTTTCCGAAGCGCGTTTTGCATCCAGCCAGGGGCTCTCACCCTTAAAAACGATCTACTTTGGTGGGGGCACCCCTTCCATGCTCTCGCCCACTCTTTTGAGCCGTCTTTTTTCAGGCCTACGAGAGCATTTTGATTTCTCACAGATCGAAGAAATCACCTTTGAGGCAAACCCAGCCACCTTCACCGATCGCACCGCTAATCTCTACCGAGAGTTTGGAATCACTCGAGTCTCGCTCGGCATCCAGTCCCTTCACTCGACTCATCTCAAAACCCTCGGCCGCGAACATAGCGTCTTACAGGCGACTCGCTCGGTCCAACTCCTACAACACGCCGGACCAGATGAAGTGAACATTGACCTGATTTTCTCCATCCCCGGCCAAAGCCTAACTGACTGGGAAAGCACCCTCACCCAGGCGATCGATCTTCAGCCGGATCACATTTCCGCGTATAATCTCACTTACGAAGAGGATACAGCCTATTTTGAAAGCTTTGAAAAAGGGCATTTCAAGGATGATCCTGAGCTTAATGCTCAGATGTTCAGTAGCGCTCACGATCGCCTCACCGCGGCCGGCTATGAACACTACGAGACCTCGAACTATGCTAAGCCCGGGAAGCGCTCGCGGCATAATGAAGGCTACTGGCACGGAAATGACTACCTAGGCCTAGGCCCGTCAGCAGTCTCTACCATTCGCCGAAAGCGCTGGCAAAATGTCAACGACACCACCCTGTATCTGAAGCGTGTCGAAGCGGTCGGTCACGCTCTCGACTCCCAAGAAATCCTCGATGAGGAAGCCTGGCGGCTAGAACGGCTCGCTCTCATGCTACGGACTAGCGAAGGTCTGCCGAAACAGTATTTGGACCCAAAGCTCGATCTCTCCCCGCTTTCCGACTATCTCGAACTCACCGACACCCACCTCCGCCTCATTGGTGAAGGCCCGCTTCTCGTAGACTCCATCGCCGCCGAACTATGCTAAACGCTCTCTACCCCGCCGCCCGGAACATTCTTTTCAAAATCGATGCCGAAAAAGCGCATCATCTTTCTATGTCAGGTCTCCGCCTCATGGAAAAAACGGGCCTCCTAGGCCTAATGACTGCAGAGACTAAGGCGCAGCCCGTCACCATCGCTGGAGTGACCTTTCCTAACCCCGTTGGCCTAGCTGCGGGCCTGGATAAGGAAGCCAATACCATTGATGCGCTCGGGAGACTCGGTTTTGGCCACATCGAAGTTGGCACCCTCACCCCAAAACCTCAGCCAGGAAACGAAGGCCCCCGCCTGTTTCGCCTTCCCGAACATCAGGCACTCATTAACCGGATGGGCTTTAACAATCCTGGCATCGAGGAAGGAATCGAGAATGCTAATCAATCATCCTCTTTTAAGGGCGTACTGGGCATTAATATTGGAAAAAATAAAACCACTCCCAACGAACAAGCACTGGATGACTACGCCATTGCCTTCGAGAAAGCCTATCCCCATGCGGACTATATCACTGCAAACTTTTCTTCGCCAAACACCCCGGGCTTACGTGATCTTCAGTCCAGCGAAACTGCCGCGAGACTCCTGGAAACACTGAAAAATATTCAGGCCAAGCACGACCGCCACGTTCCGATCGCCCTTAAAGTCGCCCCCGATCTTAATGATGAGCAAATCGAAGGGCTCGCTAAGGTCTTCCGTGATGGAGGCCTCGACATCCTGATCGCGACAAATACCACCATCGAACGAGCAGCCGTCGAAGGCCATCCTGTGGCCCAAGAAGCAGGCGGACTTTCGGGAGCCCCTTTAACTCAGCATTCTACGGAGGTCATCTCATCCTTTCATCAGGTCATGAAAAACGATGTCCCCATCATTGGCGCCGGGGGAATTTTCTCAGCTGCTGATGCTTTGGCAAAAAAAGAAGCAGGGGCCTCTCTCGTTCAGCTCTACACAGGCTTCGTCTATCAGGGACCCACTCTCATTCATGAAATTTGCAGACAGTGGATATAACGTAAGACTATCTAATTTAGCTAATCACACTTCCAAATCATCATTTTTGTGATACAGGTGAGACATGAGATTGCTCTCGAGCACCACCCTCCTAGCAACATCCTTAAGCCTTCATGCCCAATGGACTGAGCTGATAGACCCTGAATTATCACAATGGGAAGTATGGACCGGCCCACCAAGCAATGAGTCCCCAGTCGAGTGGCCAGAAAAAACGGCTCACCCAAAAACAGGAACCCCAGTGGGAGAAGGCGACCGTTTCGGAGTCTTCGAAACACAGCAAGATCAGAAAGGTAACCCCGTGCTTCACATCACGGGTAAGTGCTGGGCCTCACTCGCAACTAAAAAGTCCTATTATGATTATCACCTACGCGCGCAAGTGAAGCGAGGCACAAAAGAATGGACGAGTGTTCGTCCCACTACTTTTGACAGCGGGATCATTTATCATTCCTTCGGAGAAAAAGGAGCTTTCTGGAATACCTTTAGAGATGGCCTTGAATACCAAATCAGCCGTGGAGAAACGGGTTCATTCTACTTACTCCTCAATACTCAATCTGAATTCAAAGTGAATGATACCAAGGCTCGCTATCCCTCCTTCTTCCGCCGAGGCTCCTGGGCATCGATCGTTCGAGGGAAAGCGTTCTGCGTCAAAAGCCCGTCGAACATCGACGATAGCGCTGAAGAATGGAATCAGGTAGAAATCATCGCATTCGAAGATCAAGTCATCCATCTCCTCAACGGAAAAATCACGAACGTTGGGCGCAATCTTCAGAAAAAAAGCTCATCCGGATGGATCCCTCTCACTAAGGGAGTGATCCAAATCCAAAGTTGCGGTGCGGAACTATTTTATCGTCAGCTACAAATCAAGAACCTCGATCGCTTGCCCCCAAAATACCGTCTCATCCTCGGAAACAGCGCGACTAAGAGAGTACGCCGGAGAAAAAAGTAGGAAACTACGCTTTCTAACACAGGGTCCCTACACAAGGGAGAAATTCAGAGCAGAGGCAGGGCGAAACCTGAGGTATTAGCGGAAGAAAACCACTGATT
>CALGMJ010000104.1 GCA_937958875.1 uncultured Verrucomicrobiales bacterium | reverse complement strand
GCAATAATCATACTCCAGAAAATGAGTTTCTTTCCTGCATCTGGAGTTTTACCGACCACGATGCCTCCGAGCAATGCCCCTAGCATCGATGCCGCTCCTGAGAAGGTACGGAAAAGGGAGAAAAGGGGCCCAAAATAGCTTTCGAAACCAGCTCGCCAGAGAATATGGAATGAAAGGGCTGCCGCTAGGAGTGCAAGAGCAAGGTTAAGGATTTTTGTGTCCGAATCACCAGATTCTCCTAAGGAAAGATTAAGGCGCGAGATCTTTGCTTCAACGCGATTCGTGGTGTAGCGCCACCCGGCGTAGACAAAGAGTAGAAAGATTCCGGTTAGGCTGGCCGAGAGGAAAAAGATCGACTCATAGTTTTCGTCTAGTTCATTCCGATAGGCAAAGACAGGAATACTGTAGACGAGGGCTTGCTGGACGAGAAAGATGGGAAAGATAGGCAGGCCAATCGCTTTTTCTTTAGTCCAAATGCGTACTCCGATGAGAGCGGGGACTGTAATGGCAAGGTAGGCCAAGGTCATCCGTGGCGCCGAGAAGTAGATGGCGAACGTCCCGATAACGACGCCCACGGTCATAAAGAGCCAGCCTATTTCATAAAGGCTCCGAGCCTGAGTCGAAATAGCCCCATAGTCGGCTGCGAGAAAGCTCCCATCAGCAGCAGGACGTGGCATACGCCTGCCACCACGGCGATGGGGCGCTGCCGAGCGAGCGCTTTTTCGTGGGACTGAGGAAGGTTTCATATCTACTTAACGGCTTTCGAGGCAGCTTTTGAAAAATTTCGCTAAGTCTGTCGCTTGAGACCGGGCATCGTAGGGACGAAAGGCTTCGGCATCGAGGGTGACTTTTCTTAGCTCTCCATTTTTGACAAATGCTTCCTTCTGAATCGAGGCTGAAATTGACTCAAACGACTGGTCGGAAGTAAAAGAAATGATGCTTCCTCCTCCGACTTTTCGCATCAAGTCAGTAACCGAACTCTGTTCATGAAAAATCGCTAACATAGGTTTATCCGCAAGAAGGTAGGGGTAGATCTTAGAGGCTGTGTAAGCAGGATCATCTGAGCCGGGAACGACGAGGCCATCGGCATCAAGTAAACAGCGTAAAGTCTCCGAGTATGGAATCCGGTCCGGATGTTCCTGCACGACTTCCTCTAGTCCGAATTCACGAGCAAGTGGCTCAATGGTCTTAATTCCTTTCCCAGCCGCGGCATAAGAGGTCCCGATGAAATGAAGTCTTAGCTTTTCAAGGCCGCCGCGTTCTTTAAGCGCATGGAAAAAGGCGCGGACCGCTAGTGCCATATCACCACCACCTCGGCCGACGTAGACCCAGTTTTTCAAGCCATCTTGAGGATCAAAAACTCTCTGCGAGATATCGTCTCCCTTCACTCGCTCCAGATCTTGAGTATCACCAGGGAAAGGAAGTACGAGAGAAGCTAGGCCAGTGCCATCATACCGTTTATCAAGCTGTGCGGGGTATGCTGCTGATACACTGGTGAAGCCAGAACATTGCTTTAATGCGCGAGGTTCATTCCGGCGGTTTAATCGATCTGAAAGCCCATATTTGAAACGTCCTCCAGGAGGGACGATTTCTGGATGTTCACGGTAGTAATCGCTCACCCATGGATCTTGGTAGTCCATCAGATAAGGCACTGAAAAGCGTTCTTTCCATTCAGGGCCGAGCAGATGAGTCGTGAATTGGGTGGTGGAGAAATAGATTACATCGAAATTTCCGTTCTTTAGGAGCTCGTTGCCTTTTCGCCGAAGTGCACTCATGGCACGGAGGGAAAGTGTTCCGAGTCCCGGTAAACGAGACCATTTTAAGCTCATCGCACGCACTCGGTGAATAGGAACGTCTGATGGAAGCCCATCGATTAGCCAGTGGTCCTGAGGAGCGGCAACTTGTTCGGGTGAGACTGCGAGCACTTCAGCCTCCACTCCAGCATCTGCCAGGTAGGGCAAAATCATACGGACTCGCTGCATGTCAGCTGCGTTCGTAGGAGGGAAGTGAGGAGAAACGATGAGGACTCGCATGATAGAAAATTAAGCAACCGGTTTGATGAGATTAACTGAGAGCTTTTTCGACCTCTTCGACTAGAATAGTTTCGTACTTTTCCCAAGACCATTGGTCAGCAGCAACAGCGCGAGCACTTTCTTTTCCCTTAGTGACGCGCTCTGGTTCATCTAAAAAGGACTGTAAAGCAGAGATCAGAGAGACCGGGTCATCCGAAGGGATTAGGCAGCCAGCATCAGGGCAATGTTTCATCACTTCGCGCTGACCTGATGTTTCGGTCGCAATGAGAGCTAAGCCACAGCGAAGGTATTCAAATATTTTATTGGTCGCGGTGAGATCCCGGCTTTTACAAAATGGCTCTTCCAGAGCGAGACCAACATCATGACTGGCGCTGTGAATCGGCAGCAGGTGATTAGGCACGATGGGTTGAATGATGACTCGATCACGAATTTCTTTAGGGAACGTGCTTTCAAACCAATTTGTTCGAGTGTGCAGCTTTCCTCGTAAGTGTAGCTGCCAATCTCCTTTCAAATGAGTGAGAGCATCTGAAAGTAATTCAAGTCCTCGTCCTGGACCGATCGTCTGGGAGAACCAATAAAATGAGACTGCTTTAGGATCTCGCTGATCTGCATTTTGATCTGTCTTTGGTGCGTCAGCCCAGGGAAAGGTATTAGGAATCGTCGTCGGTATTTTCGAAACGCCAGCCCATTCTGCGAGAGCTTGAGCCATAGCATCAGTGGTAGCGAAGGAGACGGCCGCATTTTTGAGAATGAATTTCTCTGCATCTGCGATTTGTTTTACCGGACGTGTCTTACGGGCTTCTTCGAGAAGATCTTCAGAAAACCAATCTTCGAAATCAATTCCTACTTTGAACCCATCTTTAATGAGTCGCTGTCCTGCCCAGAGGCCAGGTTCTGAGTGAACCATGGTGAGATCAGGCTTCAGCTCTTTGATCGCCGGCACCATCGCCCGCGCACTGGTGCCAAAGGATTCAGGAAGTGCGATACCTAGTCTCTGAATCGCCTCTTTAGCAATCCGGGTACGAAGCCGGGGAATGAGAGTGGAGCCCGCACTTGCTCGTAGATCGATGAGGGGGACATAGTTAAATCCCAATTTCTCTGCGAGTGTTAGATCTTCTTCGGCACGTTCGTCATTCCACCAACTTCCGAAGACGGTGACTTCTGCTCCAGCGCGAGACAGTGCACCAGCTTCCTTCTGCGCACGAGGGGCATTTGAAAGATGCTGGAGGGTGAGGAGGGCAATTTTTTTAGTCTTCATCATCGATGGATCGTCCATGGATATCCCAGTCGTCAGGATAAATTAGTTTTTCAGGTTCTTTACACCATTCTGACCAAAAGCGCGGTGCAATAATTCGACTTCCAGTTTGACTCGCCAGATACGCGGCCCACCAAGAAAAGCAGCTGTTGGCGATAGCCAAGACAGTGGCCGTTGACATCCGATAGAGATCGAGCACGCCGCCATCTGTCTGATCACAATCAGTAAACTCCACTTTATCACCAAATTCAGAGAGAATTTCACGTGCTTTTTCAGGCTCGTCGCTAAAAACGATGACCTTAGAACAGCGGTGTGTATTGAGCATGATTTCGACCGCGCGATGGTAAAATTTCTCGAACCACTGGGGATAGAATTCGGGAATATCCAAGTAGTCACCAAGCCGCATATGGATAGCCCCATAGTTGTAGTGTAATGGAGAAGCTTTTCCTTTTGCTGCACGCTCGAGGCGATTTTTGATAATCGTGTAAATATCTGAGCTCTCCTCTCTGAAGTAGCTCAGATCTTGAAATGAGCCTCGGAGCAAGGTGTCATCAGGGAGCCGGTCAAAGACTGGTGTATGAGCCCCAGGACAGTGATGCTTTGTCAGGCGAGCGTTCTTTCCAAAATCAAATAGCCGAGTAAATCCACGCAGAGAATAGAGTCGGGAAGGGGGATTTGACCGATAGCTATCTATGGGGAAGTGTAAATCTTCGAGATTGAATGGCCGAAAGTTGCTACCATTTTGAAATCGAGAACGCTGGTTATAGCGTGACGTGTCAGCAATGAGCTGGGTTTTGTGCTTCTTTGCGAGAGTGTAGCCAGCTGCAAATTGAAAGAGCTGGTTTCCCAGTCCACTTTCGAATTCGACAATAACAGGCATGATGAGGGGGGATATCTATACGTCGTAGAGACTAGATCCCGTGATGAAGAATGCCGAGAGTTTCTTTAACCCAATATTTGAGGCGCTTGATTTTTGGTGCAGTGCGACGCGCATTGACCTTGGGCTCTGGGGCGTCGATAGGTTCTTTTCCAAGCCATTGGCAGAGAGCCTTGGTGTCAAAACCTTCACTGATATTAATCACATGAAGATCGTCCTTTCGGTCAGCGAAGTAAGCTTCGATCTCCTTATGGTATTCCCGAAAACGTCGACGAAGGATTTTTTCCTTATAGCTAAAGCATTCGTAGAGCTTGATATGGTAGTCTTGCAGTTCTGAACTGTAATTCCAAATCACTTTCCCGTGGGTAAGCATCCACTTCATTGAGGTAAGCCAATCGTCCTCATTTCTTGTGGTTAGAATGAATTTTGAGTTAGGGAAACGTTGATCGATTTCCTGATACATCAGTGGGATGGGAGAATCCATCACCGCATCACATTCCTCTAGCGTTTTCCAATCTGGTTCACCAAAGAGAGTTGGAATGTAGTGGTGACTGTCGTAGCCTAATTTTTTTAAAAAATGATCCAGACTGGTAGTTCCTGTCCGAGAGAGACCAATGCCGATGATTTTTTCGCTCATGAATAGTGGGGGCTAACTGTGAAAATGTTAGAGACGTTCGTTTTGTTTCACCTTACGGGCGCCAAAGAGGGAGTGATAGATCGGACGTAATGTGTCTTTGAGAAATTCTTTACTTCGTTGGGGGAACTCCACTTTGAGCTTACTTTCGAGAGAAGCCTTTGCAGAGGAGTGTCCCTGGGCTAGGGCTCGTAGGCGGTGACACTCACGGCGATACTGCCACATACTTGTGAAGGCATCATTAAAATGCGCGATAGCCGGGTGAGCGACTTCACTACATTTTGGGCAATGAAGGAATTCGCGGCGAGGGTCTCGAAAAGAAACCGTGCCCGCTGGCACATCAATTCTAACTGCTCCAGCAAACCCCATTACGTCGCATTTAAAGGAACCATCATCGAGGCTCGCCTGATAACCAGCTTTCGCCATTCCGATAGAAATAAGAGGTTCTTCGTTTTTACGGCCACGTAATCTAACAATGCCAAGATCATCATAGTGATCTGCCTGTGCTCTCGCCTCGTCAAAAACGGCTTTAGATTCGGCGCCACGCTCGAAATAATAGACCGCCCCGACGAAGACTGGGATTTCCTTCGTTCCGATCGCCTTTACTCGCGCCGCGATATCTCCAAACCATTCTCCCTCATCAAGATTCTTACCAAGACAAGTGAAGGTCTTTCCTTCGAAACTTTCGAACACTTCTGTGAGGTCACGAGTCACGAGACAGTCCGCATCAATAAAGAGAGTGCGTTCAGCTTTTGAATAAAGATCGAGGCTCAGCTTAAGCTCGAAGCCGACCGCCTCAGAATTTTCGATCACATGCACTTCACACCATTCCGCAACATCTGCTGGAATTTTCTTGGGATCATCAGTGGCAATGGTGAAGGAAATTTCATTATCACGGTTATGCTGCCGAAATGAACGGGCCAAGCTGGCGACCATTTCAAAATAAATTTGTTTCCCGCAAGCGAGACTGAGAACTTCTCGAGTCATGATCACAGTTTCGCAAGATCTACTACTTGATCGCAAGCTTCAATCGTACTCAGGCGGTGGGCCACAATAATAATCGTGAGCGTTCCCTGAAGTGCGTCGATGGCTTTCATCACTTCCTCTTCTGTTTTGATGTCTAAAGCACTCGTGGCCTCATCGAGAATGAGGACCTCTGGCTGAGTGTAGAGTGCTCGTGCAAGACCGATACGTTGACGTTGTCCTCCAGAGAGACGGACGCCGCGTTCACCAACTTCTGTTTCCCATTTTTCAGGGAGTTGTTGTTCGATGAAGTCAAAGATTTGCGCTGCTTTGGCGACTTTTTTCAGCCGGTTATGATCGATTTCATCCGCAGGAATACCGAAAGCGATATTTTCTGCGATTGTGGCGTCAATGAGGTAAATATCTTGAGGAACGTATCCAATGATATTCCGCCAAGAGGTCATATCGCTCTTTTTGAGAGCCTTCCCATCTACACACAGGGCTCCAGATTGGACCTGATGAAGACCCAGAATCGTGTCTACTAGGGTTGATTTCCCAGAGCCTGTGGGCCCAATCAAACCCACGGAAGATTTCTTTGGAATCTTAAGGTTGAAATGACTGATTACCGGAGAGGGGGCACCAGGATACTGAAAGGAGACATCATCGAGAGTGATTTCTTGGGTGAAGGTGATGCGACCCTCTTCAGGGGCGTGCGTTTGATCTTCAGAGATGCCTTCTAGATTAGCCTCTTCGATTTCTGACTCCAGCTCACCTAGCGTATAGTGCATCGTAGTGACTTGGTTAAGTTGAGCATAGAGGGATTGGAATGCGGGAATGAGACGCATACCCGCGACCGCCATCACGGTAAGTCTAGGTATAATCTCAACGAGGCTTTTGCCCTGTGAGGACATCCAGACAACGATCGCCACTAACGCACCGTAGGCGAGGGGTTCAATAATTGTGCGAGGAAAGAAGCTGAAAAGGCGAGCTTGCGGAAGTAGGCGAGCTTGCCGGGCAGAATTTTCTGCAAATTGGTTAATGAAATGCTCTGATTTATTGTGAACCAAAACCGTCTTCATGGAGCCAAAAAACTGCTGAGCAGAGACCATGATTCGTTTGTTGGTCATTCGGAGTTGGGCTCCGATTTTGAGTGAGCGTTTTCGGATGAATAAGAAAACAGTGAGGTAGAAAACACAAAATAAGCCTGCCGCGCCAAGTGCTAAAGGAGGGTTTGCCCAAATGGCTCCTGCGATCAGAAAGGTAATCACAACCGCCTTAGAAATAACGTCAAGAAGGGGAAGGAAGACCTCATTAATAAACCGTCCGACATCATCGACTGTTTTCTGTAAAAGCTCGCCGGAATTACGATTTAAAAAATAGCTGTATGGTCGGCGAGCAAGAGAACGCATCATTCGAGTTCGCAGGGAGTGACCGAAAGCAAAGCCATATTTGACTCTTACGACCTGACTCAGAAGTCCCATTCCATTCGCGACAAAGAGTAGAAAAATCGAGCCGACTCCTGCCCAGACGATGGGATTTGAAGCTAGGAAGGGGAACGTTTCTAAAAGAAATTGAGCCGCTGGTTTGGCTAAAAACTTCTCAGGATCAGTAGCAAGAGCAAAGAAGGGGAGAACCGAGGCAACTCCGATCAATTCGAAGATCCCGTTGAGAAAAATGACCGTGGCCACTAGAACGAGTCTCTTTTTCCCGAAAGGGAGAGCGAGGTCGATACATCGCCGGATCAGTTTGAGAAGTTTGAAAAGCATGAAGTTTGCGGTGCCGACTGGAAAATTACATTCAAATCACAATCATTCTTAGAAAGCTCATGAATTTAAGAGCTTACCTAGTCTTGGAAGGATAGGAACGCAGAGAGGAGACTCAATGAATCTTGAGTCACCATCCATAGATTGAGATCCTTGCGATAGCAGCTCTAAAATTATCAGAATACGTTGATAAGATGCGCGTGAGGGGAGAGTTCTTAGCAGATTTTAAGCATCCTCGTCTTCCTCCGTTTCCCCGTATTCGCCATAACCGTAGCCATAGCCGTATTTGCCGCCCTGCATCCGTTTTTCAACAAAGTCATTCAGAACGATGCCAGAAGGTGAAAGTCCATCTGCAGCTAAAAGCTCCAGCGCAGAGTATGTCGCTTTCCGTGGAGTGTGATCAGCTCTTACAACGAGGCAGAAGTTATGTGCCAGAGGAGCGATAATCCGGGTATCGGGAACAGGTAGTAATGGGGCACTATCGATCACGACGTGATCAAAGTTTCCAGCGTAAGCCTCGATAATGCTGTAAAGTTTGGCTGGTTCCAGAAGTTCACCGGGGCTTGGAGATTTCGTGCCTGAGAAGATAACGGAGAGATTAGTGAAACCCTCGAAGGTCGCGATCACATCGCCTAGTCCGGCAGTGCCATTCAGAACATTCACGATTCCCTGGAATCCATGACGTGGTTGACCGAAGATTTTATGAACCGCAGGTTTCCGTAAATCAAAATCAATGAGAAGTGTTCGAGTTCCTTGTTTAGCGTAGGCCAGAGCTAGATTCGCTGCGACAAAAGTCTTCCCTTCACCAGGTATAGAGGAACTGACGAGAGTAACATTACGCTCGCTAGCATCTCCGAGAAGAGAGACCGAGGCGCGCAGAACACGGAACATCTCAGAATAAACAGGATCTGACGCCCATCCGGTCACCGCTAGGTTGGGGTGAACTCCAGAAAATGAATGAGGTAGATCAAGAAGTGCTGCTTTCTCCGCCTCCATCGTCTTCTCATCAGGCAGCTTCCGAATCGCGGAGAGAATTGGGAGTCCGTATGCCTGCTCTGCTTCTGCAACGGACCCGACCTTGTTATCAAAAAGCTGGAAAAGGAAAGCTAAAGCCAAGCCCGCAGCGAGGCCGTAGACTGCTCCCTTAGTCATCATGTTCCTTCTATTCGGAGAATGAGGAAATTTTGGCAATACGGCCTCTTCTTCGACCGTGATTTCATCTTTCGCATTCGAGTTAGATTGCTGAAGACCAGATAACATTTCCTGATCAGCCTCACGACGATTTTTGATACTACTGATTTCGTTTTTAATTGCAGAGACTCGTTCGCGAACAAGGAGCCGAGCTCGGTCAATAGCGGCGCTATCAACCAAATCCTTTGTCGTATCTTTAACGTAGCGCCAATAATTTTGATCTTGAGTGCTTTCGATTGCGAGAGAGAGCGCGCGCTTTAATTCTGCATCCTTATTATCGAAAAACTTTTGAGCTTGCTTCATCCGGGGATGAAGTTTCCCTAAAGTCAGACCCAGTTCATCGAGAGCTTTTTTTGCTTTAAGAAACTCTTCTTCAGCTAAAATAGCAGGCTCATAGATCTTCTGGACTCTTCCAGATTCGGCTAATTGATTGTTAGCATATTCGATTGATTCTTCAGTCGTTTTAATTTTGTCACCAGTCTTACTTTCAAATCCAGTTTTTCGGAGTTCTTGATAGTAGTGGACCATCCGATTGGATACTTTTTGCGCCACGATGGGGTCTGGATGTAGCACTGAAATGTCAATGAGACGTGATCCTTTACGGTTTTGAATATCGACCCAGCTAGCGATTTGAGCTGAAAGCTCTTCGGTTGTCATCGGAGCTTGGAACTCGCTATCATTGGGATTGGCATCTCCACTTTGATTTAAAAGATCCTGGATTGTTTTTTCAGGTGGAATCCGGAGATTAGCCAAGCTGCGAATGGATGGATCTTCAGCGACAGCCTTCCGGACTGAGCTGAGAGCAAATTTTTCCCTAACCGCATCTGCTGCGTCTTTACCGGTAACTAAAATATCTTTCTCGAGATTATTTTCATTACTACCCGTACTTTCGACGACGCGGACTGTTGTCTGCGTTTTGTAAAACGGAGTTGCTAACTTGATCGATATGAATCCATAAGCGAGTCCAATTGCGAGTCCAATCACAATCCAATACCACCTAAAAAGCAGGCGGGGAATGATATACGACGGCTCAAATAGCTTTGGAGCCTTTGGGGCTTCGACAAAGCTTTCGTCTTGATAGTAGTCCTGATCGAAAGGAACAGTTTCTTGAGGCATTGTTGAGGAGATGGGAGCGTGCTGAGTATTTGGTAAATATAAACTAACTCATGGTTATTTTATATGCCGCGCTGAGGAATACTGATTTGGTCCCCGGGTTGCAGTGGAAATGCTTTACTTTTTCCGTTACGTACATTTTTGACGTTATGTTTAAAAGCTCTCCCGCCTCTAGTGATCGTGACTTTTCTTATGTTACCAAGGTTAGTTTCCCCGCCTGAATTCGCAATAGCTTGGTTAACCGTTAATTTACCACTAAGTGGGAAGGCTAACGCTCCTTGGTTAGTAACCTCTCCAGCCATCGTTACGAATTTTCCAACGAATGGATTTTGAGGAACCTCGACGACATCATCTGGGTATAACCTAGTCTTTAAGCCGTTATTTAGCCCCCATAGTTTACCATTTCGAGTAATGCGAATACGTTTCTGGTCTGAAGTTCGTTTTAATCCACCAGCGGTTCCGATGAGCATCTCAACAGTCATACCAGTTTTATTGTAATCCTTGATTCCCGGCTGAATGACCTCCCCGAGAATACTAATTGTTTTCCCCGCCATAGGGTCGATTCCGACATCGATACTGTCACCATCGGAAAGGAAGACAGGCTTTGCTCCGTGCTCATTAAGTTTTCTATGGCTGTATCG
>CALGMJ010000103.1 GCA_937958875.1 uncultured Verrucomicrobiales bacterium | reverse complement strand
CTGACGAGAGAGAGAAAGGCATCAGTATCATCATTAGCTGCTCCGATAGTGGGATTAGGTAAGTATGCAAGTGAGCTATCCGAAAGCCGACCGAAGGATACATTGAGTCGCTGTCTTCCGAAATCTACTTGATCCACGGTGTTTCCCGCAGGGTCTGTGAGCTGGACCATTTCGCCACCTGCGGAGAGCTTGAAATCAGCGCTGAGTCCTGAGCCTGAGCCGTCCGCGATAATGAGTAGAAAGCCATTGGCTGGAATGGTGGTGCCGCTCTCTAAGAGATAGCGACTCGGCGAATCATTATCTGAAATCCCATAACCGCTGAGATCAAGGTCTGAGCTGGTGAGATTCCTAAGCTCAATGACATCCGGAAAGTTGGCCCCATTATCAGGAGTGTAAGCGTCTGAATTTGAAGCTAAGAATTCGTTGATCACCAGTTCTGAGCTGGTGAGTTGACCTTGGGCTGAAAATGGAAGGCCGAAGATAAGGCCTCCCAGACCCAATGTTTGAATGAGCTGTTTCAGTGCTGGCATGATGGTATTTTGCTTGTGGAGCGAGTGGGCATTTTGAGGGGAGCCGGAGCCCTTAATGCTAATTTCCTCAGGGGGGAAGCCTGACGGGAAATTTCCATGAATTTTTAGAAATATGGGAGGGGTGAGTATAGGTCCCTGGGTCTAATTTCCACTCTCAAGAGTTCGGTAAGTTTTTAGCTTCTCAAGAGCATCTGGGGTGCCGATGGCTTTTAGGCAGGCGATGACTTTCTCTTTCGCTCTCGCCAGATCTTCGGGAGTTTTTGCATAGAGACTCTCGACGACGAGGTAGTGCCGGAGTGCTTTTGCTGGTGTCTTTGCAGCCATTTCAATATCGCCCGCATGGAGGCGGAGTTGCAGATCGAGTTCCCCCGAAGGACGAAGGTCAAGAGCTGCAGAGGCTGAGTCACGGGCTTCGTTGAATTGACGCATTTTGGTAAGGGCCTGAGATTTCCAGTAGTGAGCCTCGGCCTGTCGATAAGGATGGGAGTCTTTTTTAAGGAGAGTTTCGGCGGCCCGCAGAGCATGTTTATTCCGACCGATCGCGAGGGCGCTTTCGCCGTAGAGACGCCACATGAGAGCTTTGCTCTCGGGCTGGATACCATCATGAAGGAGAGGAAAGGCCCGCTTGTATTCTTTCTTTTTCGCGAGGGTGGCTCCGAGCCAGAGTTGGATGCCTGAAGGGATTTTGGCTTTCCGATCGTGACGGCGGAGAAGTTTAATTTCCTGTTCGAGTTCTTCTAAGCTCTCGCGTTGATAAGCACTGCGGATGAGCATGGGGCCAGTTTGTTTGGCATAGTCTTTTGGTGCTAAATCACGGGCTGCTTTTAGGAGAGGAACGGCGGTGTCGAAATTTTTGAGACGGTAGTCATTCCAGCCGAGCCAAAATTTAGCAGAAGCTTTCATGCTGGAAGAAAGGTCTGGCAGAGTCAGGATTTCGCGCTGGGTTTGTGCAAATTTTTGGTAGTCCTCTTTTTCTTTGTAAGTAATTGCGAGGCGCTGAAGGACGAGGCTTTTGATGGAGGGATCCTTCGTTTTAAGAAGGGCTTGGTAGTCGGAGAGCGCTTCACTGCCTCGATCCAAACCGGTCAGAATTTCAGCTCGTTGAAGTCTGAGCTTCGGGGTTTGTTCCGCGCGGGGATAGTGGGTGACAAAGTCGTTAATAGCCTTCAGGGCTGCTGGGTGGTCTTCAAGCTGGATCAGACAATGGGCGATGTGATAGCGGACCCCGAGACGGTTTGAGGCTTCGATCAGGGCGAAGTTGAGACCGCGGTAGCGAGCGAGGGCTCTCTGGTATTTCTTACGTTTGTAGTAGCTCTCGGCGAGGAGGAGGCGGGTGGAGTGAACCTTCGGGTCTGAGCGGTGGCTGGCTTCGTACTTTCGGAGAAAACTCTCCGCCTTCTTGGTGAAGTTTTGTTTGTTTTCTTCGTAGGCTTTGATGAGAACACGGTAGGCCGCTTCAAAGCCACTCTCAGAATTTGGTGAGAGACGGTCGATTTTCTCGTAGACTCGGAGAGCCTTCTTCTGTGAGCCGAGAGTATCATATGACTTAGCGGCGAGAATATGGCGTTGAAGTGCAGCTTCAGGCTTGAGTGAGAATTCTCCATCCTCATAAAACTGAATGACCTTTTGCCACAGCTTTTGCTGGTAGGCAAAGTTCATCAAGGTGAGCTGGGTCTGGCCTCGCCATTCTTTCAGTCCGGGGTGCTTGTAAGCGGCAGAAAACCAGAGCGGAGCTTGTTTTTTATCGCCGACCTTTTGCGCAATGAGCGCGGCCTGAAGAGTGGCATCTGCAGAAACTTCGGCCTCGGAAGATTCGGCAAGCTTGGCATAAAGAGAGAAGGCTTGGCGAAGTTTCCCTTGTTTCTGATAGAGACTAGCAAGGGAACGGCGAGCGCTTTGAGCGTATTTGATGTCTGGCTCTCGAAGAACGGCACGCAAAGAAGAGACCATTTTTTCTTCGGCACCAAGTTCATTAAAGCAGAGGAAACGTCGATAAAGGGCTTCATGACGAACGTCTTTTTCTTTGGCTTCGCGGGCTAGGATTCTGAACCATTTGGCTGCTTGAGCCCATTCTTTAGCCTCGTAATCTTGTGAGGCGAGTTGGAGGGCAGAGCCGACGAGGAAGTCTCCGCTTTGGCCACGGTTGACAATGGTTTCAAAACAGGTGCGGGCACCCTTTTTTTCGCCCACCTTCTGATAGGAGAGCCCCAAAAAATACCAAGCCTCCAAGGCTCGAGGGTGTTTCCCGTGTCCTCGGAGAAATTGGTCGAATTTTTTGGCAGCGAGACGATAGTTCGCTGGGTCTTGAGAGCCCTCATTATAATAAAGGGTGGCCAGGTCGAAAAGATCTCGTGCCGGATCGGCCACGAGCGGGGCTGCCTTTTCCTCCTCGATAGGTGGCGCCTCTTGAGCCCAGATGGGCCAAGATAGAACGAGGGTAGCTGCGATGAGGCGAAGGTGCATGATGAAAATTTCTAAGGTAAGATAAGGGTGAAACGTTCTCGGTGGGGAGTTTTTTTCAGGCTGGCTTGAAAGCGAGAGAAGGGCTTTTTAAACTAATGAGAATGCAAAGCAGCTTAAAACCAGTGATCACGCTTCGAGAGCTGCGGCGGTATAATGCTAAATGTCTCGGTCTTGGGATGCTTTATTTTCTAGGTTCATGCGCCGTGGCAGGAGTAATTGCGCTGCTAGGCTGGTGTGTGTGGGGGATGATGACCGGGGAGATGTCTCTGCAGACTCTGAGCTGGAGAGGCCAGCTTTTTATCAGTGTGTTTACCGTATTGATTCTGCGATGGGGATGGCGGAAGTCCCGAGATGAATCTGAAATTTGGGCAAGATTTCAACAAGACAATGCCATCGACCCAGGAGTGAGAATCACACGGAAGATGGAGCAGGGGATGATGGGTGCTGGTAATGGGCTCATAACTTATGTGCTCCTAGCTCCGCGTTGGCTACGTCAGAGCATGAGGGAATGGAGCTCTCTTATTTCGCTGAGAGAAAGCACGGCCGAGGCGCTGGAACATGTGCGTCGGCACTTGGCGGCACGTGAAACTTGGGAGCCGATAGCTGAATTTCAGCATTACGATGCTGAGCTAGAACAGCTGGCTCAGCTGGAAATGGTCTCCCTGCGTGAGCATTTGGGGGAGTGGTATGTCCGGGTCTCCCTCGCGGGACAAATTTCCCATGATTACCCGGTGAGCGAAGAGGTGGAGGTGTGAGTGTTTACAATGAGTGGATGGCTATCAGATTGATACGAGATGGAAGCGGATTAATCCTCAGGCCATTTCTTCCTGCTCAAAGTTCTTGGAGTCAGTCT
The DNA here is from genome assembly GCA_937958875.1 of uncultured Verrucomicrobiales bacterium. Classification (GTDB taxonomy): domain Bacteria; phylum Verrucomicrobiota; class Verrucomicrobiia; order Verrucomicrobiales; family Akkermansiaceae; genus SW10. The sequence continues at coordinate 114 of CALGMJ010000103.1, read as the reverse complement.
GAAAGAAAATATCTCACAGATTCCAAAAAATTGACCCTTCAGCAGAAGTTGTGGATAGATTTTGGTTCGTTGGTTCAGGAAGGTTACGGCGGCCCTCGCATGAGTGCGGAGCTT
>CALGMJ010000102.1 GCA_937958875.1 uncultured Verrucomicrobiales bacterium | reverse complement strand
TCGGGTTCCTGCTGGTCTCTCGAAAATCTGGCCGCGTTGTCGATGCTAAGAGAATGCTCGATTCACTGATCATCTCCGCCTTGCCAGATTTCCGATATCCTTCGCACTTACCTGAAATCTTAGTCCTGACAAAGCACTAGCTTGATCGCCCAGTCTAATGGTCTGTGATCGGCTAATGCTTTTGGAGGAACTCACTACTGAATCGTGAGGAGAAGGTCTCCGGTGTCGGCTTGTTGGCCCTTGGTGAGCATGATTTCATGAATGATCCCTGAGGCAGGAGCGCTGACGGTGGTTAGCATTTTCATGGCCTCTAGGACGACGAGCTTGTCTCCCTCTTCGACTTGATCGCCAGGTTTAACTGCTACGTCACTGATCATGCCAGGGAGAGGGGCAATGAGGTGATTTGGGTTATTAGGTTCACCCTTTAGGTTCGCTACCGCTTCTTTTCCGAGTGCCTTATCTACGACGACACATTCTCTTGGCATTCCATTGAGTTCGTAAAAGAGAGTACGACGTCCTTCTGAGTCGGCATCTCCAATGCTAAGGAGCTTGATGAAGAGTGTTTTTCCAGGGGCAATATCGACATGGATTTCCTCCCCGGGTTGCAGTCCATAGAAGTAAGCTGGGCTAGGAAGAACGGTGAGGCGATCGTATGTTTTCAGCGATTCACGGTAGTCTGCGAATACCTGTGGATACATGAGATGGCTGTAAAGATCATCCTCAGAACCTGCTACCTCCTGGCGGACTTCATCGAGATCGATGGGAGCCGCGAGCTCACCTGGACGGACGGTGACAGGGACTTTATCTCCAAGGACGATTTTTTGGATGTCCTTAGGCCAGCCTCCATCGGGTTGTCCAAGGCCTCCGGCGAGCATGTCGATGACTGATTCAGGGAAGTCTAGTGAAGGGGCATTGCCATTCAATAGGTCATCGGTTTTTAGGTTCTGCGTGACTAGGAGCATGGTCATATCTCCGACGACTTTTGAGGAAGGGGTGACCTTGATGATATCGCCAAAGAGCTGGTTCACATCGGCATAAGTATGTGCGATCTCCTGCCAGCGATGGCCGAGCCCCATGGCATTCGCTTGTTCTTTGAGATTCGTGTATTGGCCACCTGGCATTTCATGGAGATAGACTTCGGCGGTACCACTTCGGGGAGCTGAGTTGAAGGGCTCGTAGTGAGTGAGAATTTCTTCCCAGTAATCTGAAAAATCGTTGAGCGTTTCGATGTCGAGTTCGGGGTCTCGTTCGTTTCCTCGAAGAGCGGCACAGATGGAGTTTAAATTCGGCTGGCTCGTCGAACCAGACATGGAGGCGAGGGCCATGTCGGCGATGTCAACGCCAGCTTCGGTGGCTGCTAAGATACTCGAGGCATTAAGTCCGCTGGTATCATGAGTGTGAAAATGGATGGGGAGGCCAATTTCTTGTTTCAACGTCGAGATGAGCTTGGTAGCAGCGGCGGGGTGGCAGAGGCCAGCCATATCCTTGATGCAAAGGATGTGCGCTCCCATTTTTTCTAACTCCTTTGCTTTATCGACGTAATATTTGAGAGAATATTTTGCCCGATCAGGGTTAGTGATGTCGCCAGAGTAGCAGACCGCAGCTTCGCAGACAGCTTTACCATGTTCACGTGTCGCTTCCATGGCGACTTGCATATTCGGTAGGTAGTTCAATGAGTCGAAGATGCGAAAGATATCCATTCCGGAGTCAGCAGCATGTTTGACGAAACCTGCCACGACATTGTCAGGATAGTTCGAGTATCCTACCGCATTTGATCCTCTAAATAACATCTGGAAACAGATGTTAGGAATACGTTCCCGGAGTTCTCGAAGGCGTTCCCAAGGGTCCTCTTTGAGGAAGCGCATCGCGGTGTCAAAGGTGGCTCCGCCCCACATTTCAAGAGAGAAGAGATTTGAAGTGCGTTTCGCGTAGGCTTCCGCAATCGCGAGCATATCATAAGTGCGCATACGGGTCGCGATGAGGGACTGGTGAGCATCCCGCATGGTGGTGTCAGTGCAGAGCAGGCGACTTTCGTTTTTAATCCATTCCGCAAATGCTTCGGGTCCCTGTTCTAGGAGAATGTCTCGCGAACCTTTCTGTGGTGCGGTGGGATCTGGCAGAGAACTGGGTGCTCCATCTGGGGAAGAAGAGGGGATACGAGGTTTCGCGAAGGGGGTAGCGGGGCGCCAATTTTTCGCTCCGGGGTTTCCATTAACACTGAGGTCGCTGAGGTAGTTGAGGAGCTTAGTCGCACGGTCGCGCTTGGCTTTAAATTCAAAGAGGCTTTTCTTGGTGTCGATGAGTTTTGTATGGGCGTCACCATTTCGGAAGGTCTCATCGGAGATGATGTTTTCGAGAAAAGGAATGTTTGTTTTGACGCCTCTAATCCGAAATTCCCGTAGTGCGCGGTCCATCCGCTGGCAGGCCATTTCAAAGTCACTTCCCATCGCGGTAAGCTTCACCAGCATGGAGTCATAGTAAGGGGTGATGACAGCGCCGGCATCACCATTTCCACTATCGAGTCGAATGCCGAAACCAGCTGCAGAGCGGTAATTCATGATCCGGCCGTAGTCGGGGGCGAAGTTCTTCTCTGGGTCTTCAGTGGTGATTCGGCACTGGATGGCGTAGCCATTACATGGGATTTGATCCTGACTTGGGATGTTGATTTCTTTCCCATGGAGCTGGTGACCCTGTGCGACGAGAATTTGAGAACGGACAAGATCGATCCCGGTGACACATTCAGTCACGGTGTGCTCGACCTGAATGCGTGGATTCATTTCGATGAAGAACCATTCCTGAGAATCCATATCATAGAGGAATTCGACTGTTCCGGCATTGTCATAACCGATATCGCGAGCGAGGCGGGCAGCAGCTTCACAAAATTCTTGGCGGAGATTTCCTTCGAGATCAATGGATGGGGCAATTTCGACCACTTTTTGATAACGTCGCTGGACCGAGCAATCACGCTCGTGAAGGTGAACGACAGTGCCGTGTTGATCTCCAAGGATCTGGACCTCAATATGCTTAGCTCTTTTAATGTAGCGTTCGAGAAAGACGGCTGGATTTCCGAAGGCATTTTGAGCTTCTTCTTGAGCTTCTGTGAGAAGGTGTTGAAGTTCAGAGGGCTTTTCGACAATTCGCATGCCACGGCCACCACCACCAAAGGCCGCTTTAATGATCAAAGGAAAGCCAATCTCATGAGCTACGGTGAGGGCTTGATCTGGATCTGCTATCGCTTCATTTGTGCCAGGAAGAACTGGCACTTTCGCGGCAATCGCTTGTGCACGAGCTGCCGTCTTATCACCCATTGACCCTAACAGATCTGCGGAAGGTCCTACAAAAGTGATTCCCTCCCGGGCACAGGCACGAGCAAAGTCTGCATTTTCTGAGAGGAACCCGTAGCCGGGATGAATGAGAGTCACTCCTTTGGATTTCGCGAGTGCGACAATTCCTTCATAGTCTAGATAAGCGCCTACTGGCCCTTTTGAAGCATCTAACTGATAGGATTCGTCGGCCTTAAAGCGATGTCGAGAAAAGCGATCTTCCTCGGCATAAATGGCGACGGTAGGAATGCCGAGTTCAGTGGCGGCGCGAAAGACACGAACGGCGATTTCGCCACGGTTAGCTACGAGAAGTTTGGGAGTTAATGCCATGTGTATTATTTTAGTAGTGAGACACTAAAGCAAGGCATGGCAATGGGGGAACCCTGAAAGCTCTAAAAATGATAAAGTTTATCTGTCTGATTCAGAGAGAGGAGAGATGATCAAAGGAATTAATCCAGATGCGGTAACAGTGTCCCTACACAAGGGAGAAATTCAGAGCAGAGGCAGGGCGAAACCTGAGGTATTAGCGGAAGAAAACCACTGATTACCCAGATTT
>CALGMJ010000101.1 GCA_937958875.1 uncultured Verrucomicrobiales bacterium | reverse complement strand
CTGAAAAAATCCTTTAATTTGGCGAAACAATCTTGCCCGAATTCCCGAAATTTCAGACATTTGGGGTCTAATGTCAGAGGAAAATACCGAACCTGAAAACGATGAAGTAGGAGTGTCTGGTGACCAGGAATATGGCGCTGGTCAGATCGACAAGTTGGAAGGTCTCGAGGCGGTGCGAAAGCGCCCTGGGATGTATATCGGTGACCCTGACGAACGTGGTCTACACCACTGCGTTTTTGAGGTCCTCGATAACTCGATTGATGAGCATTTAGCGGGCTACTGTAAGACGATCGATATTTCAATTAACGAAGACGGTTCTTGTTCAGTCTCAGATGACGGCCGGGGGATTCCCGTGGATATGCATCCTAAATTTGGCATTCCAGCGGTTGAGTTGGTGCTCACAAGTCTTCATGCAGGTGGTAAATTTGGTCAAGGTGCCTACAAATATTCTGGTGGCCTTCACGGGGTGGGAGCGAAATGTGTGAATGCACTTTCCGATTGGTTTGTCGCTCAGGTTTCTCGCGAAGGTAAGCTTCACCAGATTAAATTTGAGCGTGGAAAAACAACCGAGCCCCTTGAAGTTGTGGGTAAGGTGGATGAGGGTGTTACTGGAACAAAGGTGACCTTTTTTCCAGATGCGACTATTTTTACGGACACCACAGAATTTAAATTTGAGCGTCTTTCTAAGAGACTGCGCGAATTAGCCTTTTTGAACCCCGGTCTGAGCATCCATCTCGAAGACCGAAGAGCTGAATCAGCTGAAAAAGAAACATTCTACTATGCTCGAGGGATTGTCGAATTCGTCGAACAGTTGGGGGAGAATAAAACACTGGTTCATAGCGATCCTGTCACTCTGAAAGGAAAGCGTAAGGTTGAAATCGATTACGATGGGAAGGTGATGGAGGACGATGTTTTCGTGGACGTAGTCTTCCAATATAACGACTCCTATAACGATCAGATTCTTTGTTTTGCGAACTCGATTCCTAATGCTGACGGAGGAACACACCTGACCGGTTTCAGAGGCTCACTCACGCGTTCGATCAACCAATATGCGAAGGCCAATAAAATTCTCAAAGACAAAGATCCAGCTCTTAGCGGAGACGATGTTCGCGAGGGGATCGTTTGTGTGATTAGTGTGAAGATGCCGAATCCTCGCTTCAGCTCACAGACGAAGGATAAGTTGGTGAATACCGAAATCGAAGGTGTCGTGAGTTCGGTGGTTTACGAAGGGCTTCAAAATTACTTTGAAGAAAACCCGAGCCTCGCAAAAACTATAATCGATAAGGCAGTCAATGCGGCGCGAGCCCGTGAGGCTGCTCGTAAGGCCCGCGAAACGGTCCGAAAATCAGTCCTGTCAGGAGGTGGACTTCCAGGGAAGCTTGCAGATTGCTCCGAGCGTGATCCTAAGAAATCCGAAATCTTTATTGTGGAGGGTGACTCTGCGGGAGGTTCAGCGAAGTCTGGTCGAGATCGTACGACGCAAGCAATTCTTCCTCTGCGAGGAAAGGTGATCAACGTTGAGAAAGCGCGCCTTCATCGAGCCCTTCAGAATAAGGAAATTCAAGCGATGATCACAGCCATTGGTGCGGGTATCGGTGACGGTGAACAGGAGGGAGCCTTTGATCTTGAAAAAGTCCGTTATCATAAAGTCATCATTATGACGGATGCTGACGTTGATGGAGCTCATATTCGGACCTTATTGCTGACCTTTTTCTGCCGCCATATGCCGGAATTAGTAAAGGCAGGTTACCTCTATATTGCTCAGCCGCCGCTCTATAAAATTACTCGAAAGAAGAGGGAGGAATACATCGCAGATGATCCCGCGATGAATAAAATCCTTATCGAACTCGGCTCGGATGATGTCATTCTTCGGCAGCCAAATTCTGAGTCCCATGTAGATTCTGATCTGCTGCAAGATGTGCTTGCGACCCTGGCGAAGCTTCAAAATTTTGTCCGCACTTTAGAAGGACACGGCGGAAACTTTAAGAATCTTTTAGCCTCTCGAGATGGTCATCAGCTTCCGACTTACATGATTCGAGTTCGCACTGGAAATGAGGAAGAAGTTCGCTATTTCCGAACAGAAGATCAAGTCCGGGAGTTTGCGGAAGAGAATCGTGATCTTCGCCTCTTTGGGGAAGAGATTTCTGAAGAAGAAGACGCAGCCTTTAAGGAGAAATTTGAAGGGAAAATGCGGCGTGCAGTTCGTCGTGAACTAGGCGAAGCCATCGGTATTTCTAAGCTCCTTGAGCGATTGGCAGAATTTGGAGTGAAGAGTGAGCCATTCTTCTCCGATGATGAACCGATCTATGAACTCGTCGAAGGTGCGGGGGAAGGCGAGGTCATCACTCCAGTCTTTAGTCTTTTCGAGATCTTAGGACGTGTCCTTGAGATCGGGAAGAAGGGCATGCGTATCCAGCGCTTTAAGGGACTGGGTGAGATGAATGCGAAAGAACTCTATCAAACGACGATGGACAAAGAGACGCGCCAGCTTTTGCGAGTTCAATTTGATGAAGAAAATCAGATCGAAGCCGAAACCATGTTTGATGTCCTGATGGGAGACGTCGTCGAACCACGAAAACGGTTCATCGAAGACAATGCACTCAATGTTCAAAATCTCGACGTCTAAGTCCCAATCCCCAACAGCGGATTTTTCCATTCGCGCTATCCCAAATTTTTAAAATTTTCTCATGTCCGACGACACCCAAGAACCGAACGAGCCACGCGATTTGATTGAATCAATCAACGTCGCCGATGAGATGTCGAAGTCCTTTTTGGACTACTCGATGTCTGTCATCATTTCACGAGCTCTACCCGATGCTCGCGATGGCTTGAAGCCATCCCAACGACGCTTGCTCTATGCAATGCACCATGATCTCTCGCTTTCTGCCTCTAAGGCGCACCTGAAGTGTGCCCGTATTGTAGGTGAGACTATGGGTAAGTATCACCCTCACGGTGATGGCGCGATTTACCCGACGCTCGTTAATATGGCCCAGCCTTGGACGATGCGGGAAACCCTTGTCGATGGTCAGGGGAACTTTGGCTCTGTCGAAGGAGATGCTCCGGCTGCGATGCGTTATACTGAGGCCCGTCTCACTCACATGGGATCGGCAATGATGACGGATCTTGAAAAAGAGACCGTAGATCATCAGACGACGTACGATGAAAACTCGAAAGAGCCCGTCGTTCTTCCAGCTTCTATTCCAAACCTTCTCGTGAATGGTGGCACTGGAATTGCGGTTGGGATGGCCACCAATATTCCTGCCCACAATATGGGAGAGGTGATCGATGGGGTCTGTGCTCGCATTGATAATCCTTACATCACGGTAGACGAGATGAAGGAGCATATCAAAGGGCCCGACTTCGCCTCCGCATGTGAGATTCGAGGTTATAAGGGGATTGATAGCTACTTTAGGACTGGGCGCGGCAGCATCAAAATGCGCGGGGTTATGGAGGTGACGGAAAGTAAAACCGGCGCTTCCCAGATTATTATCAAACAGGTTCCTCACGGAGTAAACCGTGCCACACTTCAGGTGCGTATTGCGGAACTCGTGCGGGAGAAGGTGCTCTTGGATATCTCGGGGATGCGTGACCTTTCTGCTGATGATACTTGCATCGAGATCACGCTGAAGAGAGATGCTCGCCCGCAGGTGGTGGTCAATCAGCTCTTTAAGCTCACTGCAATGGAGACCTCTTTTGGGGTTAATATGCTCGCGATTCATGAGCGCCGTCCAAAGCAGCTGGGCTTGCTCGATGCCCTAGATGCTTTCATTGAGCACCGTCGCGAAGTCATCATTCGCCGGACTCGTTATCTTCTTCGTAAGGCGGAGGAAAGGGCGGAAAATTTAGAGGCTTACCTTTTAGCGCTCGGGCACCTGGATGACTTCATCAAGATGATTCGTGATTCTAAGAATCGCGACGAGGCGCGTCAGAAAATTAAGGCTTACCTTTTTGATCTCCCAGTTGCGGAATCACTCGGCGTCCTCATTCGGAGTCAGCCAAGTATTGTCGGTGATAAATACGTTTTCACTGATCGGCAGGTCAATGCCATCTTGGAACTTCGTCTCTATCAGCTCACCGCGATGGAGCAGGATAAGATCAAGGCTGAGTACGATGCCATCATTGAGGAAATCAAAGACCTTCTCGATATTCTCGCTCGTGAAGAGCGCGTGCTCGCGATCATTAAGGAAGAGCTTCTTGAGATTAAAGAGAAGTACGCCACTCCTCGGAGATGCCCAATCCTGCCTGATGAAGGTGAGATTGCCATTGAAGATCTCATTTCAAATGACGGCATGATCGTGACCTTGAGTAATCGGGGTTACATCAAGCGTACTGCTGCGAGCGAATATCGCGTGCAGGCCCGTGGCGGGAAAGGTGTCCGTGGCATGGAGACTCGCAGTAATGACGAGGATGCGAATGATTTCGTAGAGCACCTTTTCACGGCACAAGCCCATGACTATCTCATGTTCTTCACCAATACTGGGCGTGTTTACGTTGAGCGAGTTTACGGCCTGCCGGAAGGTTCACGTGCTTCTAAGGGACGTAGTATTAAGAACGTGCTCGACCTCCAGCCTGATGAATCCATCGCGGCCGTTCTGCGCCTAGAATACACCACCGAGGAAGAGAGTGGAAATGATGTTACCTTCCGTGAGGATGCGGGAAATGTCTTCTTCGCTACCCGTTCTGGTAAGGTTAAAAAGACAAGTCTCTATGACTTTAAAAATTACCGCAAGGCGGGAACGATTGCCATCAAGCTCGACGAAGGCAATGAGCTCATCGGCGTGCGCCTCACTTCTGGGAAAGATGATGTCATGCTCGTCACAAGTAAGGGAATGAGCTGTCGTTTCAACGAAGATCAAGCCCGGACCATGGGCCGAAACTCTGCAGGGGTTCGCGGTATCAAACCAAGAGAAGGGGACTTTGTCGTTGGACTCTGCGTCGTGACCGATGACGCTCGCCTTTTGGTAGCCTCAGAAAATGGCCTCGGGAAGCGGACTCCGTTTGGCGATTACATGGCTAAGAACCGTGGTGGCATTGGAATGCTAACGATGAAGTGCACCGAGAAGACGGGCAATGTCATCGGAGCAGTTTCGGTAACGGAAGAAGATGAAGTCATGCTCATGACCGATGGAGGCCAGAGTATTCGTATTCGCTCTTCGGAAGTTCGTGAAACAGGCCGAAATGCTCAAGGCGTTAAGCTCGTCACCCTAAATGAGGGAGAAAAACTTCAAGCGGTAGCACGGGTCATGCCTGATGATACTGAGGAAGAGGTGGATGAAGAAGAGCAGGGCTCGGAAGAAGAGTAAGCGCTCCTAAAGTTCAGAAGGGCACGATGATTGAGAGGATTTGTTCATCATGATTCGTGTCCTGCAGCCTGATCTTATTCAGATTCGAGGCTGCTTTGTGATTTCTTACCTCCTCATCGATGGGGAGGACGTTCACTTAATTGATGGAGGTTTCCTTGGTCATATTTCGCTCATTGAGCGAGCCCTTAAGGAACGTGGGCTCACTTGGTCAAATGTGAAGACCATCTTGATGACCCACGGGCATCTGGATCATACCTATAATGTGGCTGAGATCGTTGATCGAAGTGGGGCGCAGGTATTCGGACATGGAAAAGATTTAGAGCACTTCGCGGGGCGATATCCTTACCGTGGGATTGCGCGAGTCTGTGGTTTCTTGGAGTGTCTGGGGCGCCTATTTCTGGGTGGCCGGCCTGCTGTCATTGATCAAGAGCTTCACGATGGGCAAGTGCTCGATTTCTGGGGTGGGCTCCGAGTGGTTCATACTCCCGGGCACACTGAGGGGCATTGTGGATTTTATAGTCTCAGGGAGAATCTCTACTTTCCTGGTGATCTGTTCACGACTGGAAAGTTCGGCACGGCCTTGGCTCCTGGCATTTTTAATAGTTGTCCCGAATGCCTTTCAGCGAGTGTGGCAAAGGTTCTCACATTGAAGCCGGTCGGGATCCTGGGTAATCATTGCGATCACTCGAGTCCTGAAATTCAGTGGCAGAGATTTCAGAAAAAATTTGGCTCCTCCAACTGAAGGAGCTCATGAGGGCTAGTGTTTTGTCAGGACTAAGATTGCAGGTAAGTGCGAAGGATATCGGAAATCTGGCAAGGCGGAGATGATCAGTGAATCGAGCATTCTCTTAGCATCGACAACGCGGCCAGATTTTCGAGAGACCTGCAGGAACCCGAAATCT
>CALGMJ010000100.1 GCA_937958875.1 uncultured Verrucomicrobiales bacterium | reverse complement strand
GTAAGCCGCATTTGGCTCAAATCCGGCGACCGACTCTTTTGGTAAATGCACTTAACGATCCTTTTTTAGCGGAGCCTTGTTTTCCGCAGGAGGTGGCGAAGGAGAGTGAGTTTCTGTTTTTAGAGATGCCGGAAAAGGGTGGGCATGTCGGGTTTGCGCGACGAGGGGGGGAATATTGGTCTGAGAGGCGAGCCGCGGAATTTTTAGAGGACTATGCTGGGCGCTTTACTTGTGAGAAAGTCGAGCAGGTCTGAGAAATTTCACCTCAGTCCACCGGAAGACGTAGGCTCCGACAATGGCGCCGAGTGTATCTGCGGCGAGGTCGCCGGGGCTGTTTCCGCTGCGCTTGGGGACGAAGGATTGGTGAAACTCGTCGTAGAGCCCGATGAGAGCTAGAATGATGGGAACCCAGAGGAGGAGTTTTTTCCACGGCCAATCTTTGCCGTATCTGAGAGCAGCAGCAAGGAGGCCCGCTCCACCAAAGAAGAAACCGAAGTGGACGACCTTATCCATGTGAGGAATGTCGAAGGGGATGCCAAAGAAGGTCCAGGAGGGTGGTTTGTCCTTTCCTGGCATGGAGGAAAGGTAGGTTAAAAAAAGTAACCAAGCGGTGAAGGAACAGCCCCAGAAGCGTCCGCTGCGGGGGACGAGGCGGAAGAGTTTAGTCGCCATCACCACTACGGCGCATTTCTTCTTCCATTCGTTCGGCGAGCCATTGCTTCATCATGGATTGGTAATTGAGGAAACGAGAACGAGCGATTCGCTTGATCCGGGAGAGCATGCGAGGGTCAAATCTCAGCGTGATGGTGGTGGATTCGCGGGAATCTGGAGAGTGGATGGAGCCGTTGATGAGTTGAGGAGCAAGTTCGTGCTCGAGCCAGAAGGCGCATTCTTCTTCATCGGATTGAAATTCGGGGAGTTCACTCCAAGCGGTGATTGTTTTCATCTGCTAAAAAAAGTTTGAGGCTAGAGGCTATTTAAACTCGGCAAGCTTACGGTCGTAGTAAGAGGCTTCATCTTCTGACATGTCTCGGGCGGCGACGACGCGGGCTTTCTTGCCATTGGACCAGAAGGCGAGGAAAAGGTGACGGTTTCCGATGGTTTTCCCGAGAAGGTAGTAACGGGTTTCATTATCTTCACGCTCGGCATCAGGGAGGAGACGGATGGAGAAGGGGTCCTCAAAGATTTCCTCAATTTCGTGAGGTTTGAATTTCTTTGTGTCAAAGGGGACGTCTGTAAAATCAAGTTCCATAGTCTTCGCTCAAGGAAAGTTAAACAATGAGCGGTCGAAGAAAAGGGATTTGTGTAGGAGAGATGAGTGAGGGTGGTGTTTTAAGGCAGAATATACTGAGTTTTTAGAACGGGAATCAGCTCAGCATGGTCTTGATGACTGTGATTAGCATGACAAGGACGGCGATCAGAGATCCATAGGCACCTAGTAAATTTCCGAGGTAAACGAGACGGTTGAGTGATGGGGCCTTACTCGATAGTCCTCGATTTCCAGTCATAGCGCCCAGTGGAAGACCGATGGCAAAACCGTATCCAGAGATAATCGCTGGAGCGATGATGCCGAGGCGAAGTAGGGAAGAGGGCTGAAGATGGCCTATGACGACGGCCATGGTCATGAGCATGATGCCTCCCATGGAAAGGCCACTATGGGCGACCCGCCATGCGCGAATAGTATCTTCACTAGCACCGCGATTAATCGCTTTTCCCATTGGCGCACCGGATATGAGACCTATGAGTAAAATGATCAGGGCGTGTAGAAGAAGGTGAAGATCGAGATTCATGGGGTAGTGGTGGTATTTTTTAGGCAGAAATACAAAATTTTCAGGATTTAGGATGATGTCGCTTAGGATGGGAGGAGCCTTTCCTAGCCGAAAAGTCAGCCATGGCACTTGTAAAGAGGCGGCGCAGTCGATAAGGGCTCCCGCACGCCATGATGTTTGACCTCATAAAAAAACGAAACGGGAATTGGAAAGATGATACGCTCTCGGGTTTGACCGTGGCGCTGGTGCTTGTTCCTGAGGCGCTGGCTTTCTCATTTGTGGCGGGAGTGAATCCGATGATCGGTCTCTGGTCGGCGGTTTTTCTTTGTTTTATCACATCTGCATTTGGTGGACGCCCGGGAATGATCTCGGGAGCGACAGGGGCGATTTCCTTGGTGATTGCGGGGGTGGTTCGCGCTGGTAACGAGATTGGTGAGGCGAGGGGGATCGATGATTTGGGGCTCCAATATCTCTTTGCTACGATCATGCTGGCGGGGGTGATTCAGCTGATCTGTGGGGTTGCGCGTCTCGGGCGTTTTATCCGCTTAGTACCACATCCGGTGATGATGGGCTTCGTCAATGGTCTCGCGATCTTGATTTTACTGGCGCAATTCGATTCCTTTAAAATGCCGAATCCCGATTTTAATCCCGAGCTAGAAGGAAGTCTGAAGCGGGTTTGGCTTTCACAGAATGCCATCATGGTGATGGCGGTCATTGCGGCGGTTACGATGTTGATTATTCATTTTTTACCAAAGGTGACCCGGGCGCTGCCTTCGATTTTGGTCGCGATTGTCGGTCTGAGTATCGCTGGCTATATGGGGCTTTTTGAGACGAAAACGATTGCTGATGTATTACGTGACAGCGGGGGGGATGGGACCTTGAAGGGCACCTTCCCTCTCCCAGTCTGGCCGAGTGATATTGTCTGGGATCAGGCTACGATCCTTCTGATTGTGGGGACGGCATTTTCGGCTGCGATGGTCGGTTTAGTCGAGTCTCTCATGACTTTGCAACTGATCGATGACATGACGGAAACTCGTGGAAGCGTGAATCGTGAATGTCTCGCACAGGGAAGTGCGAATTTCCTTTCCGGCCTTTTCGGAGGAATGGGTGGTTGTGTGACCATTGGTCAGAGTTTCATCAATATTAAGTCCGGTGGTCGTGGGCGTTGGTCTGGGATCGTGGCCTCGCTTACGCTGATTACTTTCATTTTAGTGGGTGGTTCAGTGATCGTTCATATCCCGGTTGCCGCGCTAGTAGGGGTGATGTTCATGATTGTCATTGCCACCTTTGAGTGGGCGACGCTGAAGGTCTTTGGGCGAGTGCCGTTTTCAGAGATTTTCGTGATTTTAGCAGTAACGATTACTACCGTGATGACCCACAACCTTGCGGTTGCGGTTTTTGTGGGGGTGCTTCTCTCGGCTTTGATTTTTGCCTGGGAAAGTGCTCAGCATGTGCGGCTGGGACGCGATGATAGCCAAGAAGGGGTGCGGATTTATAACCTCCAAGGCGTGCTTTACTTCGGCTCGGTTCGGGAATTTGGCGAGCGGCTGGTGCCCTCAAATGATCCTGACGAAGTGATCGTTGACTTTAAGGATGCGCGGGTAGCTGATTTTTCAAGCTTGGAAGCTCTGAATGCTATTACCGAGCGGTATGCATCTGCTGGGAAGCGGATGCGTCTGCGTCACCTTAGCCCTGCGTGTGCAAAGATGATCGATAGTGCAAGTCCGCTGATTACAGTGGAAATGGCTGAGGATGATCCTCACTATGTGCCTGCGAATTTGTAAGCGTGGTGGATTCCGAATGATCAGCTTTCCCTTTCGCTGATTCTCCGTTATGACCCGCGCCTCATGACGAGCGAGCAGATCAAAGAGGATGTTTATGCCATGGGCAAGAAGGCGCGGGAAGCGGCTCTTGCCTTAGCGGTATTATCTGAGGAAAAGAAAAACGAAATCCTGCGTGCGATGGCCGCGGGAATTCGTGAGGCTGCGGCAGAAATCCTAGTGGCGAATTCGAAAGATCTTTCGGTAGGTGAAGAGCGAGGCCTGACTTCAGCGATGTTAGATCGCCTTCGTCTTGATGAGGCTCGCCTTGAGGCCGTCGCGGCGGGAGTGGAAAAAGTGGCCACGCTGCCTGATCCAGTGGGGGAGGTTTTAGAAAAATGGGAGCGCCCGAATGGGATCGAAATCGAGCAAGTTCGGGTGCCTATCGGAGTGATCGGGATCATTTATGAAAGCCGTCCTAATGTCACTAGTGATGCCGCAGTTCTCTGTCTGAAATCTGGGAATGCCACCATTCTCCGTGGTGGGTCAGAAGCGCTGCACTCGAATGTTGCGCTGGCCACCGCCTTACAAAATGGGGGCGAAAAAGCAGGTCTGCCTGAAGGCGCGATTCAGCTCATTCCATACACTGACCGCGAAAGTGTCGCGGTGATGGCTGGGATGGATCAGTATCTTGATTTGATCATTCCTCGCGGTGGGAAAGGGTTGATCGAGACCGTGGTCTCACTGGCACGGATGCCAGTGATTAAGCACTATGATGGCATTTGCCATGCCTACATCCATCCTGCTGCCGATCAGGAGATGGCTGTAGGAATCGTTGTTGATTCCAAGACGCAGAAGCCAAGTGTCTGTAATGCTCTCGAGACTCTACTCGTGGACGAAGCGATTGCGGCTGAATTTTTACCAAAAGTTGCCGCTGCTCTAGCGGTAAAGAATGTCGAGTTGCGTGGTGATGAAAAAACCCGCTCAGTGATCGAAGCTCAGGCAGCGAGTGAAGAAGACTGGGGAACTGAATATCTCGACTACATCCTCTCTGTAAAAGTCGTTCCTTCGATGGTGGAAGCGATCTCACATATTAACCACTATAGTTCTCAGCACACGGAAACGATTGTGACTGAAGATGGTGAGGCGGCAGAATTCTTTCTTAGAAATCTCGATTCAGCCTGTGTATTCCACAATGTGTCCACCCGCTTTAGTGATGGAGAAGAATTTGGGTTTGGCGCCGAAATCGGAATCTCGACTGATAAGCTTCATGCGCGAGGTCCGATGGGGCTTCGTGAGCTGACCTCTTACCAATATCGCGTGAGAGGAAATGGTCAGCTCAAAGCATAGGCCTAGATGTAGAACATGGGCTCTGAATTAGAGGCAAGGGATTCAAGGGTAGCCGCTTGCAGGATCTTGCGAGTTGCCTTCTGGACTTCTTCCCAGGTGTTTGAGACAGGGTCACCATTACCCCCACTAGAGATGCCGAGAGTGTCTGGCTCAAGTGCCTCGACCACGTCCAGAAGGGTCGTCTGATTCGGCGCTTCGGTGAGCCGCCAGCCGCCAGTTTTTCCGCGTCGGCTGGTGACCATTCCCGTGCGTTTTAGCTCATTTAGGATTTGAGCTAAAAAACTGGGTGGTATCGACTCCTTCTCTGCAATATCGTCCGCCCGGACAACAGATTGCCCATTGTGCTGAACGGCTAAATAAACCAAGGCACGGCTTGCGTAATCGAGTTTCTGCGAAATCCTCACTGATGAAAGGAGAACACACCAATAGTCTGAGCGCGAGTCCTGATGACTCTCATTTATGCGTTCATGGAAAGCTGGATCTGGTTAAGGTCTGGGCAAGTATTCGTAATGAAGCCAGTCTGATAGGTGAGCGCGAGCGTCGATTGGCAGCTTTGATGGCAGATGTTTTCCTTAATCGGAGCTGCCTTGGGGGCGCGATTGCTGCACGTCTCTCGCGAAAGTTGGCACGGGAAGATCTGACTCGAGAAGAGATTTTGCCACTCCTACAGGAGCTGGTCGCGGACCATCCAAGCTTGGTCATGAGTATGGCTGCTGATTTGCTCGCGATCAATGAGCGAGATCCAGCCTGCACCTCAGTCCTTCAGCCCCTACTTTACTACAAAGGATTTTTAGCTATTTCGACCTATCGTCTTAGTCATCAGCTTTGGAAAAATGACCGCCATGATCTGGCGCTCTATTTCCAAAGCCTTTCTTCGGAAGTATTCGGAGTCGATATTCACCCGGCAGCACAGATCGGGTGTGGAATTTTTCTCGATCACGCGACGAGTGTCGTTATTGGAGAAACATCCATCGTAGAGGATGATGTTTCGATCATGCACGAAGTCACTCTGGGAGGAACCGGAAAGGTGACGGGAGCACGGCATCCTATCGTCCGTTCAGGTGTGCTCATCGGAGCGGGCGCTAAAATTCTTGGACGAGTCGAGATTGGAGCTGGATCGAAAGTAGGCGCAGGTAGTGTCGTGCTCGGTGATGTGGAGCCGTTCCATACCGTCGCTGGTGTGCCGGCAGTAGTCGTTGGTAAGAGCGGTTCTACTGCTCCCGCACAAGCGATGGATCAATCGCTAGAGTGCCTGAACGGGCTCGATGTTAAAGGTCACAGCTTAGATAGCGCAGGGCTTT
>CALGMJ010000099.1 GCA_937958875.1 uncultured Verrucomicrobiales bacterium | reverse complement strand
GCGATATTACTCAGAGAATTTCCAGCTGGATTCCTCACCGCTACTCCCAAAATCTCGCCATAAGGTAAAGGCGCTACGAGGAAAGGATCATCATGAAAATCATGCCGAGAAACGTAGTTCCCAAAAACGGTAGCAGACTTTCCAAGCTGAAGATTCAGACGTGCGTCACCGAAGGGCCGGTAACGCAAAAACACCTCGTCAAGCCGTAGTGCACCATCAGGATTATCCCCCGGATCAAACCCTCGATCGATCCGCGCTCTGGAATGAAAATAGAAAAATTCCGATGGCCTGAGATCAAACGAAAGAGAGAAACGTGTCTGCAAAAAGCCACCATCACTAAACTTCAATAACGAAGGCGAAGGCCCATCTACCTGATAAAAAGTTGTCTCAACCTCTCCCTTTAATGACCACTCCCAAGGCATCTCGCCTACGAGAGGCAAGGTGCAGGTGAGGAAGCAGATGAGAGGGAGGAGTTTCACTTCAAGGCTGAAAGCTGAATCTTAGTCGTCTTATTTCCAATAACGGTTACCGTCGTCGTCCACTTTCGTTTTTTATCAAAAAGAGCATTCAAAGTATAGACCCCAGCCGGGATACCAGAGAGCTTAAACTGACCTTTCTCATTAGTTACCGAGTAATAAGGGCTATCGACCACTAAAATCTTGGCCTGCATGTGCTCGTGGATTTCACAACGCAGCTCGACCAATCCTGCTTTTTGAAACGTAACTACCGGGACCGGCTTTTCATTTTTCTTATAGCGACCGAGATCAAAGCGCTTCGCCCTCGAAAGAGAAAAAATATTATGATGGTCCGCATCTTCATTTGGAAAGCTCACCGTCGTCCCTCTTGGAATGACCATGAGGCTCTTTCCGAATTGATAATCCTTCTGATGTAAAATCTGATTCTTGGACGGACTGCTCGCCTTGAGCTTCTTCTGTGTCAGCCACACTCCTGCTATCGGAGCCGGTGGCCTTGCCACCTTGCCCGAAATTTTACCGGTATACTTTTCCACTGCGATTCGCTTCCGCAGAACCTCTTGAGGCAACGGAACTTCACCCACAATGGTTCCCGTGCCAGCAAACGCCAATGGCGCAAGCGCAAACAGATATAGCCACGTCCATTTCATGAATTGAAACTCTAAATCGACTCACCCTCGATACTAGCCTGAAGTGAAAAGACTTTTCATCATTTGAAAAAGAACCCGTTCCTTAAAGGTATTTTTCCCACGCACCCCAGTCCGCCCCATGACCACCCCACTCATCATCCTTCTCTTTCTGGCCTCACTGACTCAGCTTTTCTCAAAGCCAAACATCGTCTTTATTATCAGTGATGATCAGGGTTATGGTGATCTCGCGATCCATGGAAACCCCGTCATTAAGACACCTCACCTAGATCAGCTGTGGCGCGAATCCACTGTCCTAACAGACTACCACGTGGCCCCCACCTGCTCCCCCACTCGCGCCTCTCTTCTGACCGGCCACTGGAGCAACCGCACCGGAGTCTGGCACACCGTCAATGGCCGCTCAATGCTCCGAGAAAATGAAACGACGATTGCGACTCTCCTCCAAGAGGCCGGCTATGAAACGGGTCTCTTCGGTAAGTGGCACCTCGGCGATAACCACCCCTACCGTCCTGAAGATCACGGCTTCACTGAGGTCTACTGTCACGGAGGTGGTGGCGTGGGCCAAACTCCTGATTACTGGGATAATTCCTACTTCGATGGCTCCTACATCCATAATGGAAAAGCGGTCCCTGCGAAAGGCTTCTGCACCGATGTCTTCTTCCAACAAGCCCACCGCTGGATGGGAAAATGCGCTCAAAAGGAACAACCCTTCTTTGCCTACATCTCGACCAATGCGCCCCACTCCCCCTTCCACTGCCCGCAGAACTACCTGGACCTTTATCCCGGTCTCCCCAAACAGCTCGCCGCCTTTTACGGCATGATTTCCAACATTGATGACAATGTTGGAAAAACGCGCCAACTCCTAGAGAGGCTAGAGATCGTCAAAAACACCATCTTCATCTTCACCACCGACAATGGGTCCTCAGCGGGGTGGAAGTTCTTCAATGCCGGAATGTCAGGAGGGAAAGGCAGTCCCTTAGAAGGTGGGCACCGCGTTCCCTTCTTTCTCCACTGGCCTGCCGGAGGCCACGCGGCTCATCGCCCCGTCTCTACCTTACTACACGCTGTCGATATCGTCCCGACCTTGCTGGAGCTAACCCAGACCTCGAGCGAACTCTCCTTCGATGGTCATGCCCTTGGAAAAATTCCCTCTGATCGCTTTCTCATCACCGACTCTCAGCGCGTACGCGATCCCATTAAATGGAGGCAGTCCTCCGTCATGCAGAATTCCTGGCGCCTCATTAATGGGGAGAAACTCTTTCATCTGAAAGACGACCCGGCTCAAAAAACAAACCTTGCTGACCAGTTCCCAGATCAGGTTCGTACCATGAGAGCATTCTATGAAAAATGGTGGACCGAGCTTGAACCCACCTTTTCCCAGACAACCGAAATTCATCTCGGGCATCCCTCTTACCCGACCGTCCATCTCACCAGTCACGACTGGATCCAAAAAAGTGACCCTCCCTGGAATCAAAAACAAATTCGAACCCTTCATGGCGATGACACCGGACACTGGGCGGTCAAAGTAATCACCGATGGAACTTACGAGATCTCCTTGAGCCGCTGGCCCTTCGAAGCGAATCACCCCATCTCCGCGGCCCTCCCTCCCGGTGAAAATGTCCCCGGAGCACAGCGCGCATTCCGTTCACACCCGGGGAAAGCCTTCGCCGTAAAAACCGCCACTTTGCGCATTGATGGCGTTGATCTGGCACAAAAACCGATCCCAGCGCTAGCACCCCAAGTGACTTTTCAAACTCACCTCACCAAAGGTTCTCACAAACTCGCCCCCTGGTTCGGAAATGCTGAGAAAAAGATCGGAGCCTACTACTGCCTCGTGAAGAAAAAGTAGTCAGCTTCCATCCCTCAATTCCAAAAGCCGCTTGCGATTCTCATTGCGGATATCACCGTCCTCACCAAGCTTGATGAGGTCATGGCGACCATCGATATTACCCCAGCCAGCTTGCTCAGCAAGATCCGGCAGAGCGTCTTTAAGAAGACCATTTACATCATCCCAGCACTGATTCTAGCGGTGGGAGCTTTTAGCTCCTACTTTACCG
>CALGMJ010000098.1 GCA_937958875.1 uncultured Verrucomicrobiales bacterium | reverse complement strand
TCGCAAGCACTCTGGGACCTTCAACGTGAGTGGTTAGAGAATCCAAAACATGGAGCAGAAAATTTCCGCGCCGCCTCTGCCGGAGCCTGGGTCATCGAGCAACGTCCTTCAGGAGACTAAAATCAGGCGAAACCCTGCGATAATCGCAAAACCCACCACCATCCATTCAAAGACCCGCTGCGAAATCAACTTAAGCAGCCGCTTCCCAAAAAAGATTCCCGTGAGAATCAGCGGCACCAATTTTAAATTCAGCAGCAAGGTTTCCGCCGTGGTAAATGATAAACCTCCCATTACGGGCAGCTTCAGCAGGTTGATCAGGAGAAAAAACCGGGCCCCAATCCCGATCAGCTCCATTTTAGGCACTTTCTTAGAAAGCAGGTAGAGCTGAAATACCGGCCCTGCCGCATTTGCCACCATCGTCGCAAAGCCCGCAAACACTCCCGCTCCCAGGCCAAAACCCGTCGAGTGAGCCAGCCTGCTAAAAATTTCTTCATTCCACTTTCTTCCCAGCTGCAGAAGCACCATGAGCAAGATCATCGACCCAATCACCGGCTTGGCGTAGGACTCAGGCAGCCAATCGAGGATAAAAAATCCCAGCGTCATTCCTACCAAAGCCGGAGGAAGCAACCGCCACACCGGCCCCCATGAGCCATGATTTCGAAAAGTCGGATACACGCTCACATCCGCCACGATCAGCATCGGGAGAAGAATCCCCACCGACGCCTTCCCGAATAGCTCTGCCATGATGAACACCGCAATCAGGCCCAGCCCAGAAAAGCCCGCCTTTCCCAAGCCCACACATAACGCGGCCCCGCCTACCAGAAGCCATTCCGTCCACCCATCAATCACGAGCCCCTTCATCCCGTATTCCCCGCAAAAACTCAACCCGCTAAATCCTTTCCTTGATCCCATCTACCCACGCGCCAGTATCCTCCCCACCAATGGCAGGCGAAAAGAAGCTCACTCCCATGATGGCCCAGTATATGGCCATGCGGCGCTCCTTACCGGACGACATCCTCCTCCTTTACCGGCTCGGGGATTTCTACGAGATGTTTTTTGAGGATGCCAAAGCCGCAGCCGGTATTCTCAACGTCGCCCTCACTAAGCGCAATGACATCCCCATGTGCGGCGTCCCCCATCATGCCGCTCAGGGATACATCGCAAAATTGATCAAAGCCAATAAGCGCGTCGCCATCGCCGAGCAGACCAGCGAGCCGCAGCAGGGAAAAATTGTCGAACGTGAGATCGCCCAGATCATCTCCGCCAGCACTGTCGATGACATGGCCCTACTCGACGACACCCGGCATAACTATCTCGCTGCCGTCTTCTCGGGCGGCACTGCCAAGAAACCCAGCTTTGGCCTCGCCTGTGCTGATCACACCACCGGAGAATTCACCGTCGCCGAATTCACCGATCGCCAACAGCTAGAAGACGAACTCGCCCGCCTTTCCCCCTCCGAGCTTCTCGTCTCTGAAGACCAGGTCAAAGAACTGGGCGGCCTCAGAAATGGCCTCCCCTACGACAGCTACGCCTTTCTCTCCGATCAGGCCACCCATACGCTCAAAGAGCATTTTAAAGTCCAGTCCCTTGACGGTTTCGGTTGCGGCACCATGTCTGCGGCCCTTTCTGCCGCTGGCGGGGTCCTCCACTACCTCGTCTACCAACTTCGGCGAAACTGTGATCATCTCCGCGCCCTCTCCGTTCGAAATTCTGCCGATCACATCCTCATCGACTCCGCCTCTCAGCTGAATCTTGACCTCGTCGAATCGCGCTCTGGAAAACAGCACACCCTTCTTGGCGTGCTCGACCGCACCAGCACCCCCATGGGCGCGCGAAAACTTCGCGACTGGATTCTCCACCCCTTGCGGGATCTTGCCACTCTTGAAGCTCGCCTCGATCTCGTCGAAGCACTCTTAGCTGAGCCCTATCTCCTCACTAAACTTCGGGAGTCACTCAAAAACATCCGTGATATCGAACGCACCACCGGGCGGCTTTCACAGGGCTCTGGAAATGCGCGCGACCTGAAATCTCTCCAAACTTCCCTCGAACATATCCCAGCCCTCCTGGCAGATCTCGCAGCCATTGCCGATGAGCCGAAAGGACCCGGCATCCGAGCTGACCTTCTCCAGCGAATCGAAGCCCACCCTGAACTCGTTCAGACTCTTAAGAATGCTCTCGTTGATGAACCCCCGGCCCAACTTCGAGACGGCGGAATCATCCGCGATGGCCATTCCGAAAGCCTCGATGAACTGCGCTCCGCCTCTCGTGATGGTAAGCAGTGGATTGCTGAAATGCAGCAAAGCGAGCGCGAAAGAACGGGCATCGACACCCTGAAAATTAAATTCAACAACGTCTTCGGATACTTCATCGAGATCACCAAAGCCAAGGCCGACCAAGCTCCAGATGATTACCAACGGAAGCAGACCATGGCCAATGCCGAACGCTTCATTACTCCTGAGCTGAAAGAAGTGGAAGGCAAAGTCCTCGGAGCCGATGACCGCGCGAAGTCACTCGAGTACGATGAATTCATTATTTTACGGAGTGGAGTCTGCGAACACCTTGCCAGCTTACAATCCACCGCTGATGCCCTCGCCACTCTCGATGTCCTCATCGCCTTTGCAGAAACGGCTCAACTCTTTCAGCACACTCGTCCTATTCTCGATCAATCTCGCCACCTTCAGATCGTCAACGGCCGTCACCCCGTTTTAGAACAAACTCTCATCGATGAGAAATTTGTCCCCAATGACACCCTCATCGACCCGGAGGAATCCCTCTTACAAATCCTTACCGGCCCAAACATGGCTGGAAAATCAACCTACATTCGCCAGATTGCCCTTATCACTCTCATGGCGCAGATCGGCGCTTACGTGCCTGCCGAGCACGCCCACATCGGGCTCACCGACCGTATTTTCTGTCGGGTCGGAGCCTCTGATGACCTCGCCCGTGGCCAATCAACCTTTATGGTGGAAATGAACGAGACCTCCCTCATCGTCAATAATGCCACCGAGCACAGCCTCGTCATTCTGGATGAAATCGGCCGTGGCACCGCCACCTTCGATGGCCTCTCCATCGCTTGGTCGGTCGCTGAGCACCTTCACGATGAAGTACGATGCCGCACCCTCTTCGCAACCCACTACCACGAACTCTGCGAACTTGCCTCCAGTAAAGAGTCAGTGGCTAACTTCAACGTCGCCGTCCGAGAGTGGAATGATGACATCATCTTCCTTCGTAAGATCCTCCCCGGACAAGCTGATAAAAGCTACGGCATTCAAGTCGCCCGCCTCGCCGGCTTACCGAAACCCATCATCGCACGAGCCAAGGAAATTCTCTCCCACCTCGAGATGAGCTCCACCAAACCAAACACCCAGAAAAAGAAATCCTCCAAACCAAAAGCGGCCAAAGCCCTCCCTGAGGTCGACTCCCCGCAAATGGACCTCTTTCCCTGAGAAATACATTAAGGCTGACTTGTAGAGCCCTCTGACGGTCTTTTAAAAAATTTCTTAGACGACTTCAGGATTTGATATCGTTCTTTTGGTGGTAGACCACGAGGCAGTAAATTTTTCACTGCTAAACTCAAATCTTGCGCTTTGAAAACTTTCGCCACATCCATACTCTGCATTCTTTTGGTCTCCTGCGACCCTTTCGGAAATCCTCGCGAAGAGCTTGGAGATTCTTTTTCAACCAATAGCCTAGAACTACTTTGTGATGCTACTGGAGTAGTCATGCCGGATTCTGTCACCCGAGCATGCTTCTACGATGCCGCAGGTCGAGATCCGGCTCAATTCGCTAAGTTGTTGTTACCTGACTCAACTATGCAGGACTTTAAAGATCTCAACAAGGGATTCGGTGGGTGGAATATCATGAATGATTTCCATCGACCTGCAACTTATAGAGAGTGGTGGAAACCTGATTCCCTCAACGGCACAATCCATTTGCAGAACCATTCAGCTGACAGTCAAGATTGCAGGGACATCAGTATTGGCTATGAGAATGGCATCTTGGTGATTTACCTAAGTTGGTTCACCACATAGGAATACCCCCCTTTGACCACTCGCTATCAATTTCCTTCCAAAAATAAACTCGAGGGAAACTGGCTCTCGAAAATACCTACCGAGGTCTAACCATAGCGGTTTTTTCAAGAGAGCCAGCCAAAGCATACCACCGGAAAGCTTATGAAGACTAATCTGTGCGATTCACTGACTCCAAAGAAGTTTCCTGCGAAGGCCTCCCCACGAGAATGATCCATGCCGAAAGAAGGCCTGCTACGCCACAGAGAATCCAAAGAAGATGGGAACTATAGGCAAAAATACGTAGCCCAATCATCGGACCTAATCCGATGGCTGCACTCCAGCTAAAAGCAATCACGCCCATATACCGTCCCCTCATATTTTCAGGTGCTAAGCCTGCGACATAGCTACTGCACACAGGCGAAGCTACCATTTCTCCGATCGTCAATACGATGATCGAGATCACCAACATGCCCAGACTGCCACTCAGCGCAATCAGTGCCAGCCCTAGACCGACCAAGGCATTACCAATCCCAATCATCAACTGAGGGTCATACTTCCGAGTCCAGTTCGTTAAGGGAATTTCCATGAACACAATCATGATGCCATTCAAACCCAAGAGGTAACCGAAGGTCTTTTCATCAAAACCAGAAATCTCGATCACCTGTAAACCCAAGGTGCTACTAGTCTGCCAGAAAATGATCGCAACAATCAGGGTGGAAAACACCGCCCGAATAAATGGCCCATTTCTACGAATCGAACCGATAGCAACCTTCCATCCTGCGGAGACCTCATTTGATTTCTTTCCAATGCCGCGCTGCAATCCATAGAGTACGATAACTCCTAAAATTGCCGTCGTTACTGCATCCGCAATGAAGAGAAAAAAGAAAGAACTACTCGCAACTAAGCCTGCCGTCGTCATCCCGAGAGCAAAAGCGAGATTGATGACAAAGCGCTGCACGGCATAAGCACGCAGCCGTAAATGGAGCGGAATTAAATCTGCGATCAGAGAACTACTCGCCGGGTAATACATGCACGTCATGAGCCCTGAGAGAAAGGTCCCGGATACCAAGGCCAGCACACTCTCGGCCATACTGAGGATCAACATGGCTCCGCTCGCACCAAAGCACGAAATCAGTAAAGTCGGCTTTCGCCCGATCCGGTCTGCCAGATAACCGCCCAGAATAGATGCAACGAACCCTCCCACACCATATGCGGCTAAGGTATAACCAGTCACGGAAGAGGGAAAGCCCAGCTGCCGAAGATAGATCGCTAAAAATGGGATTACGAAGTGGCCAAAGCGATTAATAAATGATCCTGCCATCAAAAGATAAAAGGGTCTGGGTAATTGCTTTAGCTCAGCTATCAAGCTCCCCCGTATAGGGGGAATAATTGTTTGTGAATTCATGGGAAGATATGAGTCTTTTCAGGACATAAAAAAACCCGCACACCTCAGAGAAGGTGGCGGGACTGGTAGAACTTAGAAAAAGTGGACTAAATAATGAGCTTTAGATCCTAACTAGTTGATGCCTACCCGGCCCCGCATGAATCGGCTGACGAAGAGAATTCGTACCGCCATGATTTAGGGAAAGGTCACGCCACGAACACGCGATCAAATCCCCAAAAAGGAGGCTTGATAGAATGGATTTCGTTGACGTCTTTTG
The DNA here is from genome assembly GCA_937958875.1 of uncultured Verrucomicrobiales bacterium. Taxonomy (GTDB): domain Bacteria; phylum Verrucomicrobiota; class Verrucomicrobiia; order Verrucomicrobiales; family Akkermansiaceae; genus SW10. The sequence continues at coordinate 943 of CALGMJ010000098.1, read as the reverse complement.
CATCAGGCCGCGAATCATGTTCATAAATGAAAATTCGTCAATAAAAATGATATCTATTCAACGCAAATGTCTCTGAGCTCCATATCGAAGTTACAAAGCTCTACCCCACCAATGTTTACATTTTTTTCAGAAACCACTACGAAACCTTCGCGCTCAAATAAGGGCTTTGCGCAAATCGAGGCTTCGACGTAAAGACGAGATAAATTCATCCTCGATGCCTCTTCTAACGCATGCCGGACTAACTGAGTCATGATTCCCTGACGCTGATAGTCTGGATTAACGTAAGCACAGTCAATATGCCCATCTGGCTCCAGCTCTAGAAAACCGGCTATTTGTGAATTCACTACTGCAACAAAGGGCCTTTTTTGCTCACATCGTTTCTTCCAATGCTCTGGATTCGGTTCCCTAGCCGACCACGCCTCACATTGTTTTTGGGAGTAAACTTGAGACGCGATCTCATGGACAGCTCTCGGAAAAATTTCGGCAACTGCGAAATGATCACCTTCTCGATAGTCACGAATCGTCATCCTAAATATGTCTACCAATCGCGTAGCAGCTAGCAAACTCCATCTTTCTTAGCGCCTTCGCGTCTTTGCGGTTCCCCACATCAGAAAAAAGCCGTCACCCTAAAGTAGAGCGACGGCTTTAAAAAGAGTTCAGATTTTCCAATCTACCAAGGCAGCGGAAACGCTGCATTGAAAGCAAAGACTCGCTCTTTGATCTCAGCGAGCTTGGACTCGTCTTCACGAGATTCGAGCGCTTCATGAATGAGGTCCGCAACTTGCACGACATCATTTTCTTCCATGCCGCGAGTCGTCACGGCAGGAGTTCCGATCCGGATCCCGCTTGGCTTCATCGGACCTGCTTCATCGAACGGAATGGAGTTTTTGTTCACCGTGATGCCGACCTTATCAAGCGTATCGGAAACGATGGAGCCATCGAG